>CBDUNM010000003.1:0-88908 GCA_965368585.1 uncultured Chromatiales bacterium | reverse complement strand
TCGCGGCACAGAGCTGAGTCGCGTTGCCTTCGCCGAAACGCCTCAGGGCGTAACATCGCGCGGCAGCCACAGGGCGATCGCTACGCACAAAACCGCCAGTACAACGACAATCCAGATAAAGCGGCCAGACCTCGCTTTTTCGTCGTCGACCTTCTTGCTGCCCACCTCGACCTTGCAATACGGACAGTACTGCGCGTCGCTGCTGATTCTTTTACCGCAAGCAAGACAATTGCTATCGAACATGGCTGCTCAAGACCTCAAGGTATACCATTCTGGCCGGATAATTCTTCGTCGACATATCGCCATCGCCATTGTACAAAATGCTGAAAAACCACAATAGAATCAGGGCAGCAAAAACGGCACCGACAGGCGCATACTGCGGAAAGAAGACCATCACCGGCACGGCCACCGTGTGGACCGCCACGGCGACGAGCAACGCATTGTTGCGCATGTCGCTCTTGTAGCGCCGCGCTTCCGCAACGCGGTCGACCCCGGCGCCACGCGAGGTTTCGCGTAAAGACTCGTACCGAACCTGGTGTCCTCTGCTGCAACCGTCCGAGCGGATCGCTCAGCTCCATTGATTACCCGCCATCGCCATCGTCAATGCTTACGGCGCTTGAGCCCCAGCTGAATTGAACCTCGGCCGAATTTGTGACTGATCTCGTCCAGGGCGTGGTTGAGACGTTGCTCTTTCGGGGCCGCCACGGCTCCCTTATCGAACAGATCCTGTTGCGTTCCCGCATCCGTGCTCCATCCCGAAACGCCTAGCCCGATAAGCCGAACGGGCTTTCTGCTCCAGTCCTCGTTCTGGTACAACGCCCAGGCCACGTGAAACAATTCCAACGCGTCGTGATTCGGAACCGTCAGGGTTCGGGAGCGTGTATGGGTTTCGAAGCCTGTAAAGCGGATCTTCAACGTCACGACAGAGGGCTTGCGTTTTTCTTCCCGGGCGATGAACGCGATTTCCTGGGCCGCCCAACGCAACGTATCGCGTAATGTTGCAACATCGGTGAGGTCTTCGTCGAAGGTCGTTTCCTTGGAGATCGACTTTCGCATGCTGTCGGTGTGCAACTTGTCGGAGGCGATCCCACGCGCCTGCTCGTACATCTTGACCCCCATCTGGGCACCCAGTTGCTGGCGCAATGTATCGAGCGGGACCCGGCGCACGTCGGCCACGGACACCAGTCCCAAACGCCGCAGTACCGGCTCCGTCTTGACCCCGACGCCTCGCAGCACGGTTACCGGCAGGGGGTCGAGAAAGGCCTGAATATCTTCGCAACGCACCACGGTCAGCCCGTCCGGCTTGCGGTGATCGGAGGCGATCTTGGCGATAAACCGGTTCGGACCTATACCCACCGAGGCGGTAAGTCCAACCGCCTCATGTATCATTTCCTTGGCGCGTCGGCCGACTACTTCCGGCGCCCCCACCAAGCGCTCGAGACCCGAGACATCCAGATAGGCCTCGTCGATAGACACTTTTTCGACGACAGGCGAGACCGCCTTCAAGACCTGCATGATCGCTCGCGAAACCCCTGCATAGTGCGCCATGCGCGGGCGAACATAGACGGTCTCGGACGGCAAGCGCCGCGCCGCTTCGGCTATCGGCATAGCGGACCGAACGCCGAAACACCGAGCTTCATAGGAACAGGTGGCAACGACGCCACGCCCGCCCGGCAACGCGCCGACTACGACCGGCCGGCCGCGTAGATCCGGATTGTCCCGTTGCTCGATCGACGCATAGAAGGCGTCGAGATCAACATGCATGACCCATCGCGCCACCCGTCACCTCTCGCGAATCCCCGCAGCAAACTCGCTGCAACCGCCTACGCCACCGCCCGTCGCCTCTCGATGTACACCGCCCGAGGCGCTATCGACCAACATCAAAGTCGCACGCCTATGTACTGTGAACCAGGCGCCGTGCGCGATCAACCGTGGATCGCCGCAGAAAGCGCCCAGCGCGACTGAGCAGAAGGTTACGCGGTCCGTTTCGCCGCAAGCGATGAACGCAGGTCGCGGCGGTAAACCCGCGTTTTCCGCCAGCCAGCCTGAACGCAGCACGAACGCAACCGGCCAGCCAGTGTCGTGACTGCCAAAGCCGGTTGCGCCAGGTGACGGCTACTCGCCCGCCCCCAGGCGGGCAAAATTGGCCAACGCGTTGCTGATATTCGTCAAGCGCGCGTCCTCGCCCTGAACGTTATGGCGCTTGGCGATGAAGAAGGGATCGTTGTAGGTGATATAGACCTCGCCGCCTTCGTCTTCCCAGACCAGGAACTTCTGCGGCAAGTCGAGCGCAACTTCCTGCGTCGCCTGCATCAGCGGCGTCCCCACGTTGGGGTTACCGAACACGATCAAGGTGGCGGCCCTGGGGTGCCGAAAGCCGACCGAGTAGTCCAAAGTGAGCGGAATCCTGAACCCGCCGGCAGCCGCGAGCGCGTCTTGTATCGCCGTAACGGTATCCGCAACCGAGCGATTGCTGGGTGTCGTGATCAACCCGTCATTCAATTCGATGGTTTTGTCGACGGTTCTGTTCAGCAGCCGGAAAGCGACATCAAGCGTCGGCACGTCGTGGCGGTCCGTCAGGTAGCCGGTCGGATTGAATCGATACTGAATAACTCCGTCGGCGTCCTCGAACACCAGAATCTTTACCGGCAAGTCAATGCCGATCGTGTCCGAGCGGCGCAAGATCGCGCGCTCCAGCCACTTCGACGCGCGCGCGAACACCACCGTGGTCGGCCGCAGTTCCAGGCCGACACTCGTTGCGGCGGCCTGATGATCGACCTCCAGTACGATTTCGAATCGATCCCTTTCCAGGGTTTCCGCGATGAGGTCGACCGCGGCATCGACGGTTTTCACCTCGGCAAGCTCAGCGGCCAGATCGGCGTCATGCCAATATGCGTGCGACGTCCCTAGGAAACACGAGAATGTGATGAAGATCACCCAATTCAATAAAGTTTTCGACTTGGTATACATTTTCCCTCCGGCGGTACCCGCCTCACTCTGATCGGCTATGGACACAGTCGACTAGCCTAGACGGTGTTGTTCTCAATAATTTCGATGCCAATCACACATTGACGAGCGCGACAGTTTCGCGCCGATGCAATGGCACGGCGATTATCAGGCGATAAGCACGGATCTTTGTCTCTTAAACCGTGATCGCATTGCTGATGCATAAAACACCGGGTAAGAAACGGAAATATTTCCCACAATCCGTCGGTCTTCAACACTACGTTCCCAGGTGACACAAACCAACACGGTTTCCACCTCGACGTACGGAGATTCGGAGGCAAGCAAATGCAAGACCTCGACTCGACCAAACCAGCGGTATCGGTCAAAAATGGCTCACGCCCGAACAACAGAAGCCTGGCGGATCCGCGCATCAAGCCCGCGCGGGATCTGTCCAAGCGAAAGCGCCTGCCGCGGGAAGTGGCGCCGGATCCGGGCACCACGCTCGACGCGCCGCTGACGGACAGAGAACTGGCTGCACTGTAAGCTACGCGGTGACCGGTTGGCACCTGTGGGATGTGGAAGGCAGGACGGATACGCCACGAACAGTCAATTTCGGGTTTATCAGGCGTAAAACGATGAGATCTGGCGCGAAAAACCCTGACGCACCGTATAATCGTGGTAGAAAGGGTGATGCTCAAGATGGCTCATTACGAAGGAGATTGGTCCATGTCTGAACCCCGCATCAGCGATGACGAGCTGTACCAGTTGTTACGCCACGGCGGTATCAAAGAGTTCAACGAGCGGTGTGCCAAGGGTGGCTGCTGTGATCTGCGCGGCACCGATCTGCGCGGTGTGGATCTCCGCCACGCCCAAGTGCACGGCCTTGATCTCTCCGACGCCTATTTACGTCAGGCTGATCTTCGCGGTCTGGATCTGTCAGAAACCAAACTCGACGGCGCCAGTATCAACGGGGCCAAGATATCAGGAACGTTGTTTCCCAAAGAACTCAGCGCCGAAGAAATCAACCTATCACTGACTCACGGCACGCGAATGCGTTACCGCTAAGCCCTTCCCTGCGATGATCGCCACATCGGTCGCGTGCCACAGCGGCTCGCGGTACACGCTGCCCTTGGCAGCCAGCATCGATGACCGCGCCAGCTCCACGGTAACTGGAGACCCTGACCTTAGCGACAAGCCGACCACGACCGCCGCGGGGCTGGGCATTGGGCCGTCGCGCATGGCCCGATGCGACGCCATTGCGGGCAGTTGCGCGTTCGTGCCACCGGCCCGCCAACCCTTCCCCGGGGTGTGAAAATCGCGCCACGCCGCTCCCAGCAATTCATCTCTCACTGTCGCTGCACGCCCGTTGCCCTGTAATCCAGCCAACCGGTCCAGACCCAGCGACAGGTACGCGTAATCCTCCAACGCAGGGGTACCGATGGCGCCCTGCTCTCCACGCGCGCGAAGCAACCGTTCGCCGTTCCAGTAACGCCGCATGAGGAATTCGCCCAACTCACCCGCAGCCCGCCGATAAGGCTCGGCGTCCAGTTGTTCACCCGCTTCCGCCAGCACGGCCAGCAACAATCCGTTCCAACCAACGATCACCTTTTCGTCGCGCGGTAAATCGCGCTTGAGGCGTTCGTTAATCAGCTTGTCGCGTAGCCGCGCGGTTTCGCTTGCCAGCGCGGACACTTCGATACCCGACGCCTTGGCCAGGGCCAAACTATCGGTTACGCGTCGCGGCAAATATCCCCCCTCGGTCGGCGCATTGCCCTGCATTGACCAATACGGCCGCGCCAATGACAGTTCATCCGCATTTAACACGGCGCCCAGTTGGTCGTCCGACCACAAATAAGCCCCGCCCTCTTTGCCCGCGCCGTCGACGGCCGACAGGCTGGCGATGTAACCGCCGCCGGCTGCTGCCAGATGGCGGAGTACGAAATCCAGTGTATCCTCTGCCACCGCCGCATAGGGGGAGTGTTCGAATACCGCGGCCGCTGCGAGATACACCTGCGCCAACAGCGCTTGCGTGTAAAGCATCTTTTCGTAGTGAGGCACCTGCCAGTTGGGATCAACGGTGTAGCGAAAAAACCCGCCGCCCAGATGGTCGCGCAGACCTTGCGACGCCATCTGGTCGAGCGTCAGCTTGAGAAAATCGGCCAGATCCGAATTCGCGGCGAGCGACTGCATCTCCATCAAAGCCAATAGTTGCGGCGCCATGGGAAAACGATTCTGATCGCCGAACCCGCCCGTCATATCGTCGGCGATTGCCAACGCACGGGCCACGAACGCTCGCCGCAAAGCCGTTGGCGCCATGTCCGCCGGCACCTCGACCGGCGCATCGTTATTCCGGATAGCGGCCATCGCGCGTTGTGCCAATGCCCGGTTGGGCTCGCGTTTTTCGTCCCAAAGGGTTACCAGATGTCTGAGGATATCGATGAATCGATCACTCGGGGCATAGGTCAGACCAACCAGAGGGAAACCTTCCGGGGTCACGAAAACGTTCAGCGGCCAACCAGCACGCCCCTGCGTCTGTTGCACGAAATCGATCAGATGCGCATCCAGCGCGGGATGCAGCTCTCGATCCAGTTTCACGGGGATGAAATGCTTGTTCAGCAGTTGCGCAATCTCGGGATTACGGTAGCTTTCCTGCTGCATGACGTGGCACCAGTGACAGGCAAAGTAACCGCTCGAGATAAACATCAATTTATCCTCCCGCCGCGCCGCCACCAGCACCTGATCGCCCCAGTCTTGCCAATGCACCGGGTCGGTGCCGTGCATGGCCAGATACGGGGAAGCGTGATTCGCCAGCTGGTTTTCGAGCGCATCAGCGGCACTCGAGAGCAGCAGACAACAAAACCAAGCGTGCAGAGTTTTTCTCATTGAATACCCCCTGACCGGTTGTACGGCCGACTGCGCTGGATTGCGCCGCAGGAGACCAGCCTCAGGGTGCCGCGGCGTCGATCGGATGCGCATCGCCGAGCCGGCTTCCTTCGGCCGACGATGTTTGTTGCGCGACCGCGCGGCGTCGCCGGCAGTGTGGCTGCTCCTATCAATGATCCGCCAGCGTATCGAATGCAGTTGGTCGGTCAGGTCGGGTCGTCCAACTGCGCGAGAATATCGCGCGCGACCCGAATCTGATCGTCATCGCCCTCGACCAGGATCTCATAGAGCAAGCCCCGCATGCCGTCAAAATCCATGGCTTCGCGCAATTCCTGCACGCGTACGAGCTTTTCTTCAACCCGCGCCCGACGCACTTGCTCTACGGTATCGGTCGGCTTTGCAGCGGTATCGTCATGCGCCTTCGCGGCTTCTTGCCCATCGCCCGACCTACCCTTTTTGTCGTCGTCTTCGGCTTCGATAGCGTCCAGCTCCGCTTCCATCTCCTCGTCGGTCATGGGGACAAAGCGGTTTTCATCCACGACGGGAGACGTACCGCTTGCGGTACCGGCGCCGGCCGTGGCTGACGCGACCGCCGCCCCGGCCGGTTCCTCGCCAGCCGCCGCTTCGTCCACCGCATTCCTTCCCCGGATAAAAAACCGCGACAACAGCACGCCCAGTTCAAACAACACCCACATGGGCAAGGCGAGCAAGGTTTGAGAAATAATATCGGGTGGGGTCAACAGCATGCCGACGATAAACGCCCCGACAATGACGTAAGGTCGCTTGCTCGCGAGTGATGCCGGGGTCGTCACCCCCGCCCACACCAGTATGATGGTCGCGATAGGCACCTCGAACGCCAGTCCAAAGGCGAAAAACAACGCCAGCACGAAATCCAGATAGGCGGTTATGTCGGTCATCACCGCCACGCCTTCCGGCGCGATACTCGTTAGGAACCCGAATACCAGCGGAAACACCACAAAGTATGCGAACGCCATTCCTAGATAAAACAACGCAATGCTGGATGCCAACAGGGGCATCGCCAAACGCCGCTCATGCTGATATAGGCCGGGTGCCACAAAGGCCCACAGCTGATGCAGGATAAAGGGGATCGCCAGAAACACCGCGGCGATCAGACTCAGTTTAAACGGCGTTAGAAACGGTGAGGCCACTTGCGTGGCGATCATACTGGTGCCTTCCGGCAAAACTGCCATCAAGGGGTCTGCAACGTAGCGGTAGATATCGTTGGCAAAAGGAAACAGGCAGATAAAGATCGCCAAGATGACGAGCACGGTCCGTAGCAGGCGATCGCGCAGCTCAATGAGGTGGGAGACGAACGGCGCCTCGTGCTCAGGAGTCTGCGGTGTGGCCATCGGATTTTGCTTGGGCGGATTCTTTGGCCTGGTTTGAAGCAACCTTTGTGGAACTTGCGTTCGCTTCGGAGATAGCGGTCTTTGACTTGATTTCGCCGAAGGCGTCTTTGGTGTCTTCGATGATTTCGTGCATCGGATTGGCGCGTTTCTGCTCGTCTAGTATCCGCTTCAGCTCATCCGCTTTGATCTCTTGCTCGATGTCGGAGCGGACCTGCCCGATGAAGCGGCGCCCTTTACCCAGCCAAAGTCCGGCCGTACGGGCGATGCGCGGTAAACGCTCGGGACCGACAACGATAAGCGCAACCACGCCGATCAACAGCAATTCGAAAAAACCGACGTCGAACACGGCTATACTCGCGCCTCGCCCGTGACAGTCACACGGACCGGTCGCAGGGGCTGCAGCCGACATATCAACGGGGCGCGCATCGACGTCATCGCTTCGAATGTGTTCGGTAGCAACAAAAGCGGAACCTTTCGCCGGTGCGATATGTTCGGGCGGAGAATGCCATTGAGAGCTTGTCGTGCGGTGTCAGACGCGTTAGGGATTCAGGTCTTGTCTTTTTCGCGCGTCGCCTGACCTTCGATCACGTCGTCCTCTTTTGCGGCCTGCTCGATTTTCTCGGCCGGCGACTCTTTTTCACCGTCGTCCATGGCCTTACGGAACCCTTTGACGGCGTTTCCCAGATCGCCGCCCAGATTGCGCAACCGCTTGGTGCCGAACAACAGCAGCACTATCACGAGGATGATCAACAGTTGCCAGATACTGATACCACCGAAACCCATTTCAGTCTCCCGCCGCTACGGCGTCTTACGTAATTCTGTAGGCGGCAATCGCCGCCGCGAAGCGCGGATGATAACTCAGATTGCCGGGCATCGAATCAATCGCGTTGCCCGCGCCTGGCTTTCTCCTCCAGCCCCGATAAGCCGAAGCGCCGGTCCAGTTCGGCCAACACATCGCCGGGGCCCAGGTTCAGATGCGCCAGCATCACCAGCGAGTGAAACCACAGATCGGCGGTCTCGCTGACGATTTTTTGCGCATCGCCGTCTTTCGCCGCCATGATGGTCTCCGCGGCTTCCTCGCCGATTTTCTTCAAAATCCCGTCCAGACCCTTGGCATACAACTTGGCGACGTATGAACTCGTCGCATCCGCTGCTTTGCGCTGCTCCAGAACAACCGCCAGTTTTTCCAGCGTGTCGTTCACGGGCTGTCGGCGGCCCGAGCACGACACGCGCCGCCGTCCGGGCACATCGTATTCGTCTTCATCACAGCCGCACCTCTACACCGCGTTCGGCCATGAAGCGTTTCGCTTCGCCCACGCTGTACTCCGCGAAATGAAATATCGAGGCCGCCAGAACCGCATCCGCGCCGCCCTTTTTCACGCCGTCCACCAGGTGCTGCAACTCCCCCACCCCGCCCGACGCGATAACGGGGACGGGCACCGCCTCCGCCACCGCCCGTGTCAACTGGTTGTCAAACCCGATCTTGGTGCCGTCGCGGTCCATACTGGTGAGCAGTATTTCGCCGGCGCCGTATTCCGCCATTTTCCGCGCCCACTGGACAGCGTCGATACCCGTTGGCTTGCGCCCGCCGTGGGTGAAGATCTCCCAATGATCGCCAACTCTCTTGGCATCGATCGCGACCACAATACACTGCGAACCGAACTTCTCGGCCGCCTCCTTGACAAATCCGGGATTGAACACCGCCGCGGTGTTGATACCGACCTTGTCGGCACCGGCATTGAGCATGCGCCGCACGTCCTCCACTTGGCGGATACCACCACCGACAGTCAGCGGAATAAAAACCTCCGACGCCACCCGCTCGACCACGTGCACAATGGTTTCACGTTCGTCGGAACTGGCCGTGATATCGAGAAAGGTGATTTCGTCCGCGCCTTCTTCGTTGTAGCGGCGCGCGACCTCGACCGGGTCGCCGGCATCGCGGATATCGACGAACTTGACGCCCTTGACAACGCGACCGGCGTCGACATCGAGGCACGGAATGATACGTTTTGCGAGGCCCATGCCCGCTCTACCCGGCCGCGCTCAACTCGTCGGCGAGTTGCTGTCCGGCGGCGAAATCCAGCGTTCCTTCGTAAATCGCCCGTCCGGTGATCGCGCCCAATATATTGTCGGTGTCCGCTGTGCAGAGCGCGCGTATATCGTCAAGATTGGTAATCCCGCCCGAGGCGATGACCGGAATACGCACGGCATCGGCCAGGGCGACCGTTGCTTCCACATTGCAGCCGGTCATCATCCCGTCGCGGCTGATATCAGTGTAGACGATCGCGTCGACGCCATCGTTCTCGAAATGCCGGGCCATATCGAGTACGTCGTGACGAGACAGTTTCGACCAGCCCTCTACCGCGACCTTGCCGTCTTTGGCGTCCAGTCCGACGATGATGTGACTCGGGAATTCCAAGCAGACCTCAGAGATAAAATGCGGTTCGCGCACCGCCTTGGTACCCAGTATGCACCACTGTACGCCGGCATCCAGGTAGGCCTCGATGGTTTCGGCGTCACGTATTCCGCCACCAATCTGAATCGGCAGCTCGGGGTAGGCGTCGGCTATCCGGCGCACGGGTTCGGCATTCACCGGCCGGCCTTCGAAAGCGCCGTTCAGATCGACCATATGCAATCGTCGCGCACCGGCCTCGACCCAGCGTTGCGCCATTTCGAGGGGATCATCCGAAAATACCGTGTTATCGTCCATACGCCCTTGGCGCAGACGCACGCACTTACCGTCCTTTAGATCTATGGCAGGAATAAGCAGCATCAGGGTTTCCAGTTGACGAAGTTTTCAAGTAAACGCAATCCCGCTGCGGCGCTCTTTTCCGGGTGGAACTGCACGGCGAACAGGTTATCGCGAGCGATTGCGCACGTAAAACGCACGCCGTAGTCGGTTTCCGCAACCGTCAGGGACGAATCATCCGGGACGACCCGATAACTGTGAACGAAATAAAAGCGACTCCCGTCGCGAATCCCCTCCCACAACGGGTGCGGTCGAGTCTGCTGCACATTGCTCCAACCCATGTGCGGGATTTTCAGATGCAGCCCGGCTTCGCCCGGCATGTCCGCGGCGAACCGCTCGACCCGGCCTGAAAACAGCCCCATCAGGCGGGTGCCTTCGTTTTCCTCGCTGAAGTCCATCAGCACCTGAAGCCCCATGCAGATGCCGAGGAACGGTTTGGCGGCCGCCGCCTCGCGCACCGCCTGGTTGACGTGGTGCTGGCTGATCGCGGCCATACAATCACGCGCCGCGCCCTGCCCCGGGAACACCACCCGATCGGCGTCGGCGATGAACGCCGGATCGTCGGTGACCCGCACCTCGGCCGTTGGCGCGACGTGCTCGACCGCCTTGGACACGGACCGCAGGTTGCCCATGCCGTAGTCGATCACCGCGATTTTGTCACTCATCCCTCTACCTCTGGTTCAGAGACTGCCTTTGGTCGACGGCACGACGTCACCGAGCCGCGGATCAGGCTCCAGCGCCATACGCAGCGCGCGCCCGAACGCCTTGAACACCGTTTCGGCCTGATGGTGGGCGTTGGCGCCGCGCAGATTGTCGATGTGCAAAGTCATCGCCGCGTGATTGACCAGGCCTTGGAAGAACTCGTGGAACAGGTCGACATCGAAGTTGCCCACCATGCCGCGGGTGAAATCCACGCGAAACTCCAAACCGGGTCGCCCGGAGAGATCGACCACCACGCGCGACAAAGCCTCGTCCAATGGCACATAGGCGTGACCGTAGCGCCGAATGCCCTTCTTGTCGCCCACCGCCTTGGCCAGCGCCTGCCCCAAGGCAATACCAATATCCTCGACGGTATGGTGTGCATCGATATGCAAATCTCCCTTGGCGGACACCTCCAAATCGATCAGCCCGTGGCGCGCGATCTGATCCAGCATGTGATCCAGGAATGGAACAGCGGTGTCAAATACCGACTGGCCGGACCCGTCCAGGTTAATCGCTACGGTGATTTGCGTTTCCAGCGTGTTGCGCTCTACGCGCGCGCTACGAGCCATGAGTTGTCCCGCTAATGAAGGTCTTAAACCCGGATTTTATGCGAAACTCGGCAAGCTGTCAGATTCGCTGATTGGCGCGTCGAATTCGCCACTGTCATACGACGTCCGCGGAACATGACGCTCGCGATTCAGGATTCAAGCCAGAAAGTAACGGGGCCGTCGTTGATCAGGCTCACCTGCATATCCGCCCCGAAACGGCCCAATGCCACGTCCGGCCAATCGGCTTGGGCCCGTTGCGCGAGATATTCGAACAAACGGCGCCCTTCCGCGGGTGTGGCTGCGCGCGAGAAACCGGCGCGCGACCCGCTGCGGGTATCCGCCGCCAGCGTAAATTGCGGCACCAACAGCAGCCCGCCACCCGTTTGGGTCAAGCTCAGGTTCATCCGCCCCTGCTCATCGGGGAAAACCCGATACCCCAACACCCGTTGCAACAGGCGTTCGGCTTGATTTTCCTGGTCGCCTTTTTGTACCCCGACCAACACCAGAATACCCCGGCCGATCCGGCCGATCACCTCGCAATCTACCTCTACCCGGGCACAATTCACCCTCTGCAGCAAACCAATCATTTCACTCGTCGAACAAATTTGTGTACAAACATTCGTTTACCTGACGCTAAATGTTATCGTCCCTGTTCGATTTCGAGTGAAAAGGGCCCGTTGAAAGGTTGTTCGAGGTGTTTCGAAGGAGCATCGTTAAGCACGAAAATGCGGAAAGATTTCCTTTTCGGACAGTGTAATATCGCATCTGACCACACATTATCACGTGTCTGCGCGCTTCGAGAGGACCCGTCGACAGCCCGTGAATGCGCGTTGCGGTCATGGTGCATATTGCGGCGATCGTTCCCCGGTGAGGGACGCAAACCGGCCACGGAGGCGGCCAAGGTGTCCGTGGTCATCGAGTCTGGCGAAAATGGACCGGCCAAAATCGCTCGCGCGCTTCGAGCTGACGCTATGACGCCTCCAGGGTCCGCTTAACCAAAAAAAGAGTTCGGGAATCCGTGAAAAGAGAACAAGTTCAGGACCTGCTTAACAAGTGGCGCGAAAACATCGTGCCGGAAGCTGGCACGTTCGTCAGCGACTTATTCAAGTCGGCCGACAAGGTGATGCTCGAGTACGCTGACAAGGCGGAAACCAACCAGATTCAGAACCGCTTCTTCGAGGGTCAGCGGGAGATATGGCTGAAGCAGGACCAGGTCGAATCCCAGTTCCATGACGGCCTGTACCACGACCTGTTCGATTTCATGCGCAACCCCGAACAGCAGAGCAGGTTGGGGTCGGAAACCCTTAGCCTGGTAAGCAAAGACACGTTTGAGCGGAGTCTCGCGTTGCAGACGATCTCCGATCAGGCGATCAAACATAACTCCGAGTTGTATCACGCGCTGGGCCAACGCCTGGGGGTCTTCGTCGGTCGGCCTGCGATTGACGTCAAACTTATCCCGGCCGGCCCGCATCAACTGAGTTCGGTATTTGAAAAGGCCAGCAACGTTCTGAATGTCGAACGCGAAGTCCTGCTGGCGCTTTTCACCTTGTTCGAGCGAGACGTTATTCGCCGCTCGTCGCACTGGCACGAAAACCTGAACGAAGATTTGCGCAGTGCGGGCATTCTGCCGAACTTGAAATACAAGATCGTACGAGCACCCGGCGCGGTCTCCGACAAAAGCGATGAGGCGGAAGACGAATACGACGAGCAAGCCCAGGCAGCCGGCCAGCCGGGGCAGCGACAAGGCGGCGGCGCCCCGGCCCGGGCGGGCGGTGCGCACGCCGGCGCGGGAGCCGCCAGAGAAAGTCAAGGTCCGGCAACCGGCGCCCCATATCACGAACCGGGCGGATCCTCCGAGGAAGAAATCGAACTCGGCGATCAGATCCTCTCGCGCGTGCGTGAGCTGCTGGCTGCCCAAAGGACCAGACAGGCGTTACAGCGCGGCGCTACCGTTCGCCCGGAACCCCTGCATCCCGCACCGTCCGAGGCCGTCGCCCGGGCGGTTGAAACGGCGGTCGCGACGACCGATACGCCGCTGCCGGAAACCGGCGTGCGGGAAAAAGGCGCCAAGCAGGCACCGGTTTCCACCTCGCTGCTACAGAAAATCCGCAATGCGCTGTCGATTCAACGGACGCAGGTTAAAGAAACCGTCGGTCGCAACAAGCTGAGCCATTTCGACGAAGACATCATCGACATCGTCGGGATGCTGTTCGAAGTCATGCTGAACGACAAGCGACTGGGCAATACCGTCAAGGCGTTGCTCAGCCACCTGCATACTCCGTATCTCAAGGTCGCGATTCGTGACCGCACCTTCCTGGAACATCGAGAGTATCCGGCGCGTCGCCTGTTCGACGAAATGATCGAGGCCGGGTCGCGCTGGGTGGACGAGCGGGACTTGACGCAAGGCCTGTACCCGCAACTCCAATTCACCGTGGAGCGCATCGTTCGCGCCAAAGAACATCCGGTACAGCTGTTCCAGGAACTGGAAGACAAGCTGACCACCGAGATCAAAGCCCTGTCGGAAAAGCAGAAGGTCAGGGAAGCGCGAACCATCGAGACTGAAAAAGGTAAGGCGCGTCTCGAGGAGGCCAAGCTCACCGCCGCCAAGGTCACCAAGGAACTGCTGGCGGTCGAAGGCGCGCCGGCGCGCTACACAACCTTCGTGACGGGACCCTGGACCGACTATCTCACGCTGATCTACCTGCGCAGCGGCGGCGATACCGATTCCGGAACGTGGCGTGGCGCGCAGGTTCTGAGCAACCGGATACTAGCTCTGGTGAAGACCCTGGTGTCGGGACAAAGGCCGCTGCATGCCGAAGTGGTCACGCTACGCGACGAGTTCAATCGACGCCTGGAAAAGCTGATCCCGCAGTACCAGAGCGAAGTAAACCGGTTGTTCGAAATCTTCGCGGAAGATTACAAACCGGTCGACGCAGACGCGAAGCCGGAAGCGGCCAAACCTTTGGAATCCAAAAAAGCGGCCGATACAGGTCAGGATATCGATCTATCACCGAATGGCGAAGCTTTGCTGACACGACTACCGAATCTACCCAGGGGCACATGGATCGTGTTTCACGACAACGTCGATGGCGACAAGGTCGTCAAGATGTCCTGGTTCAACGCGAAGACCGAGCGATTCCTGTTCGTCGACCAGAGCGGTGCCAAGGCAATGGCCATTTCGCTGCGAGAATTCTGTGACGCCATCGACCGCGAACGCGCCCACGTGCTGCACGCGTCGGGCACATCCTACGTCGAATCGTCGCTGAAGCGGGCCATGGAAGCATTGGAGCAACGCGCATAGACGCGAACTCCGGAGAAACGACATTGGACAAAAGAAAACACCCCCGTATCCCACTTGACACCGACGGCTGGCACGCGGAGATCAGGAACCAGCTGGACGGTACGCTGGTCGGGCAAGTCGTCAACCTTTCACTGGGCGGCATGCTCATCATCGGCACGCAAATCATGGCGGCCGAAACGCTCTACCAGATCGAGTTGTCGGCCACGACGCCCGATGGGGATATTCAGCGTTTCAACGCCGGCGTGATGATCCTGTGGAGTTCGAAGGCAGAAAGCGCCGACACGGTGTGGGCTGGCGTACAGATCATCGATATCAGCGAGGAGGACAGGAACCGTCTGGAACTGCTCGCAACGCGCGCCAGCGAAGCGCTGTCGTAGCCGCGCCCGTTGTGCCGTCTCGCCTCATCGCGAGCGGCTAGATCTCAGAAAATCCTTACTCGGACATCTGCTCGGCGGCAAACCGATCCAACGCCGCAACCAGCGCCGCCGCGGTATTGGGCTCCGCCGCCGAATGTCCCGCATCGGGAATGATCTGCAACTCACTGCCGGACCAGGCTTGGTGCAACTGCCAGGCGTTTTCCAACGGGCAGATCAGATCGTATCGGCCGTGCACGATAACCCCGGGAATACCCGCCAGACGAGGCGCATCGTGCAACAACTGATTGGGTTGCAGGAAGGCATCGTTGACGAAATAGTGGCTTTCGATCCGCGCCATGCTCAGCGCCACGTGGGCCCCGCCAAAATGCGCCACGACATCGGGATTGGGTAGCAGCGTCGCGGTACGCCCTTCCCAAATCGACCAGGCCTTGGCGGCGGCCAGCTGCGCAACTTCATTCGAACCGGTCAGGGCAGCGTAGTAGGCATGCAGCAGATCGCCACGTCGCTCCGGTGCAATCGGCGCGACGAAATCGCGCCAATAATCGGGAAAAACGCGGTTGGCGCCTTCCTGATAGAACCAATGAATCTCCTGCGGCCGACAAAGAAACACCCCGCGCAGGATCAACGCCGACACGCGCTCCGGATGGGCCTCGGCGTAAACCAGCGCCAAGGTCGACCCCCAGGATCCGCCAAAAACCACCCAACGCTCGACCCCGAGTTGTTGCCGGATGGTTTCGATGTCCCGTATCAGCAGTTCCGTGGTGTTGTCGACCAGATCGGCATGCGGTGTCGATCGACCCGCGCCGCGCTGGTCGAACAGCACAGCGCGGTAGCGTTGAGGGTCGAAAAAGCGTCGATGGTAGGATTCACACCCGGCGCCCGGTCCGCCGTGCAGAAACAACGCGGGAATGCCCTTTGGCGTCCCACACTCCTCGACGTACAGCGTGTGGCGGTCGTCGACGCGCAGCGAATGCGTCACGTAGGGGGCGATGTCCGGATAGAGGGTTCGCATTACCTTCGACCGGAAGATCGGGCGTCAAGGGGCCGGTGAACGACCGGGCGGCCCACGCCGCACCAGCTCAACGGGGAATGACGCCAAACCGGGTTGACTCCCCCATACCGGGTCTGAGATCGGTCGTCTTGCCCGCTCATTCGCGCCCGGCCCGCTTGCGTTCGTGCTCTTTGAGATGCTTTTTGCGGATTCTGATCGCCGCAGGGGTCACTTCCACCAATTCGTCCTCGTCAATGAACTCCAGCGCCTGCTCCAGGGAAAACACAATCGGTGGCGTCAACAGCACGTTGTCGTCTTTTCCGGCAGCGCGCACGTTGGTCAGCTGCTTGGCCTTGAGGGGATTGACGGTCAGGTCGTTTTCGCGCGCATGGATGCCGACAATCTGACCCTCGTAGACCTCGTCGCCGGGCTTGACGAACAAACGGCCGCGTTCCTGCAGATTCATCAGCGCATAGCCCAGCACCTTACCCTTGCCATTGGCGATCATAACGCCATTCTTGCGCGGGGCAATACCGCCGGAATGCGCGGGTCCGTAGTGGTCGAAGACGTGGTATATGAGGCCGGATCCAGAGGTCAAGGTCATGAAATCGGTCTGTAAGCCGATCAGTCCGCGCGAGGGAACGATGTAGTCGAGACGCACCCGACCCTTGCCATCCGGCAGCATATTCTTGAGATCCGCCCGTCGCGTACCCAATACATCCATCACCGCGCCCTGGTTTTTTTCTTCCACATCCACCGTCAGCTGTTCGTAGGGTTCGCAGATTTCGCCATCGATTTCGCGAAATATGACCTCGGGCCTGGAAACCGCCAGCTCGTAGCCCTCGCGGCGCATGTTTTCGAGCAGTATCGAAAGGTGCAACTCTCCGCGGCCGGACACCTTGAATTTTTCCGGGTCGTTACCCTCTTCGACGCGCAAAGCCACGTTGTGCAGCAACTCGCGTTCGAGCCGGTCCTTGAGCTGGCGCGAGGTGAGGTATTTGCCCTGCCGACCGGCAAAAGGCGAATTATTCACCTGAAACGTCATCGAGACGGTCGGTTCGTCGACCGTCAGCGGCGGCAGGGACTCGACGTTATCTGGATGACACAGCGTGTCGGAGACGTTCGGCGCCTCGATCCCGCTCAAGGCGACGATATCGCCGGCACCCGCGCTTGCCACTTCGAAACGCTGCAGACCCATATAGCCGTAGACCACGCCGATCTTGGCACGGTGCGTATCTCCATCGGCCTTGGCAACGACGATTTGCTGATTGGGCCTCACCTGTCCGCGAGCGATGCGACCGATCGCGATGGCGCCGACATAGCTGTTGTAGTCCAGCGTGGACACCTGCATCTGAAAGGGTCCCTGTGGATCCACCGGCGGCGGTGGACAGTGCGTCACAATGGCTTCGAACAAGGGGACCATGTCCCCCTCGCGTACATCGTCGGCTGTCCCTGCGTAGCCGTTGAGCGCAGACGCATAGACGATGGGAAAATCGAGCTGCTCGTCGGTCGCGCCGAGGCTGTCGAACAGATCGAACACCTGATCGATCACCCAGTCCGGTCGGGCGCCGGGCTTGTCGATCTTGTTCACGACCAGGATCGGGCGCAAACCATGTTTAAACGCCTTTTGGGTCACGAATCGAGTCTGCGGCATCGGGCCTTCCTGAGCGTCCACCAGCAGGAGTACCGAATCGACCATCGACAGCACCCGTTCCACCTCGCCGCCGAAATCCGCATGACCGGGTGTGTCGACAATGTTGATCCGGTAATCGGACCAGCGAATGGCCGTGTTCTTCGAAAGAATGGTAATCCCCCGTTCGCGCTCCAGATCATTGGAATCCATGACACGCTCGATTTCACCGTAACGCTCACCCAGCGTGCCCGACTGTTTGAGCAATTCATCCACCAGGGTGGTCTTACCATGATCGACGTGGGCGATGATGGCGACGTTGCGAAGAGTCTCGATCACGATGTGCGATCCAACGGGAAAAGGGCGGCGGACTATACCAGGATCTCGGCGGGAAATCTCGATCGTCGATACGCGACCGAAACCGCACACATTCAGGACCTCCCGTGCCGGCAGATGATGTCGAAAATTTGTCGACGACCGCTTGGTGTCGAGCTTCCCGTTGTAAGTCCCCAACGCGTAAGACATTTGGGCATCTGACCAAGACGTCAATTTTCGGCCACGGGCGTAAATTCCTGTGGATAACTCTGTGGGCAATTTACCCGCAACCGTTAGTATTTCTGCCGGTCGCGAGTTCCATCGAACGTATGAATATAATTTACTACAATTAATTCAACAGGTTAGATGCGTTATCTGTGGCGGCTAGATTTCGACGCACCGGTTTGCCGCTTTATTGACGCAACGCGCAGCTGTGAAAAGTTCCTGGTGGCCGACGCAATTGCACCGCAAAGCGTTCACCAAACCGGGCTCTAAACCTCGAATCAGAAACAAATTCGCCGTCGCGGAAACGATCTCAAAAGATGCTCATACGCAAACGAACGACTTCCGAAAGCAGACGGTGGCCCGAGCACTTCAGGGCCTGGCGGAGCGGCTATAGGAGACCGGGAGAGCGATAGGTCGACGGCATGGAGCCGGTCAGATCCCAGGAAAAGGTGCAATCGAGTTCGGCTAACACGGCGATCAAGCCGCTTTCGCCGTCCTTGAGGATAATCGACAAAGGGGTTCTCTTGCCGAACCGCCGATGCGGTTGACGCACCCACCGACCGGACATATCCGGGTTGCAGGGGTAAGCAGTGCGCAAAGAATCCGCAATGCGCAACAAATAGTTGGCTCGGCGTAACACGGCCGGGTCGTCGGGAAACACCGCATCTCCCTGGCGGAACTTGACGAAGGTGCGCCCGCGTACGGTCGCGGGCATGGCCAGCACGGCCTGCATCTCACGCGTCTCCAGCTTCCACCCGTCCAGCAGATACATCACGGCGCGCGTGATGTCAGTCAAGGCCTTGTGTTTGTCTTCTGACATGGTTTCGATTCTCCTGTCCCCGCCGGTGATTGTCGGCGCAGGCCATCAGTATATGGGAACAGAGTAACATCCGCGACGCATGCACCGGGCCATACCCTTTCTTGAAAGTGGTTTAAGGAAACAAATTCTTCCACCAGCGACGGCGCTTGCCGTCCGGTCGCAGCGCACTGGACAAATCGACCGGGGGTATGCGGGTGAGCACCCACCCTGGCAACGGCGGGCTGGCGCTCGATCCGCATACCACGCCGAGCCTATTGGGATCGTAAATCTTGATCAGAGAGGGCGCCTGGTGGTTGTCGGCGTACACGATCCCGCAGTAGTCCTCATCGTGTTCGGCGCGCAGCAATACATCCAGTTCTGCGACGAAGCGCTCGAGCGCCGCGGGGTCCGCAGGTGATGACGGGGGTGGTTCGCCGACATGATAGATGTACCATCCCGACGGACGTTCGGCCACCTTCTCCCACAGAGCATCGAGTTGCGGCCAGCGCAAGGCCGAGGAAAAACTGCCCATTAACGCCGTCAAAAACGCCTCTTGCTCCATCTCACCTCCATTGCAAACCTTGCGTCACAAAAAAATCCGACCGAAGCCATGATGCACCAGTATACCGGGGTACAATGCCGCATGACTTTTTAAGGAACGTAGGAATGTCCCAGCCGTTATTTGAATCGCATTTGCCACACTTGAAGCTACTGAATCGCGGCAAAGTGCGCGACATCTACCAGGCCGACGACCGGCATCTGCTGATTGTCACAACTGACCGGCTGTCGGCGTTCGACGTGGTGTTGCCACAACCCATTCCGGGAAAAGGCGAGGTGTTGACCCGGGTGTCCAATTTCTGGTTCAACCGCACGCAACACCTCATACCCAATCATTTACGCGATATCACACTCGCGGACGTCGTGCCCGACGAGGCGCAACGCGACCTGCTCGGCGACCGCGCCATCGTCGTCAAACGCATGACGACTTTACCGGTCGAAGCGATCGTGCGCGGCTACATTGCAGGCTCCGGCTGGAAGGACTATCAGGAGACCGGGGCGTGTTGCGGCCTCGACCTGCCTCCCAATCTGCAGTTGGCCGAGCGCCTGCCGGAACCCTTATTCACCCCTTCCACCAAGGCGGACCTGGGCGCGCACGACGAGAATATCGACTACGCGCAAGCGGCGGCGCTATTGGGATTGGACCTGGCGATACAGGTACGCGACGTATCGCTGGCAATCTACAAGGAGTGTGCGGCCTACGCGCGCCAGAGAGGTATTATCATCGCCGACACGAAGTTTGAATTCGGGGTAGATGAACACGGTGTTCTGCACCTAATCGACGAGGTGTTGACGCCGGATTCTTCGCGCTTCTGGCCAGCCGATCAGTATCGCATGGGGATCAGCCCGCCGAGCTTCGATAAACAGTTTGTACGCGACTACCTCGAGACCCTGGATTGGAACAAGACCGCGCCAGGTCCCGAACTACCCGCCGCGATCATCGCCAAAACGGCTGAAAAATACCGGGAGGCCGAGATCCGGCTGACGCGCTGACGCCGTGTACAGGACACCACGTATCACCTTATACAGCAGCACGAACTGCGCCTTTTGCGAACGGGCTCGCGAGTTTCTACGACGCAACCGCCTGCCGTTTCGCGACGCCTCGGTCGACACCAGTCGTCGCGCATTCTCCGAATTTCAACGCCTTGGGGCGCGCGGCGTACCTTTGCTGCTGATCGGCGAACACCGTCTCGAAGGCTTCGATCCACGGCGCCTGACGGCGCTGCTCCAAAAAATCGGCATCCAACTCAAGTGAGCCACCCCTACGAATCGCTCACACCCGATGTAGTGCTGGACGCCGTGGATAGCACCGGTCTGCGCACCGACGGCCGGTTGATGGCGCTCAACAGTTACGAGAACCGGGTATTCCAGATCGGGGTCGAGTCGGAACAGGAGGACGCGCCGCGCTTCGTCGTGGCAAAGTTTTATCGGCCTGACCGATGGCATACCAACGCGATCCTGGAAGAGCACCTTTTCGCCCTGGCGCTGGCCGCCGCAGAGATTCCAGTCGTTGCGCCGCTACGCATAGGCGATACAACCCTGTTGCACCACTTGGGCTTTCGGTTCACGTTGTTCCCCCGCCAGGGGGGACGCTGGCCCGATCTCGATACGGCGACAAACCTGCGTTGGATCGGCCGGTTTTTGGGGCGCATCCACCAACTGGGGGCCGCCAAATCCTTTGCGCATCGAGCTGCAGTCGACGTCGACACCTTTGGACACTCCCCGGCGCAGTGGCTACTGCAATCCGACCGGCTGCCCGAGGAGTACAAACCGCGCTATAAGGCGCTGACCTCAGAACTGCTGGCCCGCATTTCGGCCGTGTTAGACCGGGTTGCTCCTACCAGGCTGAGACTGCACGGCGACTGTCATCCCGGCAACGTGCTGTGGACCGATGCCGGACCGCATTTCGTGGATCTCGACGATTGTTGTACCGGGCCTGCCATTCAGGACCTTTGGATGCTATTGTCCGGTGACCGCGACGAGCAGGCCTGGCAACTCACGCATATTCTGGAGGGATACCGGTTGTTCCGCGATTTCGATCCGCAGGAACTGTGGTTGATCGAGCCGCTGCGAACCCTGCGGTACATTCACTATGCAGTGTGGCTGGCACGGCGTTGGGACGATCCTGCCTTCCCGGCGGCGTTTCCCTGGTTCGATTCGCCCCGCTACTGGGAACAGCACCTGGACGACCTCAACCAGCAGATCGAGGCCTTGGAAGCGCCGTTGCTGAACGTAATCTAGTTGACTCGACAGCAATTCGGGTGGATGCGTGACTCGGCTGGCCCGCGCTTTACCCGGGCGGAAACCGGCTGAACGTCGTCTCAGCTTGCCAGTCTGCGCCAGTAAGTCGCCCGCCAGTAGTAGAGCAGAGTTGTGTCCTCGTAGGGATAGGTCTCGCCGTAGTTTTGCCCACGCTCGGGCTGCTCGATATTGTCGATACTCGGATCGAGCAGCCGCCAGCCGGCTTCCACTTCTTCGCCCTCGACCGGAACGCGGGTGGTGCCGGCATTGCGCCGCTCCGCCGCGCCGCAATCGATATAGTTCTTCTGGCCATCTTCCAGACTCACGGTATTGCAACTGCCCGGCATCGTCGGAAACCGCAGCTGCACCAGATTGTCTTCCCAACCGCAAATCGGGCAGACGTGATGCAGACCGGGCGCATGATCGAACACCAGGTGACCGCAACAGGGACAGGGGTACTTGCTACGCATCTCAACAACTCCGATTGAGTGCGGCCGACACCGAAAAACAGACAGCGGTTAGATTTGAGGGCGTAACGCGCTGGCGGCTTGAAGACGAAACGAGCCGCCACAGCCAGTCGGTCGCGATTTTAATTCTTGCCAAGCATTTACGAATTCGGCCGAAACAGATACGGGCGGCCGATTTCGGGAACAGATCGTCGAACGCGTCGTACGCAATGGCGCACCGGACGCTCCGCATTGATGCGTGTCTGTGATTCACAGGGCCCACTCGAGATACAATTTGCAGGCAAGCGTCGCACAACTATACAACACTATAGTCATCTGCCAACGAATCGCCATGTATCACCGGGAGCCTATCGGTACACACAACCCTCTGCGCATCTTGTGCGCCACTGACTTTTCGGCGGTCAGCAATCAAGCTTTCTATCATGCACTGGCGATATCGCTGCATCTCCCAACCGTACTCACGCTATTGCACGTAGGCGAGGAATCGCGCGATGAGGTACCTTGGGATCGTTTTCCCGACGCACTCGACGCGCTGATTCGCTGGGGTAAAATCGCGCCCGGCTCAACGAAATCGGACATTGCGACAAGACTTGGCACTACGGTCGAAAAAAGAGCAATGCGCGACGAAGACCCGGCCTTCGGCATCATCGACCACATTCGCAAGTTTCCGACCGATCTGCTGGTGATGAACACCCGCCCACCCACCGGATTCGCGCGCCTGATCAAACGCTCGGTTGCCGGCCAGGTATTGCGTGACGCACGGGTAAACGCGCTTCTGCTACCACGGGGCTGCCGGAGTTTCATCGATGAACACAGCGGCGCATCGCAATTGCGGCACATCCTTTGGCCTATCAATCACGAACCCGATCCACGACCGCCCATGGCGTACGCCTTGCAACTGCTGCATCCCATGATCGGCCCGAGCACGACCGGCAGCGCCCTGTACGTCGGACCAAGACGCTACCGACCTGAGTATCGGCTACCCACCGCACACGACATTGATTGGTATCGCCTTAATCTGGATGGCGAGATCGTTCCGGGTATATTTAAGGCAGCCGATAAAACCGACGCCGATCTGGTCGTGATGCCCACCGCGGGGCGTGACGGAATCGCCGAACACGTCCAGGGAAGCACCATAGAGCAGGTGCTACGCTGGTTGGGCCGGCCCTTGCTGGCCCTGCCGGCGGATTGAAAAAGGGCGCCGCAGCGCCCTTGGTCAATGCCGAATCCGGGTCAACCTCAATTGACTTTCGGATCCAACTCGCCGCTGGCGTACTTCGACGTCATGGTCTCCAGGCTCAGCGCACGGATCTTGGAGGCGTTTCCGGCGGTTTCGAAGGATTCGTAGCGCGCCTTGCAGATATCCTTCATCGCGCTAGTCGCCGCTTGCAGAAACTTACGCGGATCGAAGTTTTTCGGGTTGTCATGCAGGTGACGACGGATCGCCCCGGTAGAAGCCATACGCAGGTCGGTGTCGATATTCACCTTGCGCACGCCGTGCTTGATACCTTCCCGAATCTCTTCGACCGGCACGCCGTAGGTTTCACCCATGTCGCCGCCGTATTCGTTGATCACCGCCAGCCAGTCCTGGGGCACCGACGAGGAGCCGTGCATGACCAGGTGAGTGTTCGGGATACGCGAGTGAATCTCCTTGATGCGTTCGATGGCCAGGATGTCGCCGGTCGGTGGACGGGTAAACTTGTAAGCGCCGTGCGAGGTTCCGATCGCGATCGCCAGCGCATCGACACCGGTTCTCTTAACGAAATCGGCGGCTTCTTCGGGGTCGGTCAACAACTGATCGTGTGACAGCGTACCCTCGGCGCCGATACCGTCTTCCTCACCGGCCTGTCCGGTCTCCAGGGAACCCAGGCAACCAAGCTCCCCTTCGACCGATACGCCGCAAGCATGCGCCATATCAACGACCGTCTTGGTGACATCGACGTTGTAATCGTAGCTGGTGGGGGTCTTGCCGTCTTCGCCCAACGAACCATCCATCATCACCGAGCTGAAACCAAGTTGGATGGAACGCTGGCAGACCGCGGCGGAGGTGCCATGATCCTGGTGCATGCAGACCGGAATATGCGGAAACTCTTCGATTGCCGCCAGTATGAGATGGCGCAGGAAGGGGGCTCCGGCATAGCTGCGTGCACCCGCAGATGCCTGCACGATCACCGGGGAATCCGTGTCATCGGCGGCCTCCATGATCGCGCGCATCTGTTCCAGGTTGTTGACGTTAAAGGCGGGCACGCCGTAGCCGTGTTCGGCGGCGTGATCAAGCATCTGGCGTAGAGAAATCAGTGCCATGGTTCTCTCCTTACGTTTCAGTTCGAGTCAAGTTAATTGCGCTAGTCGCGCCGGTGTCGATTAATCAGGAAGAATATTCTCACCAACGCGCAGAATCTTCATGACGTTGGTGCCACCGGACATCCCGGTCAAGTCACCCTTGGTGATGATCAACAGATCATCGTTGCGCACGGCACCCCGCCGTTGCAGTTCTTCAACAATTTCCACATTGGCCTGAACGGTATCCACACCGGTCAGGTCGAAGCTGACTGGGTAAACGCCCCTTAACAGGGTCACCTTTCTACGCGTCGCCACATGCGGCGTCAAAGCGTAAATGGGAATACCCGACGAAATTCGCGACATCCATTTCGGCGTCGCGCCGGATTCGGTCAGCGCGGCAATCGCACGTACACCCAGGTGATTGGCGGTATACATGGCCGCCATGGCGATCGCCTCGTCCACACTACCGAATACCGAATGCAGGCGATGGTCGGACAAGCGCGCGGAGGATTGCTTCTCTGCCTCTTTGCAGACCCTGTCCATTGCCTCTACGGCCCTTGCCGGGTATGCGCCGGCAGCGGTTTCCCCCGACAACATCACGGCGTCCGTGCCGTCGATAACCGCGTTGGCGACGTCAAACACCTCGGCTCGCGTCGGAATTGGGCTATCGATCATCGATTGCATCATTTGCGTGGCCGTAATGGCAACGCAATTCATCGAACGCGACAATTTTATCAGCTGCTTTTGTACGGCGGGCAGTTCCGCGTCACCGATTTCAACGCCCAAATCACCGCGGGCGACCATGATGACGTCCGAGGCACCGACAATCTCTTCGATGCAGCCGAGTGTTTCGGCGCGTTCGATCTTAGAAACGATGCCGCCCTGCCCCCCGGCTTCGCGCAGCAACCTGCGTGCCTCGTCCACGTCATCCGCGCTGCGGACAAAGGATACCGCCAGGTAGTCCGCCTCGATGGCGGCTGCAAAGCGGATATCGTCGCGATCCTTGTCAGTCAGCGCCGGCGCGGAAAGCCCGCCGCCCTGCCGGTTGATACCCTTGCTGTCGGACAAGCGGCCGCCCACGGTCACTTTGCAGCGAACCTCCCGGTCGGCGACCTCATCGACCCACAATGCGATATGACCGTCGTCCAGCAGCAAGTTGTCACCACGGGAAACTTCCTCGTGCAAAGGCGCGTAGGTAACGCCCACCCGTTCGCGGTTGCCCTCGTTGTGCGGCCAAGCGGTATCCAGAATAAACTGGTCGCCTGACTGCAGGTTGACTCCGCCGCCGTAAAACTTCGCGATTCGGATCTTGGGGCCCTGCAAATCGACCAGGACACCAACCTGTCGGCCGCTGGCTTGGGCTCGATTCCGTACCCGGTCCGCTCTTTGCATATGGTCTTCGTGGGTGCCGTGCGACATATTCAGTCGGACTACATCGACGCCTGCCGCGATGACCTCATCGAGCACCTTTGGGTCATCGGTGGCCGGACCCAAGGTGGCAACGATTTTTGTTCTTCTCAGCATAGAGTCTCTGCGCGACCTCCGGCACCGTCGCCAACGGCGGTCATCGGCCAGAGGCCGACCGTTACGACTTGGCGCGCGCTTCCAGCATTGCAACCGCCGGTAGGGTTTTCCCCTCGAGAAACTCGAGGAAAGCGCCACCCGCTGTCGAGATGTAAGAGACCTTGTCAAAAAGATCATACTTCTGTATCGCGGCGATCGTGTCGCCGCCACCGGCCAGGGTAAAGGCGTTCGTCTCCGCTATCGCCAGGGAGATCGTCTTGGTCCCCTCACCGAACTGATCGAATTCGAATACCCCAACCGGGCCATTCCACACCACGGTTCCGGCATTCATGATGATCTCGGCGAGTGCTTTCGCGGAATCCGGGCCAATATCGAAGATCATCTCGTCGTCCGCCACCTCATCGGCCTTTTTCAACACCGCCGGTTCATTTTCGTCAAACTGTTTGCCCACCACCACATCGGTGGCAATCGGAATGCTCGCGTTTCGCGCCGACATTTTTTCCATGAGCGATTGCGCCGTGTCGACGAGATCGTCTTCGCAAAGAGACTTGCCAACGGGATGCCCCGCCGCTTTGAGGAAGGTATTGGCAATACCGCCCCCCACGACCAACTGATCCACCTTCTCTGACAGCGCCTCGAGCACGGTAAGCTTGGTCGACACCTTGGACCCCCCGACGATCGCGACCATCGGTCGCGCGGGATTGGCCAAGGCCTTGTGCAACGCGTCCAACTCCTCGGCAAGCAGCAGCCCTGCGCAGGCCACCGGGGCAAACTTGCCCGCACCGTGCGTGGAGGCCTGCGCCCGGTGAGCGGTGCCGAACGCGTCCATCACGAACACATCGCACAGCGCGGCATATTTTCTGGCGAGCGCTTCGTCGTCCTTTTTCTCGCCGGTATTGAAGCGGACGTTCTCGAGCAGCACAACCTCACCGCCCGCAACGTCCGGCGCGCGGTCGAGATAGTCTTTGATCAGGCGCACTGGCTTGCCGAGCTTGGCAGTCATGTCGTCAGCGATCGGCTGCATAGAGTTCTCGTCGTCGGCCTTGCCCTCCTCGGGACGCCCGCGATGCGACATGACCATGACCTTGGCGCCTGCTTTGGCACAGTGTTCAATGGTCGGCATGGAAGCCGATATGCGCGCGTCAGAAGTCACTTTACCGTCTTTGACTGGCACGTTCAGGTCAGCACGGATCAGAACGCGTTTACCGGTGAGGTCAAGATCGGTCAGTTTGATGAATGACATTTGGGATGCTCCGTATGCTGATCCTAGAGGTATTTGTAAAAGCGGGCCTTTTACGAATAGCTCGAGCGGGAAAGCGACAACGGCCGGGCCCTTGTCGCCGGGACTGTCTCTACTTGCTCTACTTGGAAACGTGCTCGACCAAGCGCATCATGTTGCAGGTATAGCCGTACTCGTTGTCGTACCAGGAAACCACCTTGACGAAGGTGCTGTCCAACGCAATACCGGCACCCGCATCGAAGAATGACGGCGTCGAACAACCACGGAAGTCCGTAGCGACGACTTTCTCTTCGGTGTAGCCCAGAACGCCTGCCAGGTCACCGCTTTCGGAAGCGGCCTTCATCGCGGCGCAGATCTCGTCGTAGCTGGCGCCGTTGTTCAACTCAACCGTGAGATCGACCACCGATACGTCCGAGGTCGGCACGCGAAAGGCCATACCAGTCAGCTTGCCGTTCAACTCGGGCAGCACCACACCGACCGCTTTCGCTGCGCCGGTCGAGGACGGGATGATGTTTTCCAGGATTCCGCGGCCGCCGCGCCAGTCCTTCATCGAAGGACCATCAACGGTCTTTTGCGTCGCCGTTGCGGCATGGACGGTGGTCATCAGGCCACGCTTGATGCCCCATTTGTCGTTCAGTACCTTGGCGACGGGCGCCAGGCAGTTGGTGGTGCAGGACGCGGCCGAAATGATTGCCTGACCGGCATAGGTGCCGTGGTTGACGCCGTAGACGAACATTGGCGTACCGTCTTTCGAAGGGGCGCTCTGCACAACCTTCTTGGCACCGGCGTCGATGTGTTTTTGGCAGGTTTCTTCGGTCAGGAAGAAGCCCGTGCACTCGATCACCAGATCGGCGCCGATGTCACCCCACTTCAAGTTGGCCGGATCACGCTCGGCCGTCAGGCGGATCTTCTTGCCGTTGACAATCATGTTGTTGTTGTCTATCGCAATATCGCCGTTGAAGTTGCCGTGTACGGAATCGTACTTCAGCATGTAGGCCAGGTAGTCGGGGTCGAGCAGGTCGTTGATACCGACTACTTCGATACCGGGAAAATCTTTCGCAATAGCACGGAATGCCATACGGCCGATACGGCCGAACCCGTTGATTCCTACTTTAATCGCCATCGTGTTAGTCCTCCTGATGATTCGCAATGCATGATCCAGGGTTGGGGCACCTGCAGCGCAGGTATCCGTTCCGAGTATCGTTAAGTCACGGACTCAACCGCGGAAATGACGGCTTCGCTCGTGACGTTGAAATGCTTGTAGACATCGCCGGCAGGAGCGGATTCGCCAAAGGTGTCGACGCCGACTACCCTACCGTTGAGACCCACATATTTTAGCCAGTAGTCGGGCGCACCTGCCTCGACCGCCACCCGGGCAGTGCATGCAGCCGGCAACACCGCTTCCTTATAGCTCGCATCCTGGGCATCGAATGCGTCGGTGGAAGTCATGGACACCACCCGGACCTTCCTGCCTTTTGCGCTCAACGCATCGTAGGCGGCGACCGCCAGCTCGACTTCGGAGCCGGTGGCAATAATGATGGCTTCCGGTGCACCTTGGCAATCGCGCAGCGTGTAGCCTCCCCGTTCGATCGCCTTGATCTGTTCAGCGCTACGCGCCAGATGCGGCAGGCCTTGACGCGACAAGATGAGGCTGGTCGGGCCGCCGCGGCGCTCCACTGCCAATTTCCACGCGACCGCGGTCTCGACGGCGTCCGCGGGACGCCAAACCGACATACGTGGCATCATACGCAAAGTCGCCGTCTGTTCCACCGGTTGGTGGGTGGGTCCGTCTTCACCGAGACCGATCGAGTCGTGAGTAAACACCAGGATCGGGCTGATCTTCATCAACGCCGCCATCCTCAGCGCATTGCGGGCGTATTCCGAGAACATCAGAAAGGTCGCGCCGTAGGACTTGAAACCGCCGTGCAGCTCAATCCCGTTCATCATCGCCGCCATGCCGAACTCACGCACACCGTAATGCACATAATTACCCGCCGCATCGTTGGGTGCAACCGCTTTCGAACCCTTCCAGATGGTCAGATTGGATCCCGCCAGGTCAGCCGAGCCGCCTAAGAACTCAGGCAGTAACGGACCGTACCCGTTCAGCGCGTTTTGTGATGCCTTGCGCGTGGCGACCTTTTCGGCCTTGGCATCCACCTCAGCGATAAAGGCATTGGCCTTCTCTTCCCAATCCGCCGGCAGTTCGCCGGCCATGCGGCGTTCGAATTCAGCTGCTTCGGCAGGATAGGCCGCTTTATAAGCAGCGAATTGTTCGTTCCACGCAGCCTCAGCCGCCGCGCCCTTCTCTTTTGCGCTCCAGCCCGCATAGACTTGGTCGGGCACTTCGAAGGGTCCATACTCCCAGCCCAACTCCTTGCGCGTAAGTTCGATTTCATCGGCGCCCAATGGCGCGCCGTGGCATTCTTCTTTGCCTGCCTTATTCGGTGAACCGAAGCCGATCGTGGTTTGACAACAGATCAGAGACGGTTTGTCCGTCACCGAGCGCGCCTCCTCGATGGCCGCCTTCACTGCAGCCGCGTCGTGCCCATCGACTTCTGCAATGACATGCCAACCGTAGGCGCTGAAGCGACCTGGCGTATCGTCGGTAAACCAGGCAGGCGCTTCGTGGCTGCCCCTCACCACACCGTCGATAGAGATGTTGTTGTCGTCGTAGAAGCAAACCAGCTTGCCGAGACCCATGGTGCCCGCCAAAGAGCAGGACTCGTGCGAGATGCCCTCCATCAGGCAGCCATCGCCCAGGAACACATAAGTATGGTGGTCGACGATCTCATGGCCGGGCTTGTTGAACTGCGCCGCCAGCGTCTTCTCGGCGATCGCCATGCCAACAGCATTGGTAATGCCCTGACCCAGCGGTCCGGTAGTGGTCTCGATCCCGGGTGCGTAACCGTATTCCGGGTGGCCCGGCGTCTTCGAATGCAGCTGCCTGAACTGCTGCAGATCGTCGATGCTCAATTCGTAGCCGGTCAAATGCAGCAACGAATAGATCAGCATGGACCCGTGTCCGTTCGAGAGTACGAAGCGATCACGATCCGCCCACTGGGGGTTGGCAGGGTTATGCTGCATGTAATCGTTCCACAGCACCTCGGCGATATCCGCCATCCCCATGGGTGCTCCCGGGTGGCCGGAATTGGCCTTTTGCACGGCATCCATGCTCAGCGCACGGATGGCATTGGCAAGTTCTCTGCGTGAGGACATCAGCCCCTCCTGTCAAAGACCGACAAAAAAATCTATGACCCTTCGCATCGCTTCCTTGGGAGCGAAGGGTGGCGATGATCGCTTGTGTTCCCAATGCGGCCGGTCCGAGGATCAGCGCGGAGCTTCGATGCTCGCGCTACCGTAGACGAAGGTTGAAACTGACGTCGGCCTAGGAATTTCGGGCAGCCCCTTTTCCTCAAGCAATCTAATAAGGGTCGGTTATTCTCCCCTAGGTCTTCCACGAGTAGCAACCCAACAATCCCCGAATATTCAAATACACCCATAAACCTAGGGAATAGCGCTTGCGGAATTTTGTAGCCGACTGTTATTTAAAGGTTTAATTCCGCCATTTGATCGAGCAACCGATGCTGGGAATTTGCTTGGCAGGTCCTTTTCCGGTGTTAGCAACCATTTTCATGGCCTCGAAAAGGTCACGGCGCACGTCTTTCGGGGTGGCTTCGAGCCGAGTTGCATCCAATCTGCCGCGATACTGCAACCCCAGGGAGGCATCGTAACCGAAGAAATCCGGTGTGCACACCGCGCCGTAGGCTTTGGCGACCTCCTGCGACTCGTCGTACAAGTAAGGGAAAGGCAGCGCCCACTCGCGCGCGATACGCTGCATGTTCTCGAACGAGTCGTCCGGATACTGCTGGGCATCGTTGGCATTGATGCCGACTGTACGGACGCCAAGCGCCTCGAGGGCACGGGCGTCCTTGACCAGACGTTCATGAACCGCCTGCACATACGGGCAGTGATTGCACATGAAGACGATCAGCGTCCCCGCTTCTCCCCGGCAGTCGGCGAGCGACCAGTTTTTGCCGTCGACCCCAGGCAAATTAAAGTCCGGGGCGGCAAGACCGAAATCACACACAGGGGTCTCAACAGCCATCGTATTCTCCTGAACGGGTCGATTGCGGCGCGAATTGCACCGCGACATTCTTCCAAAATGAAACAGCGGCGACAACTGTGTAGAATCGCGCGCTGCCCGCGGTGATAGCGAGCCCGGTGCATTTTACGGTCACTACCCCTCTTTATCTAGGAGTGCAGCCATATGGCGAACGACTTCATTTTCACGTCGGAATCGGTTTCTGAAGGACATCCCGACAAGGTTGCCGATCAGATTTCGGACGCGGTGCTCGACGATATTCTCGAAAAAGACCCGGATCCGCACCACGCACGCGTCGCGTGCGAGACCATGATCAAAACGGGCGCCGTGATAATCGGCGGCGAAATTACCACCAACGCCTGGGTGGATCTGGACGAACTGGTGCGGAAAGTCGTGTGCGATATCGGCTACACCAGCTCCGATGTGGGGTTCGACGGCAGCACCTGCGCCGTCATGTCTCTGATCGGTAAACAATCCGGTGACATTGCGATGGGCGTCGACCGTCAAGCGCCCGAGCAACAAGGCGCCGGCGACCAGGGCCTGATGTTCGGCTACGCGACCAACGAAACCGACGTCCTCATGCCCGCCCCCATCACCTACGCCCATCGCCTCGTGCAGCGCCAGTCGGAGATGCGCAAGCAACACGTCCTGCCGTGGTTGCGCCCGGATGCGAAAAGCCAGGTGACCTTCCGCTACAGCGACGGACAGGTGGTGGGTATCGATGCGGTGGTCCTATCAACGCAACACGATCCGGGCATCGACCCGGCGCACCTTCGCGAAGCGGTAATGGAGAACATCCTCTTGCCGGTGCTACCTGCCGAGTGGCTGCACAAAGACACCAAGTATCACATTAATCCCACCGGGTCGTTCGTCATCGGCGGACCCGTGGGTGACTGCGGCCTCACCGGCCGCAAGATCATCGTCGACACCTACGGCGGTGCCGCCCGACACGGCGGTGGCGCGTTTTCCGGCAAAGATCCGTCGAAAGTGGACCGCTCCGCGGCCTATGCGTGTCGTTACGTGGCAAAGAACATCGTGGCCGCCGGCTTGGCCGATCGGTGCGAGATACAGGTTTCCTACGCCATCGGCGTTGCCGAACCCACCTCGATTTCGATTGAAACCTTTGGCACGGCCAAAGTGTCTGAGGAGAAAATCGCGCAACTGGTGCGCTCGCATTTCGATCTGCGTCCCTACAGTATCCTGAAAATGCTGGATCTGGTAAGACCGATCTACCGGAAAACGTCGGCCTATGGCCATTTCGGTCGCGAGGAGCCGCAATTTACCTGGGAGAACACCGACATGGCCGAGGCACTGCGCGCAGAAGCCGGCCTATAGACAGAAGTTACCTTCCCGGTATCCCGAGGAGCGTTGCGACGAGGCTAAGGACTTCGCCAGGCTCGGGTATCGGTCAATTCGACCAACGACGCTCACTCTTGATAATCCGGAGCTGACTACCATGAGTGAGTTTGCAGACTTTAAGGTCGCCGACATCGACCTCGCCGATTGGGGCCGCAAGGAAATCGCCATCGCCGAAACCGAAATGCCGGGTCTGATGGCGTTGCGCCAAAAATACGGCAAGGAAAAACCCTTGCGGGGCGCGCGCGTCACAGGCTCCCTGCACATGACCATCCAGACCGCGGTTCTGATCGAAACGCTGGTCGAACTGGGCGCCGATGTCCGCTGGGCGTCCTGCAACATCTTTTCCACCCAGGATCACGCAGCCGCTGCGATCGCCGCCGCTGGCATCCCGGTCTACGCCTGGAAAGGCGAAACACTGGTCGAGTACTGGTGGTGCGTGGAACAGACGTTCAACTGGCCCGATGGTGCGTCGCCCAACATGATACTCGACGACGGCGGTGACGCCACCCTGCTGATACACAAGGGCCTGGAGTACGAAAAGGCGGGCGCGATTCCCGCTCCGACGGCGTCCGACAACGAAGAATGGACCGCCGTGCTGCATACGTTGAAGCGCATTTTCGACCATACCCCGAACAAGTGGCACCAGGTCGCCGAAACGGTGAGAGGCGTCACCGAAGAAACCACCACCGGTGTGCATCGTCTGTACGAAATGGCGGAACACGGTACGCTACTGTTCCCCGCCATGAACGTAAACGACTCGGTCACCAAGTCCAAGTTCGACAACCTTTACGGCTGCCGCGAGTCGCTGGTCGACGGCATCAAGCGTGCGACAGATGTGATGATCGCCGGCAAGATCGCAATGATTTGCGGCTACGGCGACGTTGGCAAAGGTTGCGCCCAATCGCTGCGCGGTTTGGGAGCAACCGTCTGGGTCTCGGAAATCGACCCCATCTGCGCGCTGCAGGCGGCGATGGAAGGATTCCGGGTCGTCACCATCGAAGACGCGGCACCGCTTGCGGACATCTTTGTCACGGCCACAGGCAACAAAGACATCATCACCCACGATCACATGGCCGCCATGAAGGATCAGGCCATTGTGTGCAACATCGGTCACTTCGACAACGAAATCGACGTCGCCGGCGTCGCCAAGTACGAATGGGAAAACATCAAGCCGCAAGTCGACCACATCATTTTCCCAGACGGCAAGCGGATCATCATGCTGGCCGAGGGGCGCCTGGTGAATCTCGGCTGCGCCACGGGTCACCCGAGTTTTGTGATGTCAAACAGCTTCACTAACCAGGTGTTGGCGCAGATGGAAATCTTCAACAAAACTGCGGACTATCCTACCGGGGTGTACGTACTGCCCAAACACCTGGACGAGGAGGTGGCCCGGCTGCATTTGGGCAAGATCGGCGCGAAACTGACCCGTCTCAACAAAGAGCAGGCCGACTATATCGGCGTCCCGATAGAAGGCCCCTACAAATCCGAAAACTACCGTTACTGACCTAAGACCGACGAAGGATAGGATTCGAATCGCCGGTCCGATAGGCGCAAGCGCGGACCGCGCGGTTCGAGTCCGTTCCTTTATCGAATCAGAAATCACCTGCCCTATGGTCCAGCGATGAACGCCAACGCGCAATCCGTAAAGACATTCAGCTTCGAACTCTTTCCGCCACGAACCGACGCCGGCTTCGACAAGCTAAAAGCCAGCGTGACCAAGCTCAACGAAGCCACCCCGGAATACTTTTCCGTTACCTATGGCGCGGGGGGCTCGACTCAGGAGCGAACCTTCCAAAGCGTGGAGTGGCTGCGCGGACAGAATATCGAGACCGCGCCCCACCTGTCATGCATCGGCGCGCGCCCCGAGACGGTGATCGATATCCTGAATCGCTACCGCGACCAGGGAATTCGCCGTATCGTCGCGCTGCGCGGCGACCTGCCGTCGGGGGCCGGCCTGGGCGAACTCGGGGAGCTACGGCATGCCAACGAACTCGTCGCGCTGATTCGTTCGGCCTTTGGCAACGAATTCCGCATCGAAGTGGCCGCCTATCCGGAAGTCCACCCGCAGGCGGCCAGCGCCAGCGCGGATTTACGTAACTTTCTCCGCAAGGTGGAAGCGGGCGCCAGTGCGGCTATTACCCAGTATTTCTACAACGCCGATGCCTATTTTCGTTTCGTCGAAGATTATGCGCGCACCGGCGGCCCAGAAATCCCCATCGTGCCCGGCATCATGCCCATTACCAACTACAGCCAGCTGGCCCGCTTTTCGGACGGCTGCGGCGCGGAGATACCACGTTGGATGCGCAAACAACTGGAAGGCTTCGGCGATGATATCGACAGCATTCGCAGCTTTGGCATCGAAGTTGTGAGCCGCCTGTGCCGGCGCCTGTTGGAAGAAGGTGCGCCCGGTCTGCATTTCTACACAATGAACCAAGCCGCCCCCACGCTGGCGATCTGGAAAAACCTGGGACTCACGTAACCGACCAACGGGCCCGCCGAGCACCAGCCCGGCCGGATCGCCCCGCGTTCTCGCGGGCACCGTGCAACCGCTCCGGAAGGCGGCATCGCACCGCGCGGTTATCTCTCACGTGCGGCGACCTCGGACAAGCGCAAGCGGACACGATAAACTCGTCCCATCATGCGCACGCCCCGCCTGTATCTCGGAACTGACTTGGCCCCCGGAACAAGTCACGCGCTGGACGCCGAGCAAAGCCGCCATATCTCTCAGGTGCTGCGTCTACGGCGCGGCCAGAATCTGTTGGTTTTCGATGGCCAGGGCAAGGAGTATCTGGCCAGTTTGACCTCGGTCTCGAAGCGCGAATGCGCCATCCAGGTGGGCCAGATGCAGCGCGTCGAGCCGGCGCCCAGGCTGAAACTGCGTCTTTGGCTGGGTATTTCAAAAGGCGATCGCATGGATTTTGCGATTCAGAAAGCGGTGGAACTCGGGATCTCCAGCATCGTGCCGGTGTACACCGCACGCAGCGTGGTGCGGCTGGATAGGGTTCGCGAACAAAAACGCACCGAACGCTGGCGCAACATCGTCGTCAACGCCTGCGAGCAGTCCGGTCGTTGTCACCTGCCGGAAACCTCCGCCCCGAGACCGCTGCCCGAGATCCTCGTCGGACCATACGGCCTTGCTATCGTACTGCACCCCGGCGCGCACCAATCCCTGGGGCAGCTGGCAGCACCCGGCGACGATGTCAGTCTGCTGGTCGGACCGGAAGGCGGGCTCGACGATCACGAAATCGCCGCCGCGATCGACTTCGGCTTTCAAGCGATACGTCTGGGCAGCCATACCCTCAGAACCGAAACCGCGCCACTGGCAGCCATCGCCGCCATCCAGACGCTTTGGGGAGAGTTTTCCTGAGCCGACAGCCGCGCATCTTTGAACCGAGCCGTTAGCCCGTATGGTGCAACATGCAGGTTGGGGGGACGCGCACCCGGCGTCGAACGCCGCAGGTCGCTCAAGTGCGAAGAAAGCGGGTTACAGCCGCACCCTGATCCGCGCCTTCTTGGCCACAAAGTCCGCGTCCAGTTCGTACCTGAAATAGCGCAGATGCAGGCGCTCGATCTTTTCGCCATCCGGCCCGAACCAGGCGACGGCGTGCGTCCGTTCACTGTCCGGTCCGGCATCCTGCAGCCGATATCGGTACTCGATTCTACGCCCGGCAACCGACGATGCCTGAGGCGGACCGAGCGCGGCCTGAATATCGGTACGAGACGGCAGATCGTCGCCGCTTATCTCCCGCAGATCAACATCGACGCTGCGGCTCAGCCAGTCGGGTTTCGACCGGCAGGTATGTTTCACGGTATTCGCGATCAGCGCGGGACTGAGTACAGTCGTGAGATTCTGGTGAATGATTCCTTCCTCTAACCGATACCGACCGCCCCGCCGCGAAAAGCGCAGAGACACGGGTATGCTGTATGCCGGATCGGCCGCGTCGACGTCCTTCTCCACCACATAGACCATTTCCAGGGCGCCGTTTCGATTATTGCTGCGCGTCGGCAACTCGCCTAGCAACCAAACGACATCGCTTGCATACAGCACCGGATTACGCATCAGCAGGCGTGCTTCCTGGTCGATGCGAAGCTCGAAGTTGCGGTCATAGTCGCAAAACTGATACTTGAAGGAATAAACACGTGTCAGCAAACAACCTGGCAGCAGGAGCGTGGCGCTCAACAGTACGCACGCGCGCGAGCAATCTGAAAAACGTCGGCCCGGCATAGCAGAAAATCGGCGTGCCAGCGAGTGGAACTAGGTGGAACCCAGCAACTGCTCCGCGCGGCTTAGATCCGGTATCAACGCCTCCCGGCCTTGTATGTTCACACGCGCCATGACCGGCCAATCCGCCTCAATCGGGGAAGAATCGGCGAGAGAAATGCTGGATTCCGTCACCCGAACCATCCGCGGGACGCCTCTGGCCACCAACCCGATGTAGGGAAAACTACCGGTGGCGCCCAACCCGAAACACACGGCAATGCGGAGTTTGGGCGCATTGGCGTCAAATTCCTGATTCAGCATACGCTCAACGGAAATGACAGGCATGGCGCGCTGGCGCCACATCACCGTGCCCAACAGCCAAGCGGGTCGGTCGCCCTCGGGCATCTCGGTGGGATTGCGATAGTCGATGATCTCGGACAGTGATGCGCTCGGCAACAACAGGTCCGCGGCCGCCGTGGGGATGAGCAGGCCGCGTACGTCAACGGCTTGGTCCTTGTTCTTGTTTTTGTTTTTGTTTTTTTTCTTGCTCACGCCGGGCCACCTGCCAGCACGGTGTAGATCTGGTCGAGCAAATCGGTCTCCTGATAGGGTTTGCCCAGATAGCGTTTCACACCGAGCGCCATCGCCCGATCCCGATGTTTTTTACCGCTACGTGACGTGATCATGATGATGGGGATGTCGTTGAATTCCGACGTATGCTGCAAATTGCGCGCGAGTTCGAAACCGTCCATACGCGGCATTTCGATATCCAGCAGCATTACGTCGGGATGCACCTCCTGCAGTAATGCGATCGCATCGACGCCGTCCTTCGCGGTGACGACCCGCATATTGTGTCGTTCCAGTAGACGCGTCGTGACTTTGCGCACGGTGATGGAGTCATCTACAACCATGACCGTAATTCCTTGCTGCTCCGCTTCCGGTCTGGCTTCCGCGGCAGGCGCGAATTGCTGCGTGGTGTGGGTGCGAACCAGTCCATTCATATCGAGGATCAACGCTACCCGACCGTCCCCAAGTATGGTGGCGCCGCTGAACGCACGCATCGCGGCGAGTTGCACCCCCACCGGCTTGACGACGATCTGTCGATTACCCAAGAGCGCGTCGACATGCACAGCTACGCGATGATCGCCCGACTTCAACAACAGTAGCGGGTACCACCGCTGCCCTTCAATCAGATTGGCCGGCGTACCGCTCAACATGGTCCCCAAATAACGAATCACGTAATCGTCACCCTGGAAAGTCAGAGCCTCGCTTCCGCCGTCGTAATAGTCCGCAAGTTCCTGCTGCGAAATGCGCACGACACCGTCTACGCTGCCATGTGGAACGGCGTAAACCTCTTCACCCTGCTGTACCAGCAGCCCGTCTGTGATGGCCAGCGTGAAAGGCAATTGAATGGTGAAGCGTACGCCTTTACCCGGCTCCGAGGCCAACTGCAGACTCCCGCCGAGTTGTTTGGTTTCGCTTAAGACGACATCCATACCGACGCCGCGACCCGCAATCTGGGTGACTTCCGGCGCGGTCGTGAACCCCGGTTCGAGAATGAACTGATCCAGGTCGGCGTCAGCCAATTCAGCGGTAGATGCCAATATACCCTTCTCGATTGCCTTCCGGCGGATGCTGGCGCGATCCAGACCTACCCCGTCGTCGGCCACCGTGATCAAAACGCTGCCACCCTCTCGCGACACGTCCAGGGAAATCTGACCGACTGCAGGTTTGCCTAGAGCAAGTCTGTCCTCGGGGATTTCGATGCCATGTGCAACAGCGTTGCGCAACAAGTGTTCCAAGGGCGCCAGCATCCGGTCAAGTATCGAGCGGTCCAATTCACCCTCGGCGCCGCGTACCGACAGATCTGCCTGCTTGCCGAGGCTCTGCGCCGTCTGGCGCACCACGCGTTGCAGGCGAGCCACTCGGCTGCCGAACGGGATCATGCGCGTGCGCAGCAAATCATCCTGCAACTCATTACTGACGCGAGCATGCTGCACCAGAATCGCTTCAGTGTTGCCGCGCAGTTCGTCGAGCGTGGTACCAATACTGCCCAGATCGTTCACTGTTTCCGAAAGTGCGCGCGACAACTCCTGAATGGTTGAATAACGATCCAGCTCAAGCGGGTCGAAGTCGGCATAATGCTCGCCTTCATGACGCGACAGTATCTGTGCCTCGGTTTCAATCTCAAGTTGACGTAGCTGACTGCGCAATCGCGTGGTGGTGCGCTCGAGTTCCAGCAGGTTGAAAGCCAGGTTGTTGTTCTGCTGATCCAGGCGGGCGCGGAAAATACTGACCTCACCGGCGCTGTTGACCATATCGTCAAGGGCATCAGCCCTTACCCTGACGCGTTCGCGATGGGGCTTTTGGGTGTCGTGATCATCGTCGGGTGGCAACGGCCGTCGCTCGTACAACGGTCGGCTGGCGGGTTCCGGCCTACGTTCCTGGGCCCGAAACGGCACCACGCGAACGTCGGGAGCTTCTACCGGCACACCGGCGGGCCGGACTTCGGCCGACTCAGACACGTCCAGCCGTTGGGCATCGTCCAGCTGTCCCGAATCACCCAGCAATTCGGAATCGGTCAAGAACTGCGCATCACTCGGCAAGGCAGTTTCGCCGTCTGCGGCGAATTGCACTTCCTGCGCTGTCTCGGCGGCCACCGGTTCCTCGCGCGGCGTTTCGGCAGGCCGATCTGCGTCACCCAGTTCGTCCACTACAACCGAAGCGCTACTTTCCATCGCGTCGGTCAATTGTGATGCCGCTTCGCTGGGCAGATCCAGCAACTCGCTGGACACCGAGTCCGGTTCGTCGAACTCGCCGTGCAGCGCCGTCTCGATCCGCTCCACCATCATCGCCGTGTCGGGTTCGATTGCGTCCGCCTGCAGCCTTTCGATCGCGTTGGCCAATTGATCAACGCCGCGCCGCGCTACAGACCGCAGCTGCGCAGTGACTTCCACCCGCGTGTCCTGAACCGCTCCGAACAACGACTCCAGAGCGTGGCTTAGATTACCGATTTGCGCAGCCCCTGAAAGCCGCGCGCTGCCCTTCAGGGTGTGCAGTGTGCGTTGCAGATCGGTCAGCGCGACAGGCTCACCGCCCGCCTCTTGCCAAACCGTGAATTCGCTATCCATACGGTCCGCGAGCTCGCGTGCTTCATCGAGGAAGACTTCCAGCAATTCGGCGTCGAAAGCGCCGCGGCGGCCGTGCTCGACCTTTCCGGCCTGACGGGGAACCTCCGCTGTGACATCGATGGTCACCACAGGTGTCGCCGCGAGTTCAGCAACGAGTTCACCGATTTCGTCGTGCAGCGCCTGCCAATCCGGTAGCACCGCGCCGGGTTGGTTGATGGTCTTGACGATGGCGCGCAGCTGAGCGGCACCGCGTTGCAGCAGCGCGACCGACGCGGCGTCGGTGCACTCGGCGCGCTCGCGTTTCAGGTTCACAAATCGCTCGTACACCTGGGCCAGTTCTGCGACCGGTCGCACTCCGGCCATATTCGCACTGCCCCGCAGCGTATGCAGGACCCTCACCAGTTCGTCGTCGTACTCGCATGCCGCATCACGGCCACCGCAGCGCAAGATGAACTGCTCCAGGCTGGCCAGATGTGAATCGACCTCGTTGCGAAAAATTCGCTCGAGCGCGTTGTCCAATTCGATGGGCGCCGCTTCGAGTTCGATGGCCGCGGGTTCTACCAGTATTTCCAGCTCTTCGATATCGAGGGCGGGTTCCTCCGCCGTCGCGTCGTCTGCGTTCTCGCTTGCCGCTTCCGCGGAAACCAGCGCAAACGCCCGCTCCGATATCGAATCGACGGCTTCGGCGGCAGGCGACGGCGCACCGGACAAGGCCTCGATCAACTGCGGCAGCAGGCCGCACGCGTCGTCCAGCAAGCTGATCACCGCGGTATCGACGACCACGCTGCCTTCGATCACCCCATTCAGTAGGTTTTCGATCGACCACGCGAACTCGCCAACGGTAGTCGCACCCACCAGGCGACCGCTGCCCTTGAGCGTGTGGAACGAGCGGCGGAAGGTTTGCAGTACCGCTTCGTCTCGGCCTTGGTCACGCCATACGGGGTACTGTTTCCGAATGACGGCAAGCTCCTCGCGTGCCTCTTCCAGAAACACCTCCCTGATCTCCGAATCGATATCCCCGAGCTGCGGTGCGTCGTCGACCGAAACCGGCACCAGCGCCTCGTTCTCGACAGGTGAGATCTCTGTCCCGGTCAATGCTTCGGCGGCCTCTTCGGCGGCGGACATCCGAATCGCAACCTGCAGTCTCTCGCCCGCGATACGCGCATAATCGATGATATCGTCCCCGTTCCCGCGACCTTCCAAAACGGCTTCGAGGAAGTATTCAATGCCGGTGATTACATCGGCCAGCGCATCGCGTGCTTCGGCGTCGGGAGCAGGCCTTTGTTCTGCGGCAATACTGCGCAGAGCGGGGGACAACGAATCCAGCACTTCAGCTGCGGCGGGCTGTTCGAGCATGCGCAGCGCACCGGCCACAGTGTGTAGATGTTCAGGAACGGCAGCCAGCGCCGTCGGCTGGTCCGGCTGATCTAGAAACTCGCCGACCGCGTCCTTGACCTTGGCAAGATCGATAATCGCTTCATTGATCGCCACGTTCGCGTGATTGCGAAACTCCGACTCCGAGAGGCCCAGGAGGTTTTCCTGATCCATTGCGGCTTCGTCGTTCGCGTCAAGCCCCGCCAGTGCAGATTCGATATGCAGCACGTCGCTTGCAATTTCCAGGAGTGCGTCGTCCTCGGGCGGCGCTTCCATCGCGCCGAGGGTACGAATCTGGTTGCAGCGCGCCTGCAGTCGCTCACGAAGTGCGCCGCGACCGATCATCCCCAGAGTATCTCCGACATGCCGCAGCGGCTCGATCAACCCGACCAGTCGCTCGCGGTCATCTATCGTACCGCGGATGTATAAATCCAACTCGTCCTTTATGCCACGTAGATCCTGGCGCAGTGCGACGCTGACCGCCTCGAACAAAGCCCGATCCGGGCCGCCCAGCGACATGTCGGCATCCGCCGCCACGTCGGGCGCGAAGCTGTTGGCCGTGTCAGCGACTTCGCGAACTGCGGCCACCACCGGACTGTCGGAATCCGATCGTATTACGTGGTATAGAAACCCACGTAGCAACTCGAGCGGATAGTCCTTTACCGCAGCTTCCTCACCGTGATCGGCGACATCCTTGAGAAATCGATCAAGCCTGCCGAACAAAGCGCGCACTGAGTTCTCGCTAGGTTGCGCTTGTTCGATCAGCGCAACCGCCAGGGCCTCCCCGGCGTCCAGCAATTTGCGCAGACGCGTCGTACCGGCAAGCGCATTCAGGGCATCGATGATGTCGCGAATTTCCCGCAGCGGCGCGACATCCTCCGGATGTCGATACCAGTTCAGCAGGGCTTTCTGGAACTGCGTGCGTCTTTTGTGTACTTCCTCGCTCACGCTGGCGCTGCCGCTGCCGGGTAACACCGGTTCCAGATCGATCAGTTCCCTGAGCTTGGGGGCGAACAGCGCGACTTCGGATATTTCCTTCTCGCCGCGCGCCTTGCGCAGTTCATTCAACAGCGGAAGAAAGATCAGCGGAATATCCGGATCACCGTCTTCGAGACGCTCTAGATAGGCCGGCAGCTGAACCAGACCGGTCATCAGGCCCTCGGCCGCCTGAGCGGTGCGTTCAATACGACCGCCCGCCATGGCGGCGACGACTTGTTCCATCTCATCCGCCAGCATCGCGCCGCCGTAGACCTCCACCATGCGCAAAGTACCCCGCGCCTGATGCAGCAACTCTCTGCACTCCTGCAATCGAGAAGCATCGCCGTCACCTTCGACATAGCCTTCGACCGCACGGCGAGCACCGCGAACGAGTTCGTTTAATTCACCGCGTACCCAGCGAAGCGTGCTGGTATCTTTGGTCGCCACAGGGTTCATGGCTTGATCTCCGGAATATCGCGGGGCGCGACGCAACCCACGCGAGTATTACTGCGCACAGACGGGGTATGGTTACCAGCGCCGGCACCGCCTGCGCCGCCACCCTCGTGCAGGTAATCTTCAAGGCGCGCAAAGCAGGGACGAATGCTGTCGGACATTGGTTCAGGATTCACGGTTAGCGCTGTGCAGTTTTCCCGGCTGGAAAACGCGTCAGTCAAACGTCATTCGGCAAGCGGAAGCCGGCGACGGACTGACGCAACTCTCCGGCCATGTCGGCCAGCGTGCCGATCGACTGTGCCGTCTGGTTGGTTCCGTCCGTCGTCTGACTGGTAATCTCCTCGATAACGCTCATCGCGTTATTGATGGTTTCGGCCTCTTTCGACTGACGCTGTGCCGAATCCGCGATACTGCGGGTGATTTCGGCGATACGCCGCGATACGCGCTCGATCTCCAGCAACGATTCCCCGGCGTCTTCCGCCAGACGCGCGCCGGCGACCACTTCGGTGGTACTCGCCTCCATGGAACTGACCGCTTCGTTGGTATCCGCTTGTATGGTTTTCACCAAGGCCTCGATCTGTTTGGTCGCGTTGGTTGAGCGTTCGGCGAGACGCTGCACCTCGTCCGCCACCACGGCAAACCCCCGACCCGCCTCGCCCGCCATCGCGGCCTGCATGGCGGCGTTGAGCGCCAGAATATTGGTCTGATCCGCAATATCCTCAATCAACTCGACGATATTGCCGATTTCCTGAGAACTTTCACCCAGCCGTTTGATGCGCTTTGCGGTTTCTTGGATCTGCTCACGAATATTCCCCATGCCGTCGATTGTGCGTCGCACGGTGTCACCACCCTTGGAAGCGATTTCCAGCGAGCGTTGCGCGACATCGGCCGACTCTGCGGCATCCGCGGCCATGCGGTCCATCGCCGAGCTCATGTCGCGAATAATTTCGGTGGCGTTCGATATCTGCTCTCGCTGCTGACCCGACGCATCCGCCAGATGCATGGCGGTGGCACGGCTTTCCTGGGCAGACGCGGACACCTTGACCGCGGTTTCGTTGATCGTCACCACCAGACCACGCATGGCCTCGACGGCATAGTTGACCGAATCGGCGATGGCCCCGGTGATGTCTTCGCTCACCGTGGCTTCGACCGTCAGATCACCGTCTGCCAAGTCGCCCATCTCATCGAGCAGGCGACGGATGGCCTCTTGGTTGCGTTCGTACTGCGCCGCGCTTTCCTGTTCACGCCGCCGCGCGATGCGCAACATCTCGACTCCGAGGAGGATCAACAGCACGATGGCAGACAGACCAAGCACCAACAGCATTGTAGTACCTACGCGGATCGGGCCAATCGAGTAGCGGCCTGGCGCCTCGCCAATACCTCGCACGAGTACGCCAACGGCGGCATCGAGCCGATCGGATGCCGCGGTAACGTCGGACTTGATTTCCAAGGCAGGAAGTACCGCCGGGATTTTATCGACGATTGCGATCGTATCGTTGTTTATCCGCTTGAACAGTTCCGCTGCGGCATCCAACTGTTCACGCTGTCCGGCCCTCGTTATCTTGGTGATGCCCAGGCGCTGGTCGCCCTGCAGCAAACCATTCAACACCTGGCTGAACTGATCTGCATCCTGGCTGAACTGATCGATGGCTGCCGCCGTCGCCGAACCACCTGACAATACCCGGCTGACATTGTTTTCGATGCGTTGTGCCAACATCAGCTGGCGGGCCGCCTGGTAGACTTGCGGCGTCTTGGCGCCTGTTTCGACCAATTGACTAACGACCTGTTCCGAAATCGCTTCCAATTGCGGTATGGCCTCCGTTATTTCGTCGACCAGGGCCCCTATGGTCAAAATTGCCGTTTCATTGCTAAGTATCTTGTCCGCGTGCGAGCGCAATTCCAACCACTGGCTCTCCGCGTCGCGCAGAGTCGAGCGTAGCTCTTCGGGAACGGCCGGCAGACCGGCATCGGGCGACCCGTTTTTCAGTTCGTCGAGAATCTCTGAATACCGATTTCTCGATGCGTTTAACTGCGCAAACGCCTCGCTATCACCCGCGGATGCGCCCAGTGCATATTTGGCGATTCGTTGCGCCAATACACGCTGTTCCGCACCTCGCAACAGATATTGCTCGTCGTGACGGGCCTTGGTGAATTCGTGAAAAAAGGTCAAAATGCTCAGCGCGATGGCGATGAGCAGCAGTATGCTCAACACCGCGACAGCGCGACTGTCTTTCGTGCCGCTAATTCTGGGTCCTGCTCTCATCTTTTATGTCTCTCCCAATGCACCCTTGCATGCAACTTGAACTGGCGTTGTAAGAAAAATTCATAGCGCCGCGGAAACGAAATTGGGGTCGGTGGCGAGGGCCCGCATATTGAAAACCGGCCACAGCTCCCGGTCGATTTGAAATGCCTCGTACACGTATGCGCCCACCGCGCCCTCCAAACGTGCGTTCGGCAAGCGGTGTTCGAAATCGAACTCGCGCATGCCAATGACACCCGGGACCAGCAAACCTGCCTGGAATGAGCCGCGCTGAATGACCAATACCCGGCTGGATTTCCCTGCCACGATCGGGTTGCCACCCAGATAAGCCTGCAGGTCGACTATGGTAAGCAGATTGCCCCTCACGTTGGCGATGCCGATCAGCCAGGGTTTGGAGCCCGGTACTTTGGTGATCGCCTCGGGCATGCGCAACAGTTCGCTCACCTCGTGCATATCGCTGACCAAACGTACTCCGGCGACCGTGAAGACCAGACCCTGCCAGACATGGTCGGGATACTCGGCCGCAGTCAGGTTGCGCGAGCATTCCTGGCTACGCCGCTCGATTTCCACCAGCATGTTCACCAACACGCGGGGCGACATTCCTTTCACAGTGTCACCGTTCATAATCAAAGGTCACCGAGCACCGTGGCCACCTTCGCCACCAGGTCTTGAGCCGCAATCGGTTTGACCATGTAGGCGCACGCGCCTTGCCGCAAACCCCACTCCCGATCGGTTTCCTGATCCTTGGTGGTCACGATGATGACCGGTATATCCTTGGTCATGATGTCCTTGCTCAGCTTACGCGTGGCTTGAAACCCGTTCATTCCCGGCATGACCACGTCCATCAGAATCAGGTCGGGAATCTCTTCCCGCGCCAGATGAATCCCTTCCACCCCATCGGACGCCGTCAGAGCCCGATGGCCCTGTGCTTCCAGCATTTGACTGAGTATGTGCAATTCCGTCGGGGAATCATCAACAATCAGGATCTTGGCCATTGGTTATCTCTGTGTTCCCGTTCCTGGCGGCAAATCTCAAGCCGCCTTCGACGCATGGCGACGAATGGCGCCCAGCAGTTCTTCTTTGGTAAACGGCTTGGTCAGATATTGCTCAGATCCGACAATACGGCCGCGCGCGCGGTCAAACAGACCATCCTTGCTGGAGAGCATAATGACCGGGATGTTGCGAAACGTATTATTGTGCTTGATCAGGGCGCAAGTCTGGTAGCCATCCAGGCGGGGCATCATTATATCGACAAAGATCAAATCCGGATGGTGGTCGGCAATCATCGCCAGGGCCTCGAAACCATCAACTGCGGTCAACACCTCGCAGCCCGCCTTGGTCAGCAGGGTCTCCGCCGTGCGACGAATGGTCTTGCTGTCGTCGATGACCATCACCTTCAGGCCTGCGAGGCTGTTCGTATCGTCGGCATTCATCACCTAGTCTCCGTCTCCGTCCTCATCGGCGTTGCGGCCGATTTCGTTTGTTGTTGCGGTGCAACCGTTGTCAAACCCCAAAACTTCCACATTTGCAAGCCACCGCGGTAGTACCGCAGTTTTTCTCCCGGGTAGCCCGCTGCAAGCAATGCGCGAATTGCGCGGGGCGCCTTTTCGCAGGTCGGACCGTGGCAGAAAACCACCAGATCCTTCGCCGCGCTGAAATCCCATTGCGCCGTCTTCAACGATGCGTCGACCAACCCCCAGTCTTCCGTGAAGCGCGTCCACCAGCCGATCGAATCACGTCGTCGCGCGCCAAATGATTCCAACACGCCGTCCATGCGCGATGTATCGGTTTCGTCCAAGAACAATCTTGGCGGATAATTGACCGAGCCCGGGATGGTCTCATTGGCAAACCATCGCGGCGAGCGCGCATCGACCAGCATCCCCGTCCCGTCGCGCAGACTGTTTTCGATAAAATCGAACAACTCAACCTCGCCCACCGCCGCGACTCGCGGGTCCGGAGTGCTGGATTGCAGGCAGAACGGCGGGCATTTTCTGACGCTCTTGGCGAAATAACCTTCCAGCCGATACTCCGGATTCTGGGCGCGTTGAATCTTTACGGTTCGCCCCTGATGGATGACATGCACATAGGGTTTGTCCGGCGTCAAAGGCACAAACCCAACGGTCGGCGCGACGCTTGCTTCGTCGGCGCGGCCCGGCAGCGCGAAAATCAGCAACGCGACGAACCCGTGCGCGCGACTCACGACCCGCTCTGCAACACTACCCACGGCGTTGTCTCGTATTCATCAATGCAGCACGTCTGAGCCTATGTTAGACGACTATGGGTTAAGCAGACCTTCGTTTAGTTTACGACAGCGCCGGCCCACCCTATCATTAATCAGCCGCTAAGTTGTTGATTTCACGCACACGTTCACACGACCTCCCGGGCGGTTCGCGCCGCAGGCGCCGACCGCAGAGTTGCTGGCGCGAGTGTCCGGGGACAAATTCACCGCGCCGCATGGGCGGCGTGGGTGCTCGAATCCACTCGCCACATCCCGGCATTCTCCCTGCGAACGATTTATCGGCCGTCTGGCGTAAAACTGGAAGATCGAGCCATGAGCATCTCGCCTCGTCGAGGCGAACCACCGCGACAATGCGGCCGGACGGGCTTGCAGCGGTGTTGCGTTCGTGCGCGTTAGCCATGGCCAGACATCGCGCGCGCTCCTGGCTGCAAATCCCGTACAGGCACGCTGAAGCGTTACGAACTTCTGACTCGGGAAACTAGCGCTTGGAACATAGCAAGCGTCCGATAGGTCTGCAACAATTGGCGGCTTCGTTGCCGGGGAGAAGCGGAAACACCGCGTCACCTGCCAAACCTGATAATCCCTGAACCACAGGAGTCCCGCATGCAGTTCGCGTTAGGCGTAGTAATGGATCCCATTGCGCAGATAAAGATCGCAAAAGACAGTACCTTCGCGATGCTGCTCGAAGCGCAACGCAGGGGTTGGCCGCTATGGTACATGGAGCAAGACGACCTCAGTTTGCGCGACGGCGTGGCCCTGGGACGGATGCGATCCCTGAGCGTCCGCGACAACCCCCGCGACTGGTACAAATCGGGTGCTGAACGACTAGCGCCGTTAAGCGAGCTCGACGTATTGCTGATGCGTAAGGACCCGCCGTTCGATATGGAATATGTCTTCAGTACTTATATCCTCGAACAAGCCGAAGCCGCCGGGTGCCTGATCGTGAACCGCCCTGCGGCATTACGCAACGCCAATGAAAAGCTTTACACCGCTTGGTTCCCGCAATGCTGCCCCCCTTACCTGGTCAGTCGCGAAGCGCGGGCATTTCAGCAGTTTCTGGACGCGCATCAGGATATGATCATCAAGCCGCTGGACGGCATGGGAGGGGCTTCGATTTTCCGGGTGCGGGTGGACGATCCGAACAAAAACGTCATCTTCGAGACCTTGACCGCGCACGGCCGCCGGTTCGCCCTGGGCCAACGCTTCATCCCCGAGATCAGTGCCGGTGACAAACGCATCCTCGTGGTCGACGGCGCGGCCGTGCCCTACGCCTATGCACGCGTACCCCAGGCCGGCGAGACGCGCGGCAACCTCGCCGCGGGCGGCGTGGGGCACGGCGTCGCCTTGACCGATCGCGACAAATGGATTGTCGAACAGGTCGCGCCCCGTTTACGCGACGCGGGCATTATATTTGCCGGCCTGGACGTCATCGGGGACTATCTCACCGAGATCAATGTCACCAGCCCGACCTGTATCCGGGAGCTAGACGACCTCTACGAACTGAATATCGGTGGTCAATTGATGGATTGTATCGCGGAAAAACTCGAAGCATGAGCCAACCTCCCTCGCCACGCCGGATTTCGCGCCACAACTCCATGTGGCCCATCATGCTGCTGGGATTAGCAGGTTTGGCCGCCTGCGACCGGACGGACCCGGTTTTTAACAGTCGCTTCCTGGCGTTCGGCACTTTGATGGATCTGAGCATCATTGGCGCGCGCCGTGAACACGCGCAATTTATCAGCGAGGCGATCGCGAAAGATTTCGAATATATGCATCAGGCATGGCACGCCTGGGAACCCGGCCCTGTCACCCGCACCAACCGCCTGCTCAAAGACGGCCTGACTTTCGCCGCCCCGCCCTCCGTACTGCCGCTGATTGCGCGCTCTAAGGATTTGGCGGAGGCGAGCGAAAACCTGTTCAATCCGGCGATCGGACGCCTTGTGCATCTGTGGGGATTTCATACCGACAGCCCCGAGTGCAAGGCGCCTCCGGATGAGGCTGAGATCAGCCGGCTGGTTGCACTCAATCCACGTATGTCGGACATTGTCATCGACGGCTTTCGCCTGCGGTCCGAAAATCCGGCCGTGCAACTGGATTTCGGCGGTTTCGGTAAGGGCTACGGCATCGATATGGCGGTCCAGCGCCTGCGCGAATTCGGCATTCGCGACGCAATTGTCAAAGCCGGCGGCGACCTGCGTGCCATCGGCTCGCGCGACGGTCATCCATGGCGGGTCGCGATTCGCAATCCCAGCGGCGGCGGCGTGTTTGGGTTCGTCGATATTCAGGGCGATGAAAGCGTCTTCACCTCCGGCAACTATGAACGTAATTACACCTGGGAAAACAAACTGTTCCATCACATCATCGATCCGCGCTCCGGTCATCCTGCCACGGACACCGCATCGGTCACCGTCATTCACACCGACGCGGCAACCGCTGACGCAGCCGCCACCGCCCTGTTCGTCGCAGGTCCGAGCGACTGGCATCGCATCGCGACCCGCATGGGCATCGAGTACGTCCTGTTGGTCGATGCGGAGGGAAAAATACACATGAATCCCCGCATGCATGCCCGCGTACAACTGATCAGGCAGGACGGGACGATCATCGTCAGCAAGCCGCTGCCTCCAGGGCCGTCGCTGAACGAATGATGAGCGGCGCGCAACTCTGGTCAACCAAACGCTCCCGGGATGTGCTCGGCATCGCGCTGATCGTCGCGGCGGCGTTGCACGCGCTGGTCATTATGGGCATCAGTTTCGACATCCATCGCGGCACCCCGCCCGAACCGGAACGCACCCTGGACGTCACCCTGGTCAAACCCAAGGAAATCCCCAAAAAGCCCGACGATCCCGATTTTCTGGCGCAGGTCAGCCAGCAAGGTGGCGCGGAGCGTCAGGCCGAGGAACGACCTGCCGCACCGCCCAGCCCGCCCGCTGTCAAGCCGAAACCCAAGCCGAAGCGCGAAATCGAACGCGCCGGCGCGGCGCGGCCTGAACGGTCACGTGAAATACCCTTGCTGACGGCCACCAAGGCCAAGCGCGCGGAGCTTCGCGAGGAACCGAAACCGCCGGTTCGAGCACCGGCGCGGCCGGATGTCGCGCAGTTGCTGGCCAGCACCCAACAGGAAATCGATCGACTGACCTCCGAACTCGACCGAAGATCGATCAACACCTCCCGCAAGCTGCGCCGTAAGGCGATCAACGCGAGCACTCAGGAGTACAAATACGCGACCTATCTCGAGGCCTGGCGCAAGAAGGTCGAACGCATCGGCAATCTCAATTACCCCGATGAAGCCAAGCAAAAGAAACTCCATGGAAACCTGATGCTGCACGTCGCGATCAGGACTGACGGGAGCGTCGACCAGATACGCCTGGTGCGCTCTTCGGGGCACAAGCTACTGGACGACGCGGCGATCAGGATAGTCGAACTGGCAGCGCCTTACGCCCCCCTGCCACCGGATATACGGGAGGAGGTGGACATCCTGGACATTACCCGCACCTGGCAGTTCCTCAGCGGCAACCGGTTGTTTTCGAAGTAGTATCGTCCAAAATCGAAAGCGCGTACCCGGATTAGCACTTGTGGCTGGGGCGCGCGGGCACGATACTACGGCGATGGACGAGAACGTTTCTCTTAAAAACCAATTCCTGATCGCCATGCCGGGCCTCGAGGACGAGAATTTTTCGCGGACCGTGACCTACATCTGCGAGCACGACACGCATGGGGCCATGGGAATCGTCGTCAACCGGCCATCGGAACTGCATCTGGCCGACGTGCTCGAGCACATGCAGATTACCGCCACCGAACGGGAGCGCGGTGAGCAGATCGTCTACGTTGGCGGCCCGGTCGACACGGAACGCGGTTTCGTCCTTCACCCCAACCGGGACCGCTGGGATTCGACCCTGGCCATTACCGAGGACATCAGCATAACCACCTCGCGCGACATACTCGAAGCGATTGCCCACGGCACCGGCCCGTCACGCAGCCTGGTCGCGCTGGGATACGCCGGCTGGGGAGCCGGCCAGCTCGAGAACGAGATTCAGCACAATGCCTGGTTGAGCGGACCAGCCGACCCGGAAGTCATATTCGACGTGCCCTCGAAAGACCGCTGGACGGCCGCCGCCCGCCTGTTGGGCGTCGACCTGAGTCTGCTGAGCACCGAGGCCGGCCACGCCTGACCCGACGGCCCGAGTCAATGGCTACCTTGTTGGGCTTCGACTTCGGCACCAGACGCATCGGAGTGGCGGTCGGCCAAACGCAGACCGGCACCGCCACGCCGCTCGTGACGCTCGCCAGCGTACGCCAGAAACCCGATTGGGACAGGATCAACCGGTTGATCTCCGATTGGCAGCCGAATGCGCTGGTGGTCGGTCTTCCGTTCGAGATGAGCGACCGCGAAGCCGAGGCGGCGGAACCCGCCAAGCGATTCGCACGGCAACTCGAGGGACGTTACCAGCTTCGTGTTCACCTGGTCGACGAACGCCTGACTTCCCGGGAAGCCTGGACCCGCCTTGGCAAGGAGGCCCACCGCAATCGCGATCGCGTTGACGCCGTGGCGGCGAAACTGATTCTGGAAACCTGGTTGGCGGACAATAGCGACGAGCAGCGGCGGGAGACATGACTCCAACCCGAAACGCCGCCAGCAGCGCGAGGCACTGCCCGATCGAATATTGACCAAACAACTTGGCCAGTCCGACCACAACCCGCAAAATAGACGCCTAAGGCGCGACCCGGTAAAGCGATTCCAATGACCGACATCCGAAACTTCATGCAGCACGCGGCGATCCTGGGCATCATCGACGGCGTCGCCGGCATGCTCGACACCGAACTCGCGACGCGCAGGATCAAAAATCCGGCAATGATCGGCATTCACACGGGCGGTGCCTGGGTAGCTGAACATCTGCACCGGAAGCTTGGTTTCAAAGAGCAGTTGGCCACCCTGGACATCAGCTTTTATCGCGATGATTTCACACGGATCGGCATGAACCCGCAGGTTCGTCCCTCGCAGGTGCCTTTCGATGTCGAAGACCGCCACGTCGTTCTGGTCGACGACGTGGTGCAAAGCGGGCGCACCATCCGCGCCGCGCTGAACGAAATATTCGATTTCGGCCGCCCCGCTTCCGTCATTCTGGTGGCCCTGATCGAACGCAGCGGCCGCGAATTACCCATTCAGCCCGACGTTGTCGGACTGGAGCCGCCGCTGACCGCCGACGAACACATTCGATTGATCGGTCCTGATCCGCTCAGCCTGGAGATTGCCGAACGACGCAGGTCCAGGCACGCGTCCGAAGACTGAACCCATGCCAGCCGCACCGAAGAACAATCAGATCGACGACAAGGGCCGACTCCGGCATTTCCTCACCATCGAGGGCATGACCCGGGAACTGCTGACCGAAATCCTGGACACGGCAGCGTCCTTTGCCACCCTCCCGGGTCGCCCGGTCAAGAAAGTGCCGCTGTTGCGGGGCAAGATCATCACCAACCTGTTTTTTGAGACCAGCACCCGCACCCGCACCACCTTCGAACTGGCCGCGAAGCTGTTGTCGGCCGACGTGCTCAATCTCAACATCAGCACCTCGGCAACCTCAAAAGGCGAAACGCTGCTGGACACCCTGCGCAATCTGGAAGCCATGCACAGCGATATGTTTGTCGTCCGCCATGGCCAATCCGGCGCTGCGCATTTCATCGCGCAACATGCAGCGCCCGGCGTCAGCGTGATTAATGCCGGTGACGGTCGTCATGCTCACCCCACGCAGGCGATGCTCGACATGTTCACCATCCGCGAGCACAAGGGGGATTTTGCGCCGCTGCGCATCGCCATCGTCGGCGACATTCTGCATTCGCGCGTCGCCCGGTCGCAGATCCTGGCCCTGAACACGCTCGGGGTGACAGAGGTTCGGGTGATTGCCCCACGCACTTTGCTGCCGACCGAGGCGCGTACCTTGGGCGTACACGTGTACCACAACCTGGAAGAAGGCGTACGCGATGTCGACGTGGTGATTATGCTGCGGCTGCAGAAGGAGCGTATGGAGGGCGCACTATTGCCCAGCGAACACGAGTACTTTCAGCTCTACGGTCTGACCGACCGACGTCTGGAAAACGCCAAGCCGGACGCTATCGTGATGCATCCCGGGCCCATGAATCGCGGCGTGGAAATGGATTCGGCGGTCGCTGACGGACCGCGCTCGGTCATTCTGCAACAAGTCAGTTACGGCATCGCCGTGCGCATGGCGGTCATGTCCATGGCCATGCAAATCAGGGATTCGGGGGAACACCGGTGACCGGGTGGGACACACTGAGCATTGTGGGCGGTCGTTTTATCGACCCGGCAAACCATATCGACGAACGTTTGGATCTTCACGTCGCGGCGGGACGGATACTGGCTATCGGCAACGCACCGCCGGGCTTCGAACCCCAGCAGACGATCGATGCCACCCACCAGATCGTCTGCCCGGGTTTGATCGACCTGTCGGCCAGCCTGCGCGAGCCGGGGCAGGAACACAAAGGCACGATTGCCAACGAAACGGCCGCCGCGGCCCGTGGCGGCATCACCACGCTGATTTGCACGCCCGATACCGAACCGGTGATCGATACGCCCGCGGTGTGGGAACTGATACGCCGGCGTGCCAAAGCGGCTGGTAACGCCCGGGTCCTGGCCATCGGCGCCTTGACCCATCAACTGGCCGGTGAGCAGCTGTCCGAAATGGCGGCGCTGCAACGCGCCGGCTGCGTAGCGGTCGGAAATGCCCGCAAACCGCTGGCGAGCACGCTGGTCGAAAGGCGCGCGATGGAATATGCCGCAACCTTCGGTCTGACGGTCCTGCTGCGCCCGGAAGACTGGCACCTGAAGGCCGACGGCTGTGCGCACGAAGGTGCGGTGGCAACACGTCTCGGCATTCCCGGGATTCCTTCCGCCGCCGAGACTGTGGCGGTGGCGCGTGACCTCGCGTTGGCCGAACATACCGGTGCCACCGTCCATTTCCGCAGCCTGTCGACGGCCACCGCCACCCGCATGATCCGCGACGGTATTGCCGGCCATCTGCCAATCAGCGCCGACGTCGCTATTCATCATCTGCATCTGACAGAGCAGGACATCGACGGATTCGATGCCAACTGCCACGTTTCGCCGCCATTGCGTACGCTCGCCGACCGTGAGGCGTTGCGCGCGGCTGTGCGCGACGGCACCATCTCCGTCATCTGTTCAGATCACCAGCCACACGACGCCGACGCCAAAGAAGCCCCTTTTCCGGAAACATCGCCGGGCATCTCGGGTTTGGAGTCGCTGCTGGCGCTAACCTTACGCCTAGTCGAAGAAGACGTGCTCGACCTGCCCACGGCGATCGCGCGCCTCACCGCGGGTCCGGCAAGCGTGTTGGGCCTGCCATACGGAACCTTGTCGCCTAACGCGATTGCCGACGTATGCGTGTTCGACCCGCACGCGGTGTGGACGCTGCATCGCGATCGCATGACCAGCAGTGGCCACAATACGCCATTCGATGGCTGGGAATTTCGCGGCAAAGTGACCCATACCCTGTACGAAGGCCGTCAGGTCTTTGGCGATGACAACCAATACTCGACGCACAGATCATGAATTCGCCATCCCATCGCGGCACTATATTCGCCGAAGACGCACCGGTCGTTGCGCACGACGCCTATGCCGGCGAGCAATACGTGCTCAGGCTGCACGCGCCACAGTGCGCCGCCCGTGCCCGGGCCGGACAGTTCGCTCACCTTACGGTCGATCCGATGCGCCCTATGCGTCGACCGATTTCCATCATGCGCGTCGACGCGGCTGCCGGTTGGGTGGAATTCCTTTACAAGGTGGTCGGCGACGGCACCCGGCTGCTGGCCAAGCGCAAACCGGGCGAAACGCTCAACTGCCTGGCGCCGATCGGCACGTCCTTCGCCGTCGAGCAACGACGCCCGCTGCTCGTCGGGGGCGGCGTAGGCATGCCACCGATGATATTTCTGGCGGATGAGCTACGTCGATCCGCTTCCCGGCCCTTGGTGATTCTGGGATCGGAAGTGCCTTTTCCTTTCAAGGCCAGACCTTCGGCGATGCTCGTCGACGGCATGCCCGACGGCGTTATCGGCAGCATGCCTCTGTTGGAAGATTGGGGTGTCGCGAGTCGTCTGGCCAGCCTGCAGGACTACGCGGGCTGTTTCAACGGTTACGTCACCGACCTCGCCCGGCATTGGCTGGATGCGCTGAATGAACAACAGCGGTCTGAAGTGGGGATTTACGGCTGCGGCCCACATCCCATGCTGGAGGCGCTGGTAGCGGTCGCGCGCGAGTACGCATTACCGGTGCAGGTCTCGCTGGAGGAATTCATGGCTTGCGCCGTGGGGGGCTGCGCCGGCTGCGTCGTGGAAGTGCGAACCGATCAGGGTCCGGCGATGCAGCGGGTATGTGTCGACGGTCCGGTGTTCGACGGCTACCGGGTATTTCCAGAATAGCGTCCATCCGAAGCCCAGGTCAGTTGTCGCGATGGTCGGGCTCGGTGATACTGACCGCGTTGCGATCCCGCGTCCGAGTCCCGGGCCGAGTATCGCCCAACTTGATCATCAGCCGCACCTCGTTCGCCGAATCGGCGTGCGCCAGCGCGTCCTCCTGAGTGATCTCGCCGCGTTTATAGGCATCGAACAACGCCTGGTCGAACGTAATCATCCCTTGTTCGCGGGACCGTTTCATCAAGTCCTTCAGCTTGTACACTTCGCCTTTCAGAATCAGGTCTGCAGCCAGCGGGGTATTCAACAGAACCTCGACCACGGCTGTTCGTCCATTGCCGTCGGGACGGCGGATGAGCTGTTGGGCCACTATTCCCTTGAGGTTGAGCGATAGATCCATCAAGACCTGATCACGCTGGTCGTCCGGGAAAAAATGCAGCATGCGATCAAGCGCCTGGTTGGCGTTGTTCGCATGCAAGGTCGTCAGCACCAGATGGCCCGTCTCGGCAAAGCTGATGGCGTGATCCATCGACTCGCGGGTGCGAATTTCACCGATCAAGATGACGTCCGGCGCCTGACGCAGGGTATTGCGCAAAGCGACTTCGTAGGATTCCGTATCAACGCCGACCTCGCGCTGCGTAATGATGCAACCGCTGTGGTTATGCGTGAATTCGATAGGGTCTTCGATGCTGATTATATGACCACTGCTGTTTTGGTTGCGATACCCCACCATCGCCGCCAGAGAGGTTGATTTGCCGGTTCCCGTCGCCCCGACGAGAAAAACGATGCCGCGTTTGGTCATCGACAAATCCCGCAACACGGGAGGCAGACCCAGTTCGTCGAACGTCGGAATCCGCGTCTCGATACGCCGTAACACCATGCCCACCGTGTCGCGCTGAATAAATGCGCTGACGCGAAACCGTCCGACGCCGGCCGCGTTGAACGCAAAATTACACTCCTTGGTATGCGTGAACTGATCGCGTTGCTCGGGCGACATCAGGGACGTCGCCAATTCGCGGGTCTGTTGTTCACTGAGTTTGGTCTTTGAAACCGGAGTGATGCGACCGTGCACTTTGATACTCGGCGGCACATCGGGTGTGATGAACAGGTCCGACGCCTGCTTCTGAACCATCATGTGCAAAATGTCATCGAATTCCATACCAATCCTCAGCCAGATCGAATGCCGACAGCACCGTGATCGAACCTCACCTGCACACGGACCGGCCGAAATCGCCCGCAATGCGCAGGCGGGCCACTAGAGTGCCAGATCTACCGGCCCGGACTCAACTGAAGGTTTCTTTGCTAACCGCCCTGGATTTGGCGTCTTGTTTTGTAATCAACCCCTTACCAATCAAATCCTGCATGCACTGATCGAGCGTTTGCATGCCAAAGGCCTGACCGGTTTGAATCGCGGAGTACATCTGGGCGACTTTGTCCTCGCGCACCAGGTTGCGAATCGCGGGCGTGCCGATCATGATCTCATGTGCGGCGACCCTTCCGCCGCCGACCCTCTTCAACAGGGTCTGCGAAATCACGGCACGCAAAGATTCCGACAGCATGGATCGCACCATGGATTTTTCCGCAGAGGGGAACACGTCGATAATCCGGTCTATGGTCTTGGCCGCGGAACTGGTGTGCAGCGTCCCGAAAACCAGATGACCGGTCTCCGCCGCCGTCAGCGCCAGGCGCACCGTTTCGAGATCCCGCAATTCGCCCACCAGAATGATATCCGGATCTTCACGCAGCGCGGAACGCAACGCTTCGGCAAAACCCAATGTATCGCGGTGCACTTCGCGCTGATTGATTAGACACTTCTTCGACTGGTGCACGAATTCGATTGGGTCTTCGATAGTCAGGATATGGCCGTATTCGGTATCGTTTTTGTAATCCATCATCGCTGCCAGCGTGGTGGATTTGCCTGATCCGGTCGGCCCCGTCACCAGCACCAGGCCACGTGGATTGTCACAGATATCCTTGAAGACCGCCGGCGCGTTCAAGTCTTCCAGGGAGAGCACCTTGGACGGGATGGTACGAAACACCGCCGCCGAGCCCCGGTCCTGATTGAAGGCATTGACCCTGAACCGCGCCAAACCGGGAATTTCGAAGGAGAAATCCACTTCCAGAAACTCCTCATAATCCTTGCGCTGCTTGTCGTTCATAATGTCGTACACCAAAGCGTGCACGGACTTATGATCCAGGACCGGGACATTGATACGGCGTATATCGCCATCGACACGGATCATCGGCGGCAACCCCGACGACAAGTGCAGATCCGACGCATTGTGTTTGACACTAAAAGCAAGTAACTCGGCGATATCCATGAATCCCCCGGCTAGATAACCGATATCGGTACACACTGACGGTCTGGGCGGCCGCACGATCTGCGACAACCCAGGCTTGCGGAGAACGGCCCGAGCACGTGGCGGCTCACCGCAACCAGACTTGGGGGATCGGACTTTTCGATTGTTGACGTGCCATTACCGACGGACCAACACGTCTTCGCAAGCGATCGAAATAGCCGTCTCATCCCAGCCTGTCGCGGCGGCTGGCGCTGTTTTCGGACAACCTCCTAGGATCGTTCTCGTTTAATATGGTGAGAACTTTACCCTTAGGAACCGGTTTCGCGCCATCCGCTATGTCAGAAATCGCCGCTCGACTGGCCGCAGTCAGGTCAAGAATCGCCACGGCTGCTCGGCTTTGTGGCAGAAACCCGGGTCAGATCACCCTGCTTGCCGTCAGCAAGACCAAGCCGGTTTCGGCGATCCAGGAGGCCATTGCGGCTGGCCAGCGGCAATTCGGCGAAAACTATGTACGGGAGGCACAGGCAAAAATCGACGCGCTGCGCGATCGACCTCTGGTCTGGCACTACATCGGCCGTCTGCAGTCGAATAAAACCCGCATGATCGCGCATCATTTCGACTGGGTCCATGGCCTGGACGACGCCGGGCATGCAAAGCGGCTCGCAGCTCAACGCCCCGACGAAGTGTCCGCGTTGAACATCTGCATTCAAGTCAACATCAGCGGTGAAGCGTCCAAGGGCGGGGTCGACGAAGCCGGCTTGACGGCTTTAGCGGAAGTCGTTGCCGGCCGGCGTCGGTTGAAACTGCGCGGGCTCATGACAATGCCGGACCCCACCCAACCTACCGCAACGCAGCGTGCCGTGTACCGCCGGCTGCGTGAGCTCGCCGAGCAATTGCGCGACGCAGGCTTACCGCTGGATACTTTGTCCATGGGCATGTCCGGCGATCTCGAAACCGCCATCGCCGAAGGATCGACGCTGGTCCGTGTGGGCACCGACATCTTTGGCCCCCGCACCTGAATCCTGGAATGAATCCGCTAAACTTCCACCTGCAACGATCACTAACCTCGAACTTCCATAATCTCTATGTCGCAACAAAACATCGCATTTATCGGCGCCGGCAACATGGCCGCGGCCTTGATGGCTGGACTGATCGCTGACGGAACCGACCCGGCTCGCCTGCTGGCCAGTGACCCGGTTCCCGCAAAGCTGGATGCCCTGGCTGCCAATATGGGCATCAGCACGCGCCCCGACAATACCGACGCAGCGCGTGAGGCCGACATCCTGGTCCTTGCCGTCAAACCGCAGGTCATCAAGGAGGTGAGCCTCGGCCTCGCGCCGACGCTGCGGGCGAGAAAACCTCTGGTCATATCGATCGCGGCCGGTGTGCGTACCGATAGCTTGCAACACTGGCTGGGCGCACAGGTACCCGTGGTACGCGCCATGCCGAACACGCCCGCCATGGTGCAGACCGGCGCCACCGGCCTGTACAGCGGTCCGGGTGTGACCGCCGCGCAACGTGACAGTGCCGAGCGTATTCTGCGCGCCGTCGGTCTGGTGCAATGGGTCGAGGACGAGGCGCTCATCGATGCGGTCACCGCCGTTTCGGGCAGCGGCCCGGCCTACTATTTCATGGTAATGGAAGCCATGGAAGCCGCCGCGCAAGAGCTGGGATTGCCCGCGGAAACCGCGCATCTGCTGACGCTGCAAACGGCATTGGGGGCGGCACGCATGGCCATCGAATCGGCCGACGACCCGCAAACGCTACGGCGCAAGGTCACCTCGCCGGGCGGCACCACCGAAAAGGCCATTGGGGTCTTGGAACATCGGGGCCTGCGTCAGATTTTTGCCGAAGCGCTACGGGCCGCCCATGACCGGTCCGAGGAACTTTCACGCTCCTTGAGTGAAGCCGACGATCAGTCCACCCGACCATGAACCGCCCGCCATTCCCGGTCGTGGCAACGCCCAGACTCGACTTGATATCGGTGCGACATCGCCTCTGGCTGTTCAGCGTGGTTGCGCGACTCTATACTCGGCGCAGATTTGGGCGGAATCATTCACGCCAGTACTGGGAAAACAATAATGGATAGCAGTTACCTCACCAACCCACTCGTTTTTCTGATCGAGATTGCATTTGGCATTTACATACTCATCGTCATGCTGCGCTTTCTACTGCAATTGACGAAGGCGGACTTCTACAACCCCTTGTCCCAATTCATCGTCAAGGCGACAACCCCGGTGCTGCGCCCCCTGCGGCGCTACATTCCTGGACTCGGCGGCATCGACGTGTCATCGTTGGTGCTGGCCTGGATACTCAAGGCGATCGAACTCGCGCTGATCTATGTCATCAGCGGTCTCGGGCTTTTTGTGCTGCAACCCCTGGTCCTGGCCATACCGGAATTGGTCAGTCTCATGATCAATATCTACATCTTCAGCATCCTTATCCTGGTGATTCTCAGCTGGATCAACCCCGGCACACACCATCCGGCCGCGAGCCTGTTATCCCAGCTGACGTCGCCCCTCATGGACCCGATTCGACGGCGGATGCCGGATATGGGCGGACTCGATCTGTCGCCCATGGTAGCCATGATCGGGTTGATGCTATTGAAGATGCTGATCGTCCCCCCGCTTAATTTGATGGCCAAACAGATCGCAATGTGAGCGGCGCCTGGTATCGGTGGGACGGCGATGATCTCGTGTTTTCGGTGCACGCCCAGCCGCGCGCCCGTACGGACGGGTTTGCAGAAATGCTTGACAATGCAATCAAGCTGCGGCTGACCGCCCCGCCGGTCGACGGCAAAGCGAATGCGCGGCTGAAGGCGGTCCTGGCCGGCTACTGCCAGGTCGCAAAATCGGCGGTGCAAATCGAATCCGGCGAGACCGGCCGTCGCAAACGCGTCCGAATTCGTTCGCCAAAGCGACTGCCACCAGGTATCACTCGTTGATGCGGTGTGAAAAATAGTACCGCGGTTTGTGGTCTATAGTTAAGCGAACCCGTTTTTTACTCTGCAGCCCAGCTGCGATACAACCGGGCCGCGTACCAAAACGAGAGAGGCAGGAGAAATTCATGAAAAAACACATTGTTATCGGAATGCTGAGTTGCATCTGGCTGCTACCGATGGCAGTTTTCGCCGAAGAGAACAGTACCAAAGTTGACGGATACACGATTCACCACAATGCCCTAACCACCGATTTCTTGTCGCCGACCGTCGCGAAAGCGTACAACATCCGGCGTAGTAAGAATCGCGGCATGCTCAACGTCAGTGTCATTCAGGACGTCCCCGGCTCGACGGGAAAATCCGTGACCGCACGCATCACTGCGACGGCCAAGAACCTGATCGGACAATCGCGTCAGGTGCCGTTACGCGAAGTGCGCGAGGAGGATGCGATCTACTACATTGGGGACTTTCTGGTTGGACACCGGGAGCAACTGAATTTTGAGCTGGAGGTGCAGCCGTCTGGCAGCGACGAAAAATACGTCGCGCGCATGAGCCGCGAATTTTTTACCAACTGATCGTTCGATGAATGGTCGGCGCAGGCGCTCGCGGTTATGACCAGCCCAGCGCCTGCGTCACTGTGTACACGCCGAACAGCAACACCAACCCGCCGGCCAACGTTCGGACAACGGGTCTTCGCACGTATCGCGCCAGCCACCCGGCTGCGGCACCCATCAGCAACAGATTGGGCAAGGTACCCAGGCCGAATGCCAGCATCAGCCCGCCCCCTCGTAGGGCGTCGCCCGCGGACAACGCCCAGATCAACACGCTGTAGACCAACCCACAGGGCAGCCAGCCCCAGATCAACCCCAGGACCAGCGCCTGAGCCGGGGAATGAACGGGCATGAACCTTCTGCCCAGAGGCTCGATGCTGCGCCAGATACGACCGCCCAAGGCCTCGACCCGCCGCAGCCCCAGCCACCACCCGGAAAGATACAAGCCGAGCAGGATCATGAACAATCCGGCCAGCCCCTGCAGCAGACGCTGGGCGATGGCGACGGGCAACCAGGCCGCCAACAAGGCGCCAAGACCACCGACCAGCAGCCCCGCGACGGTGTAGCTGGTCAGACGCCCAAAGTTGTAGGTCAGCTGAAAACTCAAACCACGCCACCCTGTGCGCTGCTCCTCCGACAGGCCAAAGGTCAGCGCCCCCACGATCCCCCCGCACATGCCAATACAATGCACCCCCCCCAGCAATCCGACGACGAACGCCGCGCTAAAACCCAGATCAGGATTCATCCAAGTCGCCGTTTACCGGTGGGGCGTATCTCCACACCACCCCTATCATTACCAATACGGGCAGCCCGATTGCCGCGGTGAGGGTAAAAAAGGCCGGATAACCCATGTTGTCCACCATGACGCCGGAGAACCCTCCCAGAAACTTGGGGAACAACAACATGACCGAACTGAATAAAGCGTACTGAGTCGCGGAATAAGATACGTTGGTCAGCGCCGACAGATAGGCCACGAAGGCCGCCGTTGCCATGCCCGCACTCAAATTGTCCATCGCCACCACGACGATCAGTGCCGGCAGGCTGTTACCCATACCCGCCAACGCCGCGAACAACAAATTGGTCGCCGCCGACAACAAGGCTCCGGTGAACAGGATACGCATGACGCCCAAGCGATTGACCAACACGCCACCCACGACCGTGCCCAACAAGGTCATGATGACGCCGAAAACCTTGGTCACGTTGGCCACCTCAGCCTTGGTGAAGCCCAGGTCGACGTAGAACACGTTGGATATCACGCCCAGAACGATATCGGAGATGCGATAGGTACTGATCAGAGCCAGCAACAACAAGGCCTGCCAACGGTAACGCACCAAAAAATCGACAAACGGGCTGATCATGGCACTCCATATCCAGGTCGCGAACTTGAGCAACCAGGACGGCAAACCCGGGCGCGCCGCAAGCCAGTCGATACCGGCACGCTCCTGCGCATTCCCGAGCTTTTCAGGTCGTGGCGGTTCGCGCACCACCAGCGTGGTAATGACGCCGACCAGCATCAGGGCAGCCATGGCGGAATAACCGACCAGCCAGGCGACGTGATGATAGCCGGCCTGGTCCGGGTCTACCCAATCGGCCAACCAGAGAACCCCAGCGGAGGCGCTGATCATGGCCAGGCGATAGCCGATCATATAGGTTGAGGCCATGGCAGCCTGTACTCGCGGATCACCCGTCTCGATGCGAAAGGCATCAATCACGATATCCTGCGTTGCCGACGTAAACGCCACCACCAACGCCAGCGCGACCAGGCGTTGCAAATCCAATTTCGGGTCCGTCACCGCCATGCCGGCTATCGCTGCAACCAATATCAGCTGGGTTAGCAACAGCCAGGCCCGCCGCCGCCCCAGCCATGCGGTCAACAGTGGTAAGGGCAGCCGATCCACCAAAGGCGCCCACACCCACTTGAAGCCGTACGCCAACGCCACCCAACTGATGAAACCTATGGTCGAGCGCGCGATACCCGCCTCGCGCAGCCAATACGACAAGGTTCCGAACACCAGCAAAAACGGCAACCCGGAAGAAAACCCCAGAAATAACAGCGTCAACACACGCCGCTGACGATAGACCCGGAGGCTGTCATACCAATGGCGAATTCTTGCCGTCTTGCTTTCAGGGCGAGAGGTCATAGTCCATGATCAACGGCGCGTGGTCGGAAAAGCGCTTCTTTTTATAGATGGATGCGCTCGTGACACGGTTTTCCAAGCCCGGTGTCACCACTTGATAGTCGATACGCCATCCGACATTCTTGGCCCAGGCCTGTCCGCGGTTCGACCACCAAGTGTATTGCTCTGCCTCCTGGTTGAGCCGGCGGAAGGCATCGACGAAACCGACCGGACCGAACAATTGATCCATCCAGGCGCGCTCCTGCGGCAGGAATCCGGAGTTCTTCTGGTTGCCACGCCAGTTCTTCAAATCGATCGCCCGATGCGCGATGTTCCAGTCACCGCTGATAATGAATTCGCGCCCCGATGCCCGCATTTCACGCAGCGCCGGCATCAATCGGTCCATTACGGAAAATTTGATTGCCTGACGATGGTCACCGGACGATCCCGACGGCAGATACAGCGAAACCACGCTCAAATTGCCAAAGCGCGCCTCGATCCACCGGCCCTCGGCATCGAAATCGTCCCAGCCGAGGCCCTGCAGCACTTCATCTGGCGCGTTCCGGCAATAAATACCGACCCCGCTGTAACCCTTGCGTTCGGCGGGATGATAGAAACAATTGAAGCTGGGCGGCCAAAACTCACGCGCCTGAAGTTGATCCAACCGGGCCTTGAGTTCCTGCAGACAGACCACGTCGGCACGCTGCCGCCGCAGCCAGGGATAGAATCCTTTACGCGCCGCCGAGCGCAAGCCGTTCAGGTTTAACGTGATGACGCGCATGACGCGGCGATTATAGCGCCGATCGCACAACTGCATATTTCGATGCGCGGCCTGCCGGCGAACCGCTGCGCACCCTGATGACGTCGGGCGGGCGCGACGCAAGCGGGTCGACGGCAATTGATCGATCATGCGTCGCTGTCTGATACAACTCAAAACAAGCATCTGTTGTCATGCTTTTATTCAGCTTGCGGACTTATGCTAAAGCACCCGGGCAACATTCAATCACAATTGAGAATCGATGGAAGAGGCGCTGCGATTACTGCTGGAGACCGAACAGCGAGCCGAAGAAATTGCACGCAAAGCTGACCGCGAGCGCGAGCATCTGATCCAGGAAGCGCTGCAGGAGGCACGGCGCGACGAAGCGCAGTTCGAAGCGCGGATTCCGGAAATGCACGGCGCGTTCGTCGAAAAAGCCGAAACGCGCGCCAAACAGACGGTCAACGAACTGCGCAAACGTTACGACGAACGCCACAGCAAGCTTCGTCAGCAGGCGGAGGAACGCGAAACCGAGGCGGTGCAGGCTGCACTGAGTTTGATGATCGATCCACAGCTGTAGTCACGAACCAAGGTATGCAGGTGCAAAACGGCCATACCTACCTCAATACGCGAGTTGCCATTCTGCGCGCGCGGTTGCTGCCCGAAAGCACCATTGCGGACCTGATCGAAGCCCCATTGGACGAAGGTCTGGCGAAACACCTGGGGCCGGCGCTGATCGACCCCGAACTGGATACCGCTGCCATCGAGCGCTCCCTGATGCGCGCCCTGCTGGCGGACCTCGCTGTTATTCTCCGGCCGTTAACCGGCAACGCGCGCGATTTTTTTTCCTATTGGGCACGGCGCTTCGAGCTGTTCAATCTGAAAGCACTGATTCGGGGCAAGCTCCGCCATCTGCCCGACGCCGAAATCGAGCGGCATCTACAAGACATGCCCAGCTTTACGGTGTTGGATCATGAGCGCCTGCTGCGCACCGAAAGCGTGGCGGAACTGTTACGCCAGATCGAGGCCGGCCCATATGGCGACATAGCCCGCCAGGCACGACAGGCGCTGGACGAGAAACAAGACACCTTAGCGGTCGAGGCCGCCATCGACCAGCGCTACTATTCGGGCCTGGTGAAACGTGTCCATCAGCTAGAAAAAAACGACCTCGAGCCCATGCACGCGCTGTTGGGCACCACCGTCGACAAGCTGAACCTGACCTGGATAGTACGATTTCGCTTTGCCTACGGCCTGTCGCCCACCGAAACCTACTACTATCTGATTCGGCACGGTTACCACCTCAAGCACTACGACCTGCTCGCCCTGGTGGAACTCGACGAATGTGATGCGGTCATGGCCGCGATACCGGCAGCCCTGCGCGTTTACCTCGAGGGCGTGAGCAGCCCGCTGGAGGTGGAACGCCGCCTGGAAGACATGGTTACCGGGCGCGCCCGCGCCGCGGCGCGGCGCAGCCCATCGGTGATTACCCGGGCACTGGCCTACCTGCTGTTGCGCGAATACGAACTCAATCGACTGCGCGCCATTGTGCACGGCAAGCGTCTGGGCATCAGTGCCGAACTGCTGCGCATCGCCGTGGGGGATGGCCGCGAGGGACTGCACTGATGTTCGGTCCCGTGAGTATGCGCCATGTCTTGATTCAGCTGCTGAAAGACGACTTGCCCAAGGCGACGCTGGCGTTGGCTGAAACCGAAAACTTCGGACCCGACTATCGCGGGCACGATGAGCACGGTCTGCAGGATATCCCCGGCCAACGTTACCGGGAAACGTTTCGGCAGGCCGGCGCCAGACTGGAAAAAGTAACCAGTCATTTTCCGGCGCTTCCTCCCGTCAAACTGAATCGGTTGCACGTCGTCACCGAGCGCGAGTTGGATGCCCTGAACAACCGTCTGGGCGTACTGTGGCAGGAATGCTCGGTCTGCCAGGAAGAGAAGCGTCATCTAGACGAGGAATGGCGGCTCGTTAATCAATTGCAGAGCACGCTCGATAATTTTTCAAACCTGAAGTTCGATCTAGGCTTGCTGGAGGGAGACAAGACGTTCCTGGACGTCAGTATCGGGGTGGTTCCCGCCGCCAACCTGCAGCGCATGGAAGAGGCCTTAAGCCTTGCCCGTTTTCTCGTATACCGTTTTCTGCTGAACGAGGGCAACGCGCACGTCATCGTTATCGGTCAGAAAGGCGACCAGTCACAGCACGTCGCGTCGGTATTGGAATCGGCGGGTTTTCGTCCGCTGCCGATCCCGCCCGAACTGCGCGACGAACCTCGAAAAATTCGGCGTGAACTCACGCAGCGGCACGAGCGGATTGCCCGCGACCGAAAAGCGCTGGAGCAGCGTGTTTTACAGCGTGCGACCGATACCGAGGCGTTCATCACCCAGGCACGCGTCACGCTCGCGCTGGCCGAGCCTTTCGTCAATCTCGACAGCGCCGCGCGCTGCTCATCGCAGTTGGTCATTATCAGCGGCTGGGTCCCGGCTCGCGACCTGCAGGCACTTGAGACCAAACTAGGGCAATCGCTCGCCTTCCCGTTCCTGATGACCAACCGACGCCCGAGCGCCCGGGAAAGAGCCGAAGTCCCCACCCTGATCAAGCCCAATGCATTGCTGTCACCCTTCAGCACCCTGGTCACACAATACGGCATTCCCCGTTACGGCGAAATCGATCCCTCGGCGGTGTTCGCCGTCACCTTTGTTCTGATGTTCGGCATGATGTTCGGCGATGTCGGTCACGGCGCGGTCATCGCTGCTGGGGCGCTTCTGCTGCGCCGTCGACTCGAGCGCTTCACGGCATTCGCCGTCATCGCCGGCCTGTCGTCGATCGCGTTCGGATTCTGCTACGGCAGCATCTTCGGCTTCGAACACGTGATACAACCGTTGTGGATGTCGCCGTTGAGCGATCCGATTTTGATGCTCAAGATCGCGCTGGGCTGGGGAATCGGCTTTATATTGCTGATGTCGGCATTGAGCATCTACAACCGGTTGATCGAGAACGACTGGCCGGGCGCGTTACTCGGCAACAACGGGGTGATGAATATCGCGCTCTATGCCGGCCTGTTGTGGGGTGTGTACAACACCTATGCCGGAAGCGGCTTCGGTATCGTGCCCGTGCTCCTGGTGTGGAGTTCTCTGGGCGCGCTGGCCTATCATAAATGGCGTGAAAGCGAAGCCCCTCACGGCGAGCGCATCATGGTCGTACTGGTCGAGTCATTTGAAACCGTTATGGGCAACGTGTCGGGTACGCTGTCGTTTCTGCGGGTCGCCGCGTTCAGTCTGAATCATGTCGCGCTGGCGATCGCCGTATTTACCCTGGCGGACATGCTGGGACCGACCGGACATTGGCTCATGATCGTTTTCGGCAACCTTTTTATCCTGGTACTGGAGGGTGCGATTGTCGCCATTCAGACGCTGCGTCTCGAATACTACGAAGGCTTCACGCGCTTTTACTCGGGCGATGGCATTGAGTTCAAACCGCTACGGCTGAATCGCCTTGTTGCGAACCCGTCGTCGCCACCCGCACAACTCGCCACCACGCACTAACTAAGGAGCACGGCATGACTTGGTTGATCGGCCTGATGACCCTGGGAATACTCGGCATGGTTCTCTCAGGCGTTTTTCTTGAATTTCGACCCGTCCACACCCCGAGAACCCGGTATTGGTTCCGCAATACCCTGGCTGGCAACGTGGTGCTGTTCCTGGGAGCACAGGCGGCATTGGTGTTTTTCGGCCTGCACGATGCCCTCGCCGAACCCGCGGCCAACGCCGCCGGCGGCGGTGATATTTCCACCGGTATGGGCCTCGCCATTATCGGTGTGGGAATTCCGACGGCGCTCAGTACGGTCGGCGCCGCAATAGCGGTCGGCCCCATCGGCTCGGCGTCACTGGCGGCCCTGGCCGAGAAACCCGAAATGTTCGGACGCACCCTGATCTATCTGGGCCTGGCCGAGGGGATCGCCATCTACGGCCTGGTCATGAGTATCCTGCTGCTGGGTCGCATCTGAAGCCGCTATGAGCGAAAACCCCGATCGGCCGTCCACAAGAATGGTGTTCCTGGGGGAACGGGCGCTCGCTGAAGGCTTCTCGCTGATCGGTTTCGAGACCTGGCCGGACGCCGACAATGCGCAGCTCGACCGGGTGCTCCAGGAACTACTGCAGGCACACACCAGCGCCTTCGTCGTGATCGACAATGACCTGGCCGGTCGCGAAAGCCGGCTGTTACGTCAAATCGACACCGAAGGCGGCAGAATCGTGGTTGCAGTCGTACCGCCGCTTGCTCAACCCGAAAACTTTCATCTGGATATCGACGACCAGGTCCGTGTATTGCTCGGTGGTCAACCGATCGAGGAACCTTAGCCATGGACAAAGTCAGCGAGCTACAGGAAGCCATACTCGCACGCGCCAATCGATTGGCCGAACAATACCGCGAGCAGGCTCGCAACGGACATGCCGAAATACTGCGTGATGCCGCCGAAAAGCTGCGCCTGCGCGAAGAACGCGAGGTGTTGGTCGCAAAAGCGATGGCCGAACGGGCCTACCGTCGCCAGGTCCAGTCGCAGGAACTGAAGCTGCAGGCGCGCCTGGATCAGCTGCGCTGGAATCTGGTAACCGGCATCCGCGAACGGCTTCTGGAGCAACTGCGCAAACTGGTACAGGACGAGCAGCGTTACGTACCGATACTGAAGGCGTTTCTGCAACAGGGCGCAAGCCAGCTGCAGCCGCAGGAGTTGATCGTCGAGGTTAACGCCCCCGATCGTGACCGGCTTGCCCGTCATTGGGAAGACTATACGGCGCTGGCCAGCGGCAAGCAACTAACGCTTGGCGAGCAAACGCTGGATTGCATCGGCGGATTGAACATTCGCAGTGTCGACAACCGGGTACGGTTCGACAATACCTTCGAGGGGCGACTGCACCGGCTCGACGCCAAGCTCAATCAAACGGTGCAGGAGCGACTCATACCGCCCACCTCGGACGAATCGGCTATCGCGAAGGCTACGGGCTGAGCGCAACATGTCATACATGAACGAACTGAAAACAACCGGCAGCATTCGCGAGATCAACGGACCGATCGTCACCATTGAGCTGCCGGGCGTAAGCAACGGTGAACAGATCCGCATTGGCGACCTCGGCTTGATCGGTGAGGTAATCGCGCTCAAGGGTAGTCAGGCCATCGTTCAATCGTACGAACCCACCGAAGGCGTCAGGCCGGGAGAACCGGCACTCGCGTTGGGACAACCGCTGTCGGTGGAACTCGGTCCCGGCCTTATCGGCACTATATTCGATGGTGTGCAACGGCCGCTGACGACGATCTTCGAACAAACCGGCGACATCATTCCACGGGGCCTCGACCTGCCGTCGCTGGACCGCACGCGCAACTGGCCGTTCGTGCCCAATCGAGAACTCGAACCCGGCGCCCGACTGGAACCCGGCGCGCTGCTCGGCGAGGTACAGGAAACCGCGACCATCGCGCACCGCATACTCGTACCGCCAAATCGGTCCGGCGAACTAATCGAGCTCGCGCCGGCCGGCGACTACGACCTGAACCAGACCATCGGCCGCATACGTGACGCCCAGGGGCAATCGCATAAGCTGCAGTTGTTTCACCGCTGGCCGGTGCGCAAACCCAGACCCTATCGACGCCGTTCAACGTCGATCCACCCCCTGATTACCGGCCAACGCATTCTGGATACCTTTTTTCCGCTCCTCAAGGGCGGTAAGGCCGCAGTGCCCGGTCCGTTCGGCGCGGGCAAAACCGTGGTTCAACAGCAGGTCGCGCGCTGGACCAACGCCGACATTGTCATCTACGTCGGGTGCGGCGAACGCGGCAACGAACTGGTCGACGTGCTCGAAACCTTTCCTCAGCTAGAAGACCCCTATAGCGGTCGGAGACTGATGGAACGAACCCTGCTGGTCGCCAACACCTCCAACATGCCGGTGGTCGCGCGCGAGGCATCCATCTACGTCGGGGTGACAATGGCGGAGTATTTCCGCGATCAAGGATATGACGTAGTCATGCTGGCCGACTCCACCAGTCGCTGGGCCGAAGCCTTACGCGAAGTGGCCGGCCGTCTCGGCCAGATGCCCGTCGAAGAGGGCTATCCCGCGTATCTGGCGTCGCGTCTGGCCGCATTCTATGAGCGCGCGGGGCGTGTGGAAACGTTGCACGGTGCGCGCGGCTCGGTCTCGTTGATCGGTGCGGTATCACCACCGGGTGGCGACTTTTCGGAGCCCGTGACCAGCCATACCAAAGAGATCGTACAGACATTTTGGGCGCTGTCCAAAGAACTGGCCGACGCCCGCCATTACCCGGCCATAGACTGGGTCGGCAGCTTTTCGGAACACGTGGGCAATGCGGCCAAATGGTGGGCGGACAACGTCAGCGGCGCCTGGGAAGAACGACGCGCCAAGGCGCTGGCGCTGCTGGCGCACGATGCCGAACTCTCGCGCATCGTAAACCTGGTCGGTCCCGAAGCCTTGTCCCACACCCAGCGTTGGGAACTGGAAAGCGCGTCGCTGGTGAAGGAGGCCGTGCTGCAGCAAAGCGCACTCGACCCGATCGACACCTACTGCTCGCCCGAGAAACAGTTCGCACTCCTCGACCTCACCATTCTGATTCACGAGATCGGCGCCGAGTTGATCAACCTGGGCGTGCCGGTGCAGGAACTCGCCGGCCTACCCCTGATGGCCAAAGCGCGACGACTGAAGGAAACCTTCAAATCCGATCAGATCAGCAGCATCAGGGCATTCTCCAACGAAGTGCAGACCACCCTTGACAAACTACGGGTGGAATACGTCAAGCAGGGGGAATCCGCATGAGCGCGATCGAGTTCCGAACATCGTCCGAGGCTCACGGCGGCCTGCTGACCATCCGCAACGCGGGCGGGATCGCCTTCGGCGACCGAGTCGAAGTGCGAGACGGCCAGGGGCGTTACCGAACCGGGCAGGTGATACGGGCGGCCGATGACGAGGTGCTGGTACAGGTGTTCGAGGGCACCGACGATCTCGACCTCGAACGTACCTGGGTGCGTTTTCTCGACGAACCGCTGGAGATCACGTTGGCGCCCGATATCCTGGGGCGTGTCTTCAACGGCATAGGCGCACCGCGCGACGATCGGCCGCCAATCGTCTCAGGCGTGCGCCGCGCGATCGCGGGGTCGGCCATCAATCCGGCGGCGCGGACCTATCCGCGCGAGTTCATCCAGACCGGCATATCCACTATCGACGGCCTGAACGCACTGGTCCGCGGCCAGAAGCTCCCGATTTTTTCCGCGTCCGGCCTGCCACACAACCGCTTGGCTGCGCAGATCGTACGCCAGGCCAAGCTGGTCGATCAGGCCTCCAGCTTTTCCGTGGTGTTCGCGGCCATGGGTGTGTCCTACGCGGACGCGCAGTTTTTCCAGGAAGACCTGGCGGATTCGGGGGTGCTCAGCAATGTCGTGATGTTCATCAACCTGGCGGATGACCCCCCCGTGGAGCGCCTCGCCCTGCCACGCGCGGCGCTGACCGCGGCCGAGTACCTGGCGTTCGATCTGGACCGTCACGTCCTGGTGGTCATGACCGACATGACCAATTACGCCGAAGCGCTGCGGGAAGTCGCCACGGCCAAAGGTGACGTGCCGGCGCGCAAAGGATATCCGGGCTATCTGTATTCAGACCTGGCCGAAATCTACGAACGCTCGGGCCGTATCAAAGACCGGCACGGTTCGATCACGCTGGTACCGGTGGTATCCATGCCATCTGACGATATCACCCACCCGATCCCCGACCTCACCGGCTACATCACCGAGGGCCAGATCGTGCTATCACGCGAGTTGCACAACCAGGGCGTTTACCCACCGGTGCACATCTCACCGTCGCTGTCGCGTTTGATGAAGGACGGTATCGGTCGCGACGACACCCGTGACGATCACCCGCGCGTCGCTGCGCAGCTCTATGCCCTGTATGCGCGCGCGCTGGAGACACGCAACCTCGCGTCCATCATCGGGGCCGATGAACTTTCGGAGCGGGACCGGCGCTACCTGAGTTTTGCCGACGCATTCGATCGACGCTTCGTCGGCCAGGGCGAGAGCGAAGACCGGTCCATTATCGAGACCCTCAACCTGGCCTGGGAACTGTTGAGCGCATTTCCACCGGCGGCATTGACACGGGTGAGCGAGCGCGACATCAGCAAATACCACCATCACGCCGAGGTGTAGGGCTGACCAATGGCCCGGGAAATACTCAAGATCGCACCCACCAAGAACAACCTGCTCACGCTGAAACGGCAGGCGGCGCTTCTCGAAGAGGGGCATACCCTGTTGGAACGCAAGCGGGAACTGCTGACGCGTCTGGTCTACGATCGAATCGGCTCGTATCGAACCTTGCATAAAGAAAGCCGCGAAGCGCTGCGTATCGCCTGGCGCTGGCTCGCCATTACGCAGATGCGCATGGGCAGCCATGCCATCCAACAAACCGCGTTGGGAACCGGCAGCGCGTTGCAGGTGGAGATCCTGCCGCGACGTGCGCTCGGCGTACAGTACCCGTCGGTCCAGGCCAGACGGCTACCGCTCAAACCCGTCAGCCTGCTGGGTACCGACGCCAGCCTGGATCAGGCGCGTCACACCTTGGCGGACGCGGCGGTTGCGTTGGCACGGCTGTCCGAGGCCAAGATCGCACTGGGACGGCTCATGAGCGAGCAGCGCAAGGCGCAAAAACTCGTCAACGCCCTACGCTACAATATCATTCCCCGTTACCAAGCGACGATCCGCTATATACGATCAATACTCGAAGAAGAGGAACGCAACACGCTGTTCCAAATAAAGGTGTTGCGGGAGAACGAAGCGAAACGCCTCGCGCGGAAATCCGCGCCGGCGGATTGAACGAAGCTTCCATCAATCAACCCGAGATTGTCGTGCCGCAGCGCTTTCCGGGTCAGCCGGCCAATCCCCGACAGCGCGCTCAGGCATCACCCGGAGCGCAACGCCGTGCATGACGACCAGGGTCCGCATCGGGGGACCGCAAAGACGCACTTGGCAAATCCAGGGTTGCTGACTAGTCTGTAGGCGCACAGGAAACGGACAGAGCCCAGCTTGACCACATCCGCCAATCACCTCACCGCCACCATCGTGGCGATCGCCGCGATCGTTACCCTGCTGGTGGTCGGAAAACCTTTGCTGCTCCCGCTGGCCGTCGCGGTAATGGTCTGGTACATCATCGACGCGGTAGCCGCCGCTTTCGCAGGACTGCAGCTGGGCGAGGTACGCCCGCTGCGGAGATTCAGCCTCCTGCTGGCCTTTCTGGTCATTCTGCTGTTGCTCTTCGGGGTCGCCGACATGGTCGGCAATACCGTCGAGCAGGTACGCGCGGCCGCCCCGCAATATCAGGACAACGTTTCAAATATCCTGGTAAAAGTGTCCGAGCTGACCGGAATTGCGGTCGCTCCGGCGATCAAGCAGTTCGCGGCGCAGATTGACATCGGCAGCGCGGTGGGCAAGATCGCGAGCGGGATCATGTCGTTGGCAGGCGACGCGGGCATGGTGGCCATCTACGTCATGTTCCTGTTGATTGAACAGCGCTATTTCGACGCTAAATTCGACGCCTTGTTTCCAAACAGCGAACGCGCCGACCAGGTCAAGCGCATCCTCGGTGACATTCAGACCCAGATCCGCCACTACCTGCTCCTGAAGACCGTCATCAGCGCCGTCACGGGTATTGCAAGCTACGCCGTGCTGCGTTGGGTCGAAGTCGACTACGCCACGTTCTGGGCCTTTTTGATCTTCCTGTTGAACTACATACCCACCATTGGATCGCTGCTCGGCGTGGCTTTCCCGGCGCTCCTGGCACTGGTCCAATTCGACACCTTCACGCCTTTCGTCATCCTGGTCGCGGCGCTCGTTGGCATACAGATGCTCATCGGCAACATCGCGGAGCCGCGGCTGATGGGCTCGTCTTTGAACCTCAGTCCGCTGGTTGTCATTCTCGCCCTGGCTTTGTGGGGCCAGGTTTGGGGCGTAATCGGCATGTTTCTCAGCGTTCCGCTGACCGTGATCCTGATGATCGTGTTAAGCAACTTTCCCGCAACTCGGCCCTTCGCCATCGCGCTGTCGCAGGACGGTCGCATCAAGGAGGCATGAATCGTTACATATCGAAGGCGTTGCGCAAAGGTCCGTAGCGGGATGTGCGTAGGTTCGTCACCGCTTGCGCGCGACGGTCAATCCATCACCGATGGGCACCAGACTCAAACTCACCCGTTGGTCGCGATGCAGTCGTTCATTCATCTCGCGTATGGCCCGGGTATCCGGGTCCTGGTCCGACCGATCGGCCACGGCTCCGCCCCATAGCGTGTTGTCTAGCAACACAACACCACCCGGCCTGACCAGTTGCAGGCACAGCTCGTAATAGCTGGGGTAGTTCTCCTTGTCCGCGTCGATGAAGGCGAGATCAAACGATGCCGACTGCCCATCGTCGAGGAGCACCTGCAGTGTTTCCAAGGCTGGCGCGATGCGCAGCTCGATACGCTCGCGCAGCCCGGCCTCTCGCCAGTAAGGCTCGCCGATCGCTGTCCACTCCCGGTTGATATCGCAGCACACCAAGCGCCCCCGCTCGCCCACCGCCTGCGCCAGCCACAATGCGCTGTATCCGGTAAAGGTGCCGATTTCGAGCATCTGACGCGCGCCGATCAGTTCCGCCAACACGGCCATGAACTGCCCCTGCTCCGGCGCGATCTGCATCCTCGCCCCGGGATGCGCGGCCGTCAGCTCGCGGAGGCGCCGCTGTACGTCGGTTTCGCGCAGTGAATTCAGCAACAGGTAATCATAGACCGCATCGTCCAGATTCAGCGTTTTACGCGACATGGAATCTCCTTGATCGAAAACGGTGGGCACCGGACAATGCCCGGCGGCGCCGGTAATTCACGGCAGACGCGTCGCCCACTTGCCTGGTCCGCGTCAGGCCGGGCCAACACCGCGTTAACGATCCGGCAGCGGCTTTTTTTTGTCAAGGCCGCCGTTCGTAGGTTTGTCTCGAATCAAGAGGTTGCGTATGGAGGACTATCAACAGGCGTTTTTGGAGTTTGCCCTGGATGCGGGCGTGCTTAAATTCGGCCAGTTTACTTTGAAATCCGGTCGCACCAGCCCCTATTTCTTCAACGCCGGGTTGTTCGACAGCGGTGCTAGTCTCGCGCGGCTGGGGCGTTACTATGCCCAGGCAATCGTTGCGTCGGGCATCGCCTTCGATCTGCTCTACGGACCGGCATACAAGGGTATCCCGCTCGCCGCCGTCACCGCCGCAGCCTTGTTCGATCAGCACGGACTCGACGTGCCTTATGCGTTCAATCGGAAGGAGGCAAAGAACCACGGCGAGGGAGGAATTGTCGTAGGACACCCACTCGACGGCCGTATTCTGATCATCGACGACGTGATATCCGCAGGGACCTCGGTCCGCGAGTCAGTGGCGATCATCCAAGCGCAAGGCGCCGTGCCGACCGGTGTGGTGATCGCTCTGGACCGGCAGGAACGCGGTCAGGATGACCGATCTGCCATCCAGCAGGTCGAACAGGATCTCGGCCTGGAAGTCATCTCGATTGTGCGGCTGGAGCATCTGGTCGGCTTTCTCAAGGGCCGCACCGAAGACCACGGTCACCTTGCCGCGATCCAAGCCTACCGCGCGCGATATGGCGTAAGTTGAGCAGCTTCAGCCCAGTATCAGCTTCAGCCCGACCACGAGCGTGACAACTTCGAACCCGCGCTTTATCCATCGATTGCCTTTTTTGATCGACAGGTGCGCGCCCAGGTAGCCACCCAGCAGCGAACCCGCCAACAATACGGGCAACCATTCCCAACGGACCTCGCCCAGAATACCCAGGGTGATGGCACCCGCGCCGTTCCAGAACACCCCCACGAGGATTAAAGTGTGAGCCACGGCACGTTTGTAATCGAAGCCATACCAGAGAATCAGCCAGAGCGTGAGAAATAACCCCGTTCCCGCGCTCAGGGATCCGTTAAGAATGCCGATACCAAAGATCACGAGTCCGCCGATCAGCAGGCCCCTGGCGTCTCTGTGCAACGGCGAATAGGATTGACCCAGATCCCGTTTGACAGCGGAGTACAGTCCCAGGCCGAATATCAGGATACCGAGGGCGATTTCGGCCACGCGGCCCGGTATCTCGAGTATCAGGCTGGCGCCCAAGAGAACACCGGGGAGCCCCCAAGCCAGAACGACCAGGGTAAACAGCGGCTCGAGGCTGCCCTCGCGGTAGTGGCGGACGGTCGCACCCAATCCAAGAGCGACGGATGCGATACGATGTGTCGCCAGCGCCACGCCAAAAGGCAGCCCGAGGAAGATCAGGGCCGGCAATTGCAGCAAGCCGGCGCCACCGCCCGAAAACGCGGAAAACATGTTCGCGACGAGCGACACAACGAACAGTATGAACTGATCCAAGGGGTTACGGCCTAATGCATGCAAGACGTGATTATAATTGGTAGCTAGCCCGTAGCCGGCACTAGTATGCTCAGACAACTAGCCATATTGATTTTATTGACAGGCTTCATCGACGCTGCAACCGCAGCGAAATTGTATCGATGGGTTGATGACAACGGCAACGTATACTACTCCGATCGCGTGCCGCCGGAGTACGCGCGCCAGGAACGGGCCAGATTGAATCAACACGGTGTCTATGTGGAACGCACCGAGGCCGCCAAGTCCGAGTCGGAAATACAGCAGGAGCAGGAACTCGCCCGCCTGAGAGAAGCGCAAGACCGCATCCTCGAGGAACAGCAGGCACGCGACCGCGTGTTGTTGACTACATTCCGCAGCGAAGGCGATATTCTCATAACTCGCGACAGCAAGCTGAGCACCGTCGAGAGCCAGATGGCTATCGCCAAAAGCACCATCGACCGCCTGACCGAGCGGCTTGCGGCGATGCAGACGGAAGCGGCCTCGCGGGAACGAAAAGGCGAGAAATCAAGCAAGGCGTTTTTAACCGAAATCGAGACGACCCGCCGCCAGATCGAAGACAAATACCGCCTAATAGCACAGCGCGAGACAGAAAAACAGATGATTCTTGAAAAATTCGACCAAGACCTGAAACGTTTCACCGAACTCAAGCGCTTGGTCAAAAAGAACGCACCGGAATCCACGGATTCGAGCTCGAGCCGGGTCGCGGTGCTGGACACCTTGATCGAGTGCCAAGGATCGACCGAGTGCCAGTTGTACTGGAAAAACGCGCTGGACTACGCGCAACGCCACGCGACGACACCTACTCAGGTGATCAGCGAGCGCATCATGGTCACATCCACCCCTGTGCTGGACAAGGATCTAGCGCTCAGCGTTTCGAGAATACGGGGCGACGCGGGCAACGAGCAGATCTTCCTGGACGTGCAGTGCCGCGACAGCGCGCTGGGGCAGGAATTCTGCAACAGCGATCCCGTCATTAAGATTCGCAAAGGCTTTCGCGCGGCGATTTCGGCACGTTAGCGGAGTCATTGCGATTCCCCGATCGCCAACGTCCGGGTACGCTCCCGGCAAGGTCGATCGTAATTTCAAGGTTACTCAGCCCTCTCAATTCTGAAACAACCCGGCCCGCAGTACGGTCCAATCCGCCTCCCAACCGTTGAGTACCGAGTGGCGAAACCGATTGCGCACAAACTGATGCATTCGCCCTTCCACAAAGGCCGTCAACAATGCCGCCGCCTCTTCCGGCGTAACGCGCAAGACTACATCCCTGCGCAGATCCGCCTCTCTCAAAACCTGTTTGAACTGTGTGGTCAAACGCTCGAAGAACTGCTCGACGCGAGCATGCAGGCGCTCGCGTTCGCCGACAATGGCGTCGCCCAGCAAGACACGGGTAATCCCCGGGTTGTGATCGGCAAACCCGAGTAACAGATATAACATATGCCGGCAACGCTCCCGCGTTCCCTTCTCTTCGTCCAGGATGTGGTTTACCCGGGTGAAGACACCGTCTTCGGCGAAGGCGATCAGCCCTTCGAAGATCCTCGCTTTGCTCGGAAAATGGCGGTACAGCCCGGCCTCCGAAACCCCGACGGCACGCGCCAAACCGGCGGTAGTTATGCGGTCTCCCGGATTGATTTCCAATTCACTTGCGAGCGCTTCCAGGATTGCCTGCTTGCGACTCGGCCGGGGCATATCAGACCCGCCCACCCAACGGCCGACAAACCTCATGAGCGAGGCCTTGCGGCAGCCATGCACCAAAGACCATATCGGGTTTCATAGACGTCCGTTGATACCTTGTCTCACGTTCAACGCGGCGGCGTCACCGCCGCCGAATCAGACTGCCGATGCCTTCGTCGGTAAACAGTTCCACCATCACGGCATGTTTGACCCGCCCGTCGATGATGTGTGCCGAGTTAACTCCGGCTTTGACCGCATCAAGCGCACACCCGACCTTGGGCAGCATGCCGCCGGTGATCGTCCCGTCGGCAATCAAGTCATCCACCCTGTCGGAAGTCATTCCGGTGAGCAACTCACCATCCTTGCCCAACAAGCCTGCGATATTGGTCAACAGTATCAGTTTCTCGGCTTGCAGGACTTCAGCCATCTTGCCGGCCACCAGATCCGCGTTGATGTTATAGCTGCGCCCGTCGTGTCCGACGCCAATCGGTGCGATCACCGGGATGAAATTGCCGTGCACCAGCATATCGACAACCGCGGCGTCGATACTTTCAACCTCGCCGACATGGCCGATATCGATGATCTCCGGTGCGGCAAGTTCCGGCGCATCGCGCCTGACGATGAGCTTTCTGGCGCGAATCAGGTCTCCGTCTTTACCCGTCAGACCGACGGCGGCGCCGCCGTGCCGATTGATGAGATTGACGATTTCCTTGTTGACCAAACCGCCCAACACCATTTCGACGACATCCATGGTTTCCGCGTCGGTTACCCGCATACCCTGGACGAACTCGCTTTCCTTGCCGAGTTTATGCAACAGACGACCGATCTGGGGTCCTCCCCCGTGCACGACCACGGGATTGATGCCGACCAGCTTCATTAACACCACATCGCGCGCGAAACTGTTCTTCAGACCCTCATCGACCATGGCGTTACCGCCGTACTTGATGACCACGGTCTTGCCGCTAAATCGCTGGATGTAGGGGAGGGCTTCGGTTAGAACATGGGCTACATTTTGGGCCTCGTCAGGCGTCAGACTCATCGCGGGTCCCGGTGTGTGATTGGCAGGTGCAGATTAGAACGGTGCAACCAGCGCCGGGTCAACCGACTTGAGTAACGCCCTGAACGACTCTTTGATCCTTTCCAACGCCCCGATATCATCCGCTTCGAAGCGAAATACCAGCGATGGCATGGTATTCGACGCCCGTACCAATCCCCAGCCATCTGCGAACTCGACCCGAAGCCCGTCCAGATCGACGATTTTCGCGTCCGGAAAGTCCGCTTTCGCGGTTATCGAACCCATCAGCGTTTGCTGCAGGCCTTCATCCAGCGGCAAACTGTATTCAGGGGTAGCGGGACTACCCGGAAGCTGATCGAATATTTCCTGCGCCGAGAGCGATTCAGCGGACAGGATCTCCATGACGCGCGCGGCCGCATACAAACCGTCGTCAAATCCATACCAGCGCTCCTTGATGTAAAAATGCCCGGAAAACTCTCCAGCCACCAGGGCGCCGGTTTCATGCAATTTCGCACGCATCCGCGCATGGCCGGGCTTCCACATGATGGGACGGCCGCCGTTAGACAATACGTACCCCGCGAGGTGGCGCGAACCTTTGACGTCATAAATGACATCGGCGCCCGGATGGCGTATCAACACATCGGCCGCCAGCAACATCAGAATGCGGTCGGGCGACACGATGCCACCACTACCGTCGACGATTCCCAGACGATCACCGTCGCCGTCCAGAGCCACGCCCAAATCGGCCTGTTGCGCCTGCACCTGTAAGCCAAGCGCCTGCAGGTTATCGGGATTTCCAGGGTCCGGGTGATGGTTGGGGAAGTTGCCGTCCGGTTCGCAGAACAGCGGTATGACTTCGCAATCCAATGCTTCGAACAAACGCAGGGCGATGGGACCCGCGATACCGTTACCGGCATCCACGACGATCTTCAGCGGGCGATTCAACGCCACATCGCCGGTGATATGCGCGATGTAGCGACCGGATATATCGATTTCCTCATACTCACCGGAACCGCGCGCCAGATCGCCTTCCTGCATCTTATCGCGCACTGCCGACAAGGCACCACCCGACAATACGTCATCGCCGATCTGGACCTTGAAGCCGTTGTACTCGGGCGGGTTATGGCTGCCGGTCACCATGACGGCTGCCGATATCTCCAAAGCCTTCATCCCGTAGTACAAAACGGGGGTGGGAACAGCACCGAGATCCACGACGTCACAACCGCTCACCGTAAGTCCCGTCCTTAATGCCGTAGCTAGAGCCGGGCTCGAATTGCGCGCATCTCTCGCTATCAGGACCTTCTTCCAACCTTCTTCCTGAATCAGAGTCCCCAGTACCTGACCGAAGAGAGGCACGTTCTCTTCGCTCAAATCCTGACCGGCGATGCCGCGTACGTCGTACGCTCGAAAGACATGCTCTGGCATAAGCGCCTGCCCGCCGCGCAGTGGCGAACCACCCGCCCCGTGTATAGAACCCGGGTCGATCTCCTCGACCGACACGGCGTCATCGACCATCTTCCAGTCGCTCGACGTGCCGCTGGTGGCGGCAGCGGTCGAGGTCGACTGGTTCATGCCCGCGGAGCGCGCCGCCGCGAGGTGACGCGCTTCCTGGGCGTACTGCGCCAAGAGTAACAGCGTATCGGAAGTCGCGCGCAAACGGGGCGCGGCGTTCGCGATGCCTGTCCCATCCTTGATGGCTTCGCCGAGATTGAGCGCGGTCACCATATCGGCCCGCAACGCAGCCGCCAGGCCGCGAATCTGCATCGCAGCGACCAAAGCCAGGATCAGGGCCCCCACACCGGCAAAGCCGAGCAACTCGAGAAAGCCGAAGGATTCCGCTCCCGGCACGCTACGGTAAGCTATTGCGAGTATGGAGTCGGCGACGGGCACGGTGCCGGTCGGTTCAGCCCCGTGGGCCAGCGCGTCCAACGCTACCCGTTGGCCACCGGCGAGCTGCGTCAGCCACACGTCGCCCTGCAACTTATCCACTTCGTTGACGACTGCGGTGAGCGTTTGCAGCGGCACCGCGGCAAACAACACCCCTCGCGTGGTACCGTCCCGCACCACCGGTTCGGCGAGTGCCAGATAGGGAACGGACGTCTTGAGTTGGTGCACTTCGCCGGGCAGCAATTCTCCCGCAGCGGTGCGCCGCACCATATCCACTCCGGCGTAACCCATGGGTGCCGATCCGTTGGGATCCGGACGATCCCAGCCACGTGGCAGAATCCGCAGCTGCAACACGCCGGAGGTCGTTGCGAGTAACGTGTCGGCGAGCGCCTTGCGCTCGTTTTCCGGAGCATCCAACACCTGCTCGACGCGTGGGTCGGCAGCCAGAACGCGAATCACGTTGCGCGCGCTGGCGACGGCGGTTGCGACACCTCGCGCCAGCGATTGCGCAGCCTGTTCCATGGTCGAGCGGCTGATATCGGACTGGGCGGAACGTATAAAATGCTGTCCCAGCAGGGCAATGCCTGCCATCGTCACAACGGCGATGATCAGGACCGGCACAAAGTATGGCCAAAGAGGGCGTCCCAAGGTCTGCCGCGTTTTCACCGGTCTCGCTTTGCGCTGCGCTTGCGGCTCTTCATTGCTTTTCGGTTTCATGAAACCCCTAAACGCATAGCGTCCTTTCTCGTCAACAGAACATTTGTGTCAGTGTCCTTCCCGGCAACCGAGTTACACATCAGCACGCCCCGACTTCACCAACGCAGGACAAACATGGGTTCTAGGTCCGTCCTGAATGACCAAAGCCGCCGTCTCCTCTGTTGGTTGCCGCGAACTCCTCGACCACTTCCAATGCCGCATGCACCACCGGCAACAACACCAGCTGCGCCAACCGCTCGCCGACCTCCATACGAAATTCCGTTGGACCGCGATTCCAGCAGGATACGAAAAGCTGCCCCTGGTAGTCCGAGTCAATCAAACCGACCAGATTGCCCAGCACGATGCCGTGCTTGTGCCCCAGACCCGAGCGCGGCAGGATCACCGCCGCCAGGCCGGGGTCGCCGATATGGATCGCCAGTCCGGTCGGTATCAGATGTGTTTCGCCCGGCAGCACCGCTAGCGGTTGTGCAAGCATCGCTCGCAGATCCATGCCTGCCGACCCGTCTGTGGCATAAGCGGGCAACGGAAATTCGTCGCCCAGCCTGGAATCAAGAATCTTCAGTTGTAGTCGATGCATGCATACGTTCTGCTATCAATAAAACCAGTTCGGCCGCCAATTGAGATTTATTCTGTACCGGCAGTTGCTGCTGCCCACCGTCCCAAATCACCAGCAAGGCGTTGTCTTCAGTATCAAAACCCAAGCGACCCTCACCCACCAGATTGGCCGCGATCATATCGACGCCCTTGGTGCGACGCTTGCTTTGCGCATGCGCCTGCAACGACTCCGTTTCGGCGGCGAATCCCACGGTAAAAGGCCCGTCGGCAAGTGCCGCAACGTCGGCCAGGATATCGGGGTTGCGCACCAGTTCGATCGTCAATCGCTCATTGGACTTTTTGATCTTGCCGGGCACCGCCTGTGCAGGCCGGTAATCTGCTACGGCCGCGGTCGCGACGAACAAGTCCGCTGAAACTGCCTCTGCCATGACCGCCCGGTGCATCTGCTGCGCGCTTTCCACGCGCACGCAGGTTACGCCATCGGGCGCTTGCAACGCGACCGGCCCACTAATTAAAAGGACATCGGCACCTTCGCGCAATAATGCAGCCGCCACCGCAAATCCCATCCGCCCGGAACTTCGATTGCCAATGTAACGCACGGGGTCGACGGCCTCGCGCGTCGGCCCCGCTGTCACCACGGCGCGCACGCCAGCCAATTGACCGGGGCTGAATTCGGCCGCGAACCGCGCGGCCAGTTGCCCGGGCTCGAGCAAGCGGCCGGGGCCGGATTCACCGCAGGCCTGGTCGCCCGCAGCCGGTCCGAAGACCAGAACGCCGCGCGCCTGAAGATTCTGCAAATTGGCCTGAGTAGCCGCGTTCTGCCACATCTGCTGGTTCATCGCCGGGGCTATCGCGACCGGCGCGCTGGTCGCGAGACACAGGGTGGACAACAGATCGTCGGCCATACCGCAGGCCAGCCTGGCCATGAAATCGGCACTGGCCGGCGCAACGAGGACGAACTCCGCCCAGCGCGCCAGTTCGATATGTCCCATCGCGGCCTCGTGCTGCGCGTCGAACAGTTCCACCCGCACCGGGTTTCCGGTCAACGCCTGAAAGGTCATCGGCGCCACGAACTGAGTGGCGCCCGGTGTCATCACCACCCGCAGTGACGCACCGGCCTTGACCAGCATTCGCGCGAGCTCCGCGGCCTTGTAGGCCGCAATACCGGCCGTTACCCCGAGCAGCAGACGCCGACCGTAGATTGCAGAAGAATTCATTTCTTGGTAACCCGCTTCACCCGCGCAAGATTAACCGAGCTTTGCGTGCCGTTAAAGACAGCGTATTGCGCGTTCGCTCACGGTGCGCCGAAATCAAGGCCGCAAACAAGCGAAGTCCGCGGTACCCGGCCTTCCCCCGTTATCTACCCGATAATCCGAGCGGCGCTTGCCATCGCGTGTCGATAGCGGCATCCTTGGCGTGAATCGAATCAACTCCAGGGAATGGACAATGGCTATCAAGGATTGGCCGGCGGCTGAACGGCCTCGCGAAAAACTGCTCCGCTTCGGCGCCACCGCGCTGACGGACGCGGAACTCTTGGCAATATTTCTGCGCACCGGCGTCGCCGGCACCAGCGCCGTCGGCTTGGCACGCCGCCTGCTCCAGCAGTTCGGCGGACTACGGCCGCTGCTCGCCGCCGACCGGCAAACCTTTATGCGCGCACCCGGCATGGGCGAGGCAAAATACGCGCAGCTTCAGGCCGTTCTGGAAATGGCGAAACGACACCTGTCGGAACGCTTGCGCGATGCCGATGCCCTGCGCAGCCCCGACGACACCCGGCGCTATCTGCAAATGCAGCTGAGCGGACATCCTTACGAAGTATTTGCTGTGCTTTTTCTGGACAACCGCCACCGGGTGCTCGCGTTTGAGGAATTGTTCCGCGGTACTATCGACGGTGCCAGCGTCCACCCGCGCGAAGTCGTGCGCCGGGCGCTCCACTACAATGCCGCGGCGTTGATCCTGGCGCACAACCATCCGTCCGGGGTCAGCGAGCCCAGCAGCGCTGACCGGCGCATCACCCGCCGCTTGAGCGAGGCGCTCGCCTTGATTGACGTGCGCGTGCTGGATCATCTCGTAATAGGACATGGCGAATACACCTCTTTCGCTGAATCGGGGCTTCTCTGAATTTTTCGCTGGGCGGGGATTGGTACAAACACAGTCCGCTTGGCGGTTGAAAAAATCGGCCCTCAAGTTGCCTGACGCCCCGAGATCTGCTAAGTTGGCGCGCTTTCTGCGGTTCTCGGCTTCGCCGGGATCGCCTCAACGGGTTTGATTTTACGAGGCTTTCACCATGTCCAAAGTGTGTCAGGTTACGGGCAAGCGGCCAGTCACCGGGAACAACGTCTCCCACTCGCACCGAAAAACAAAACGCCGGTTCCTGCCCAATCTTCACTACCATCGTTTCTGGTTGGAAAACGAACAGCGCTTTGTGCGGTTGCGCGTCTCCACCAAGGGCATGCGTATCATCGATAAAAAAGGCATCGACACCGTGGTGTCGGAGCTTCGCGCACGCGGCGAAAAGATTTAAGGGGCTGGACTATGGCTAAAGCTATTCGTGAAAAGATTCGTCTGAACTCCACCGCCGGAACTGGCCACTTTTATACAACGACCAAAAACAAGCGGAATCAGTCCGGTAAGATGGAAATCAAGAAATTCGATCCCAAGGCACGCAAACATGTGCTGTACAAGGAAGGCAAGATCAAGTGATCTGACCTGCGGTCGATGCTTGCACAAAAAAACCCGCTATCTGGCGGGTTTTTTTGTGCATCTGATGCTTCCGATCAGGCGGTCATCGGTGCGGCCGGCAAGTAACCGCGCAAGCTTCTGGAAAAATCCTCCAGCGCCTGCACGCCAGTGCTTTCGGCCTGTCTGCACCAGTCCTGCAGGGATCTCAGCAATCCTTCCTGGCTGGTCGCGGTACGTTCCCACACCTCCTGGAGTCGCTTACGGTACTGGTGCACCGTCGCCAACGCTTGGCTTTCCGCGAGCAAATGCGCGAGCCGGGCTTTGCTGCGCGCATCCAGCCTGGATTCCTCGCGCACGAGCAATCGGCGGGCCTGGCGCGCCAGTTTTCGACAACTCCGTTCGTCCCGACACAACTCGAGCGTGGTCACCGGTTTGACCACGTCACGCGCGTACCGCGCCAGCACGTGCATGCGATGGGTCACCACCGCCTTGACCGTATCCATATCGACAATCGTCTTAGCATCGTCGATACGCGGTTGTTGCGCCACCCGCCGCACCTTCGCCAAACCCAATACAGAGAACAGTCTGATATAGAACCAGCCAAGGTCAAATTCCCACCAGCGAACCGAAAACTTGGCCGAACTCGGAAACGCATGATGATTGTTGTGCAATTCCTCACCACCGATAAGAATGCCCCAGGGAGCGATGTTGGTCGCTGCATCCGGTGATTCAAAGTTGCGATAGCCCCAGTAGTGGCCAACCCCGTTTATCACGCCGGCTGCCCAAAAAGGAATCCAGATCATCTGCACGGCCCACAGGGCGACGCCCAGCGCCCCAAACAGAACGAAGTTGATGACGAGCATCAGCCCGACGCCCTGCCAGCGCAGCGCGCTGTAAACGTGCTTTTCCAACCAGTCGTCGGGCGTGCCACGGCTGTAGCGCGCCACCAGTTCCGCGTCGTCTGCCGTATTGCGATAGAGTTCCGCGCCCTCCCACAGCACCTTGTTCAACCCCAGGATCTGCGGGCTGTGCGGATCCTCTTCGGTCTCGCAGCGCGCGTGATGGCGACGGTGCACCGCCACCCATTCGGAGGTCACCATGCCGGTGGTCATCCACAACCAGAAACGGAAGAAATGACTGATCGCCGGATGCAGATCCAGGCCCCGGTGTGCTTGAGCCCGGTGCAGAAAAACGGTAACCGCAACAATGGTGATATGGGTCAGGCCGAGGCCCACCAACAAAATCTCCCACCCGTTGAAATCCAACACCCCATCTATCATTGGTTTCTCCAAACTGGAATGTTTTTCCAGTTGTTATCGACTCGACCATTGTAGCGGAAAGTACTTGTCGCGTCGTTCGGCGACAAATACTTGAGCCGGGATCGATGCCTGCGAGCGCCTTGGCTTGCAATCAAAGCCGGCACCGCGATCCGCGTGGCGGCGAGAACGGGCCCGCTGTCCAGGCGGGCGGCATGACCCCGCCGTAGGGTGTTTTGGCTAACGAGGCGCCGCCACCGAACGGTTTTCAGAGTGTGACTGAAAGCGCGCGTTTTCAAGGTCACGTCATTTCCGCCGCAAACCGGTCAACAAAGACGCCAAATGAAATGCCTGAACCCTGCACACATTCAGCCTCGACGCCCCCGGCGAACCCCGCCCGCGTGGGTCGGCAAGCGATATTCGATCGGAAGCTGGAACTGTTCGGTTACGAGTTGCTGTACCGTGGGCCGCGCGACGCCAACACCGCATGGGACGGCGACCAGGCATCCTCCGTCACCATGCTTGACGCCTACCTGGAAATCGGAATCGACAAGATAGTGGGGCCGCATCGGGCATTTTTCAACCTGACCCACCCGCTGCTTACCGAACTGCCCAATCTCCCCTTGGCACCCGACCGAGCCGTGCTCGAGATCCTCGAAGACGTGCCGGTCGACGACGCCCTGATCGCCGGCCTGCTGCGCCTCAAGGCTGACGGCTATCTCATCGCGCTGGACGACTATCAGTTCGACCCCGTATGGGCGCCCGTGCTGCCCCTTGTGGATATAGTCAAAGTCGACGTGCCGGGATGCGGCTGGGACGTGCTGGAAAACCGGCTCGACGAATTGCGGCGTCCAGGACTACTGCTCCTGGCGGAAAAGGTTGAGACCCCTGAAAGCCACAAACGCCTGTACGAACTAGGGTTCGACCTGTTTCAGGGCTATTTTTTCGCGAAACCGAATCTGATTCAAAGTAAGCGCCTGAGCGAAAATCGAGCCGTAGTATTGCAACTGCTGGCACGGCTCAACGACCCGGATGTCGCGTTCGGCGAACTGGAGCGCCTGATTGCGCAAGACCCCGGGCTCAGCTACAAGATCCTGCGATACATCAATTCCGCGGCCTTTGGTCTGCGTACCGAAATCGACTCGATTCATCGCGCCATCGTGCTGTTGGGCCTGACGCAGATCCGCGGCTGGGCCAATCTGCTGGCTATGGCCGGGATCGACGACAAGCCGCACGAACTGCTGCACCTCGGTCTGTTGCGTGCGCACCTGTGCGAGGCACTGACGCGCCATGCCGGCAATGCCTCGCCCGAAACCAGCTACACGGTCGGCTTGTTTTCGGTGCTGGACGCACTGCTCAATCAAAACATGACCGAATTGCTCAATGAACTGCCCTTCCCCCGCGACATCGCGCTTGCCATCGGTCAACACGACGGACCGTACGGCCCGGCGCTCGCCTGTGCAACCACCCTGGACCGCGGCCACTTGGATGCACCGGCCTGCCAGGCGATCGACCCCGATGTCCTGCGCGCGCTGTACCTCGAGAGCCTGGAACGCACCTTCGCGGTACAGGAATTGCTGCGCTAGGAGCCGGCGGTCAGTACGAGACTCCCGCTTGTATGGACCTGCGCCTGCCACCCCGCCGCCAACCAGGTCGTGGCGACCCGCTCGGTAACGATCGCCGGCCCGTGCAGGACCTGCCCCGCCGCGAGCGCGTCGCGCGTAAAGACCGGCACCGCGTCGTCGCAACCCACCACGTCGCAGCACGCGAAGGGTTCGGCTGGCGTCGCGACCGGCCGCCCGGCGAACACCAGGGTTGCGGCAGGCCCGGTGACGGCCACCCGGACGTTGACCAGCTCGACGGGCAGCGCCAGGTCGTGGCCGTAACGCTCGCGGTGCCGCGCATGGAAATCCCGCTCGAGTTGCGTCAGGTCATCGCACCAAGCGAGGTCCAGGGTGTACGACTGACCACGGTAACGCAGGTCGACCTTACGCTGGATTGCGCAATCGGGCGCCGCGATGCCTTCCCGCGCCAGCCCGGCCAGCCCGTCGTGTTCCAGCGTACTGAATACGCCTTCCAATGCCGCCGGGTTGAGCTGCTCCAACAGGGCCAGAAAGGTGCGTGACAACCGTCGCCCAGGACTGGCCGCCAGCATGCCCAGCGCCGACAGCACGCCGCCGTGCAGCGGGACCAACGCCTGCTTCGTACCCAGTGTTTCCGCCAAGGCGCACACGTGCAAGCCGCCGGCGCCGCCAAAGGACACCAGCACGAAATCACTCGGATCGACTCCCTTCTGCACCGAAATCGTACGCAGCGCCCGCGCCATGCGCT
>CBDUNM010000002.1:0-101320 GCA_965368585.1 uncultured Chromatiales bacterium | reverse complement strand
CGTGCCGGGGTGGCCCCGCCGCATTGCGGCTCGTCGAGCGGTCTGGAATGAAAGCAGGCCGACTCGGCCAGGTTCCGACCTCACTCGAAACAAGGAAGACGAATATTCGAACGTATCCGCAATGTCGTTGTTTTTTACCACGATTTTATTGAATGTTCGGAATGGCCACCGGGACAGGAGGAATGCGTAGCCGAGCGCGGCGCCGGGTACGATCAGCGTTCGAGTCGAATTTTTTCGCGAAATGAGTCGTTTATGGTTCCCGAACTCTTGCCGGGAGTCCGAGCATCGGATATCGTGCGAGTTAAAGGGTGAGAGCAACGTCCGCCGGCCAGGTTCTGTTGATCGGCGACTCCGTAACTATAAGAAAAACCAGCTGTTTTATTTGCATTTGTGGTTGTCGTAGCTTGCATACACTTCAGATTGATTGGTGCCTCCACTTGATCAAAGCGGGTTCTGCATGGCTATCGTCGACGCGTGCGGGCCGGCATCAGGCCTAGACGCCGAATAATTATAATAAAAGCAATAAGTTATATGCTATTCTACGACTTGTCCAGCGCGGAATCGGGGCGGGTTCATAAAGGACATTTCGAGCGAAACCATGATTTCGTTTAAAGAATGAGCTGATTTTTTCATAAGGGTCAGTCAAAACCGTCGAGTTCGACTAATCTACAGCTCTCAAATTTAGATAGGATGCGGGAAGGTTTTCAATTTCAACTGTTAACGAACCAAAATGAGTGGGAGTCTACAGTAATGAGTGCGGCAAATTTGGATCTGAGCAGGTATGGCATCACCGACGTAAAGGAAATCGTGCACAACCCTTCGTATGAATTTTTGTTCGAGGAGGAAACAAAACCAGGGCTGGAAGGATTTGAAAAAGGGCAGGTAACGGAGTTTGGGGCCGTCAATGTGATGACGGGCGAGTTCACCGGGCGGTCCCCCAAGGACAAGTTCATCGTCAAGGACGATACGACTCGCGACACCATCTGGTGGACATCCGCCAAGGCACCGAATGACAACAAGCCGACAACCCCTGAAGTATGGGCTGAGCTGAAGGCAATGACGGCCAAACAACTCTCCGGCAAGCGGTTGTTCGTGGTCGATTCCTTCTGCGGCACGAATATCGATACGCGGCTGAAAGTGCGCTTCATCATGGAGGTTGCCTGGCAGGCGCACTTCGTGAAGAACATGTTCCTGCGCCCGACCGAAGAGGAGCTCGCAGATTTCGGTGAGCCCGACTTTGTCGTCATGAACGGCTCCAAGACGACCAACTCGAAATGGAAAGAGCACGGCCTCAACTCTGAAGTCTATACCGTGTTCAACCTGACCGAGAAGATGCAGGTAATCGGGGGCACCTGGTACGGCGGTGAGATGAAGAAAGGGATGTTTTCGATGATGAACTATTTCCTGCCGCTGCGCGGGATGGCGTCGATGCATTGCTCCGCCAATATGGGCCATGATGGGAGTACCGCCATCTTTTTCGGTCTCTCCGGTACCGGTAAAACCACTTTGTCCACCGACCCGAAGCGCGCTTTGATCGGTGACGACGAACACGGCTGGGATGACAACGGTGTGTTCAACTTCGAAGGGGGCTGCTACGCGAAAACGATCCATTTGAGCGAAGAGGCAGAGCCGGATATCTACCATGCGGTCAAACGGAATGCCTTGCTGGAGAATGTCACTGTCGACGCAGACGGACAAGTCGACTATGACGATAATTCGCTGACGGAAAACACCCGCGTCTCCTACCCGATCAACCATATCGAGAATATCGTCAAGCCCGTCTCCAAGGGTGGGCATGCGAAAACGGTCATCTTCCTGACCGCCGACGCTTTCGGCGTATTGCCGCCAGTATCGAAACTGACGCCAGACCAGACCAAGTATCACTTCCTTTCCGGCTTCACCGCAAAGTTGGCCGGGACAGAGCGCGGCATCACCGAGCCGACGCCAACGTTTTCGGCGTGTTTCGGCAAGGCCTTTCTCAGCGTGCATCCGACCAAATACGGCGAAGAACTGGTCAAGCGGATGGAGGCATGTGGCGCCGAGGCCTACCTGGTCAATACCGGCTGGAATGGCACTGGCAGGCGTATTTCGATCAAGGACACCCGCGGCATTATCGACACCATACTCGATGGTTCCATCAACACTGCGGAAACCAAGACAATACCCATCTTCAACCTGGAAGTTCCGGTTGCGTTGCCCGGTGTTGACGGCGGTATCCTCGACCCCCGCCATACCTATGAAGACGAGTCGCAGTGGCAGACCAAAGCAGAGAAGCTGGCCGGGTTGTTTATCAAAAACTTCGAACAGTTTACCGATAATGACGAAGGTCGGTCACTGGTTGCTGCAGGGCCGCAATTGTAGTGAGAGCAAGCGCTCGATGAGGAACGGGCACGTGGACCGGTAGTTCGTATTTGGACCACGATGTGGGGCAGGCGGCGCATCACTCCGCCGCCTGCCCCGCTTTTCGATGCCACGCAATTAGCGCGTAGACGCGTTCAACCTCGTCGACCCTGGCTGAATGGTTCGCTAAATCACACGCTCGGTCGCCTCAGTCTGGGCCTGACCTGGCAGTCACGCCACGCCGAAAACGCTAACGCCTCAAGGGCAACCGCCGCGCTCGACAATTACCAACTGGATACCGGTTACTACCCATCCAGTGAGCAGGGCCTGCAGGCCTTGGTGCAACAACCCTCGGGCAACCCGCCGGCACAAGGCTGGCGGGGACCCTATCTGAAGGCCAAGGAGCTGCCCAAAGATCCCTGGGGCAACGCCTTTGTCTATGCATCCCCCGGCAAGGTCAATACCGAGTGGTACGACCTCGTGAGCTATGGCAAAGATGGCCGTGAAGGCGGTGATGGCGACGCGGCCGACATTGCCAACTGGTAGCCACGCCGGTTTTACCTTGCTGGAGCTGATGCTGGCGATAGCGATCGGCGGCATGGTATTGACAGCCGTCTACAGCACGTTCAGCGTCGGCATCGATACGCAGCGTCGCGTCGCGCGGGTCGCAGGCGAAACCCAGGCCTGGCGGTTCTATGCCCAGCGTCTGCGCACCGACTTGCGAAATGTGCTGGTTGAAGAACGCGCTCTGAGTGGTGATCAAAACTCCTTGACACTGCGCCTGGATCAAACAGGAGCGGTTCGCTACGAACAGCGCGTGACGGCGGGCAGCGCTCAGGTGCGCCGGATCGTACTGAGCGACGACGACACGGCGGACGCAGAGACCGTTGTGTTCGAAGGGGCGGAAAAACTGTCGTTCCGCTATTTCGACGACGGCTCCTGGGTCGACAAAACGGGGGAAAGCATCCCGAACGCCGTCGAATGCACCTTGGAAAACAATGCAGGGGAACAGCGATTGGTGGTCTCGCTGGAGGTGGAGCATGCCGGTGAATAAGGCCAGTAACGACCGCCAACGGGGGTTCGTACTGATCGTGACGCTGTGGGTCTTGGTCATCCTCGGCGTGATGTTGACCAATCTGAGTTATCAGGTACGGGTCGAGGCGGCCGTCGAGCGCTGGGCTTTGAATCAATCTCAACTGCGCTGGGCGGCGCGCGGTGCGGTGCACACCGCGGCGGCGCGGGTACGTGAGCACTTCAGAGATGAATTCCACAGCCCGGTCGCCGAATGGTGGTCGGATGAGAACGTGTACCGCGAGCAAACGCTCGGCCAAGCAACCGTGTCGCTGCTGCGCCCCGGCCCGGAGGAGGAGCCCGCCTTCGGGCTGGACGACGAAGAGTCGCGGCTCAATATCAACGTTGCGCATCCGGAGCATTTGATGGGCTTTCCCGGTGTATCGTCGGTCGTGGCCGAAGCCATCGTGCTGTTCCGGCTCGAACGCGAAGAGGCGCTCGAGGAAGCGGCCACGGGCAGTGGACGCAAGACTGACCCCGAACCCGCCGCGGAAGCGGACGAAGAGAACGACTCCAACCAGCCGGTTGACGGGCCCATCCGCTCGTTGCGGGAACTGTTGGCGGTTGAAGGTGTGACCGAAGAGCTGTTATTCCAAGCGCATGAAGAGCGACCGCCGCTGGCCAGCCTGCTAACCACGTTGTCGTCGGGCAAGATCAACATCAACACGGCTTCGGAACCGGTATTGAAAGCGATCGGGCTGAGCGAAGATGCGGTGACCGCGATCGTGGAGCGGCGCAAGGAAGAGGACACGGCATATCAGTCCGTTGACGACGTGTTGGGCATGATCGATCCGGCAATGAATCCCAAGAAGCGTGCCCGCCTGGAAAAACTCCTGGCGGTGCGTTCGAGCACCTTTCGGCTTAAAGTGGAAGCCACCCTGCCCCAACAGAAACGACCGCACGTACTCGAAGCTCTGCTGAGCAGCAGTGACCAGGCAATGGCTTTCGTTCGCTGGCGGGAACGTTGATATGTTCAAGTGGCCCGGCAAAGACGTGAAACCGACGGTTCACTACCGCATGGATGAGGCGGGCGGGTTGACCGCGTTGGATCAGTCGGCCGATTCCGCTGCGCGAGCCTGCGTGCACCTGCCGCCCGGTCTGTGCCTGCTCCGACGCCTGCCGGTCACCGGCATGAGCGCCAAAGAGATCGAACCCGCATTGGCTTTGTGGGCGGAGGAATCACTGCCCGATCCTGTCGAAAACTACGCTTGGGACAGCTGGGCGATCGACCCGGACCATCGTGGTCTGGTGGTCGTGCCGCGCGCTCCCCTGGACCAGGCACGCCAGAAACTGCTGGAAGCCGGAGCGACCCTCAGTGCACTGCGAATTCCGGAGTTGCGGCCACCGGTGCAACGCGATCAGACGGTGGTTTTCTGGACGGCACCTGATGGCTTGTTGGCCTGTTTCTGGGATCAGCAAGTACTGTACGAATGGCTGAGTCTTCCGCCGGGCTCGCCCACACTGACCACGCTGCAGCAGGCCGACGTGCTTTGCAAGTCAGCGCCGGCGCACGTCTATCGATTCGGGTCAGCCAGGGGCGGCGAAGCATCATGGGATGCGGTGCGTTCAGTCTGGCCCGACGCAAAATTCGGCGCTACCGAAACCTACGATCCGGTTGCGCAACAACCATTGCTCGACCACGGACCGGCGTTTGACAGTTACGTTCACGAACTGCAACGCAGCCCCGCGACGAGTGCAGACAAGCTGCGACTCGGCGTGGCGGTCACCGGCGCGGTACTGACCGGTTTGTTCGTTTTTCATGCCGACGTCGCCTACCGCGAACGACAGGTCGAACAATTGCGCCACCAGGTCTCGCTCCTTAAGATCAAGGCCAACCGCTCGGAGAAACTGGCGGCACGCAGTGGTTCTGCGTTGCGTCAAGTGCGGGCGCTGCGCGCGATGACAGTTGAGCGCAACGGGGTGACGAAAATACTGCAGGTACTGGGCGATTCTCTACCGCCGCGGGTCAAGATCGAGTCCATCGGTGTGGAACGAAGTGGCGCCACCGCGCTGGACGGCGTCGCCGAAACCGAAGTGGATATCAGCAGCTTTTTGGAACGCTTGCGCCTTTCCCCACTGTTGCGCGAGGCAAGTCTGAGCTTCAGTGAAAAAGATACCGAAGACAAAAGTGACCAGGCATTGATTCGGTTTCGTTTGGAGGCGCGCTGGGCACAACCCCTGTTAAGTCTGCCAAAGGCCGAAGTCGGGAAACCAAGCGCGCTGAAACCCGCCGCGCAGGATGTCGCGGGCTAATCGGATGCAACTCGCTGAACGCGTACAACAACAACTGGCCCGGCTCAACCCGAAAGACCGCCGCGCGCTGGGAATCGTCACAGCGTTTTTGACCGTGGTATTCGCCTATGTCGGCTTGCTGGAACCCCTGCTGAATCGCGCGGACCAGGCAAACACGGCCTTGCTGGAACTTGAAGATCAGCAACGCCGATACACACGACAGGTGATGATGTTGCCGCGGCGCGAAGCCAAGCTCGACGAATACCGCGCTGAATTGGCCGCACTTAAACGATACTTTGAACTTGCGGCGACCGAACCCGAGGCCGCCGTCGCCAAAACCATTGTGGAATTGACCTACTATGCGCGGCTCGCGGCAGTGGCGGTGGGCGCAATTCGACCGTTGGACGCCAGTACCGCGGCGGAATACCTGGAAGTACCCCTGGAAATCGAAGCGGACGCCGACTTCGAGGCGCTGCGCAAGTTTTTCTACTACATCGATTCATCGCCCTCGTTGCTGGCGATTACCGATCTGCAATTGACCCACCAGAACGAAGGCTTGCTGAAGGCGCAGTTAAAGCTGTCCAACATCGACCTGGCGAAGGATCAGGGCGCCGCCCCGGTCGCCAACCTGATGCCGCGGGACAATCGCCTGTTGCTGGCGATTTCCCGCTGGACCGGCTACGCGACTTTGGTGGTCGCCAAACACAACGGTTACCTGGAATCGGAGTCAATGCAGGTCAACCTTTTGCTGACCGACGACAAGGTCACCATCAACCGCCTGCTGGTTTCCGGGGATGCCGATGGCATCGGCGTAAGCCTGCCGGAATTGTTGGCTTACTGGGTTGACGGTATTCCGCTGCAGATCGTCCTACCGCTGGACAGTACGGCCGGGACCGAAGGTATCGCGGTACTGCCAGACTCCGAGGTGCGAACCCTGGCGGATTTACGCCAACGGCGCATCGCGGTCGAACCGCGCGGTATTCTGAAATTCGTGCTATCGCGCGCATTACAAAGTTCCGGACTGAAATTACAGGACGTGCAGCTGCAAGAACTCGACGCCAGTCAGGTCGCACGCGAGCTCGCGAGCGGCACCCTGGAAGTCGGACTTACCCGCGAACCCTATTTGTCATCATTGGTGGAACGCGGGCAAGCACGCTTGCTTTACACCTCGGAGAAACTCGAAGGCCTGATCATAGATCTGCTTGCGATGACACCAAAGGCGCTCAACGAAAAACAAGAGGTGGTGCAATTTCTCGTTGATGGACTGCTCAAGGCGCGTCAATTCATTGCGGACCAGCCCGAGCGTGCCATGGAAATTGTCGCTGAATGGGAAAACCAACCGATCGAAGTGACACGAAGAAACCTGGCGAAGATCTCACTGTACGACGCCGACCAGATCCGCGACTTTTTCGACGAAAAGCGTCTGGCGGAACAACTGGCGACCTTTGAAGCCTACCTGGAATCCATCGCGCAGCCGCTGCCACTGGTGACGGCGGGCGATATTGCCGCTCCGATTTTTGTCCGACAGGCCTTAAATATCAAACAGCCTGAGAATCACCTCGCCACAAACCCGGCAGAATCGCGCCCCGCGCAACCTGCCGAAGAACCAGCGGAGCGGCCTACAGTACGGCCGGCTTTGCCAAGCACGGCGCCTCCGGCAGTACCGGTTACGACACCACCCGCCGAACGAGATGCGGTATCCGCTGCGATGTCTCCGGCTGCGCAACCTGCGGACCAACCCGCAGTGGAGGGTGGACGTGAGCGCTGACTGGAGCCGGTTGTCACGGGGCCACGTAACCTATCTCATCCGCCTGCTGGGGGTGCTCAGCATCGTTTTTGCCGTGGCAGGCTTGTTGTTATTGCTCGCGCCGCAGTCGCAAGCCCCCGCCTTGGGCGACGTCGCGCAAGCTGCTTCCCGGCGGTTGGTCGACCATACCTTTCTGTTCCCCAAGTACAGTGAACTGACCAGTAAACGCACGACACCCTTCGAGTTTCAGGCCCTGGAACAGACCACGGCAGCGCTGCGTCAAAAGGAACCTGAGCCGCAAGCAGCGTCACCCCCTCCACCGACGCCGCCGGCTCCAACGCCCGATGTAGCCGGATTGATTCTGGTCGGTACGGCACCGGGCGCCGCACTGCAACGGGCGGTGCTGCGGGACGAGCAAAATATGCAAACGACGCAGATTGCGCTGGGCGATAAGATTCGTAATTCCGTCGTCAAGGCGATTCGCGCCGACAAGATCGTGTTGGCGCTTGGCGAGCAAGAAGCCGAACTCACTCTGACGCCCGTACAGGGCAGCGATAACCTATCGCGCCAACTAAAGGGGCTGCCTCCGTTGACCGCGGAGCAACCGCCCCCGGGCACACCTTCACCGGAAACGGCGCTTCCCGGCACGCGGTCTCCGGGAATGCCGTCTCCGGGTCTGATATCTCAATCATCGGGCCAACCGACCGGCAACGCGGTGCTGGTCGGCGCCGCCCCCGGCACGGGAGGCATGCCGACAACCATGCCCGGAGGCATGCCCGGTGCGATGCCTGGTGCGATGCCGGGAGATATGCCGTCGTCACCGCCGTCCGGCCCGAACGCACCGGTCGGACAAAGCGGCAATGTGTTCAACCAGGATCAACCGCCCTCGCCGACGCCGCCACCACCGCCATCCAATCGTTCGTTAGGCATTTCCGGTTACATGCTCAGCCTCGAGAAACAACAGGAATTGGGGTTGAGTGAGACGGGGCTGGTGGTCACGGCGTTGCGCGAGGGCGGTTCACCGCTGCAAATCGACGATGTCATACTGGCAATAGCCGGTCAAACCTTTACCACTCTAGCGGAAGCGCGCCAGCTTATTCAGTCTGTCCCCGAACAGGCCGTACAGGTACGAGTGCACCGCAACGGCGCGGCCACTGAGTTCAGCGTACCGCTCAAATAACCAAGTGAAGCGATCAATGAATAATCGACTGCTGACAATATTAATGGTGATCTTGTGTTGGAGTGCTACGGTCAAGCCGGAAGACATCACCCTAAACTTCCGCGAAGTGGAGTTGATGGCCTTGCTGGAGTTTTATTCGGAGCTGACCGGCAAGGTTTTCGTGCCGTCAAACGAGGTGCAAGGTCAGGTAACGGTCATTTCGCCCGGTCCGGTGAGTGAGGAACAGGCCATTAAACTGTTATTCACAATCCTCGACATGCGCGGCTTCGCGGTTGTGGAAACCGATGACTTCTATAAGATCATGCCGAAGATCAAAGCCATGTCCTCGCCCGCGGTCCGTCTCCAACCGCGCGTCGCCGGTGACCGTCTGGTTACCGAAGTCATCAAACCGGAATTCGTCAAAGTCGCTGCGATCTTTCAGAGTCTGCAGTCGTTAATCTCGCAAGAAGGCAAGCTGGTCGCCGACGCCAACCTCAATATGCTGGTGGTGACTGATACCGCCGACAACGTTAAGAAACTCCAGCAGCTGCTCACCGAACTGGATAAGCCGATATCTCAGCCGGTCAGTCGCACTTACCAGCTGCAATACGCCAAAGTGGCGGAGATGGCGCCGCTGATCGCGACGTTTTTGCAGGGAGCGTCGGCCAGCGCAGGTGGTCCCGGAGTGGCCGGCCCTTTGACGACAGTGTTGCATGACGCCCGCAGCAATGCCTTAATCGTCAACGCGCCCGAATCGTACCAACAGGACGTTGCCACCATCATTGCAGACCTGGATCATCGCAGTACGCAGGTGTTGCTCGAAGCAACCATCGTCGAGGTCAGTCTGACCGATTCCAGCCGTCTCGGCGTGCAGTGGCAGTTCTTCATTAACCGCATGAATCCTACGGCATCCCTGAGTTTTTCCGAGTCAGGCTCGACGACACTATTGAGCAGCCTCGAAACATTGCCGTCGTTGAAAGGTATGAGTTTCGCCTTGTTGCGACCCAACGACTATGCAGTGCTCCTTGATATGCTGGCCAGTGACACGGATACACGTGTGCTGTCGTCGCCGCATTTGATGGCTTCGAACAACAAGGAGTCCAGCCTACTGATCGGTGATGAAGTGCCTATTCTGAAGGAGTTTCGGCTCGACGATGCGAGCAATCCGATCCAAACGTTTGATCGCCTTAAGGTCGGGCTACAACTGAAGATCACCCCAAGCATCGCCGAGAATCGCGATGTCAGTCTGGCGATTCATATCAAACTGAGTTCGGTGGTTGCCGGCAGTGTGACCGGAGACAATCAATTTACCACGGCCGAACGCGAAGTACAGACAAACGTCGTAGTCAAGGACCGCAAAGCGCTGGTCATCAGCGGGCTAATGCGCGACAACGCCAACGAACAAAACAGCGGGGTGCCGTTCCTGCGCAAGATCCCCGGGTTCGGCAAGCTGATGGGGACCGAAACAACGGGAGGGGAAAAACGCGAATTATTGGTCATCATCCGCCCGCTTGTGGTGACCTCGGACGACGAGGCGCGGATCGTCAGCGATATCGAACTGCGCAAACATCCGAACGCAGTCGATGCCGGGGCCCTGAATCCGGATGTCCTGGAATTCGATTTGTAGCGCTAGCCTGCAGGTTGCGCCGGTATTCAGAATGTTCGCGCCGGCCAGATGCGATGGTACGGCGCTCTGAAGCAAAAGTCATAGCGGTCGCTATGGCTAGTACTCCGACACGTTACTATTGATGGCCCTGCCCGCCCCGAACTGCGGAACTCGTCCGCAAATCAATAAGCGTTTGATTGTACAAATCGCGAAACCACGTCTAGTCTTTCACAAGGCGTTGAGCTACATACCTAATTTGCGCCAAATCCCGTGAAATATTCGGGTTTAATTGGAGCGACGACATTCACATCCAATTTGGCATTGTTCATGCCAACGTGCAGCGTGCATCGGTGCAGCTATCGTCTATGAATCCGCGTAATCCGATTGGCCAAGTACAGCCCGGGGCGAGCATCCACGATGCGCGATTACGCAACCGTTTTGTACGATTATGGCGCCGTAATCTCATCCTCGGTGCCGAGAGTGATGATTCATCCGCTTGGGATGCCGTGTATTCACGCTATGCCGAGCCACACCGCAAATACCATAACGTGCAGCACTTGGTCGTGTGCCTCGAGCAATTGGATATGGTCAGCCACGAGATCGAATTACCCGATCAAGTCGAAATGGCGATTTGGTTTCACGACGTGATTTATGACCCTGGAAAATCGAACAACGAGGCGCGCAGCGCCGCGCTATTCTACGACCTGTCGGCCACGGTTATGGATCCCGAATTCGTCGATGGCGTTGTCGATCTGATCCTGATCACCACGCACGACATCCTCCCGACAAGCCGACTGCAGCAGTTGGTCAGCGATATAGACTTGGCCAGTTTCGGTTGTCCGTGGGATTGCTTTCTGGCGGACTCAGTCAACCTGAGAGCTGAATTCCAGGGGACCGAAGACGACTATAAACTGGGGAAGCGCCGCTTTCTCGAAGCATTGTTACAGCGCCCCAAGATCTTTTTCACCGATTTTTTCAACGACCGCTATGAGCAACAAGCGCGAGAGAACATTCGTCGCTTTCTTACTTTAATTGACAATTATTCGTAAATCGTCAAAGCGCCAACTCAGCGTGACCATCATTTGTCAGTCACGCCAATCGCGCGTTTCGATGTACTCAGAATGCGGCGAGGTAAAAGACAAGTGATTTTCGTCCAACGCGTCGATTCGCGGACCCGGTCGAGGCAGCTCGGCCATCGCTCGCCCAGTGGCGGGCCGCATGGGAGGCGGGCCGCATCGACGCAATGACTACCTGACTGAGGTCACCCGGTTTCAGAGCTGCGGCGCGCTGGAAAGACGGTCCCGCATCCGCGACGCCCTGCCGGCGGCCCCGCCCCGCTCGGCTTGCCCGATTGGTATCTTCGACATTCCGCGTCGCCAAGCACGGAGCACACCCACCGCCGCCGATCGCAAGCTGGATGGCGAATTCCGATGCCGGTCACACTTTCCGCATCCTGAAACTGCAGCCCGGAACTTGCAGTGCTCCGTAGGATCCATGGCGAAACAAGTGCGACTCGCGGTGCTGGACAGGACAGGGGTCGGAGCAGCACCTTGCCGCCCGTGCCAAGAAAGCCGCACGCGTATTCCGCAAACTGAGCATGTGACGAATTATGGAAACAGACCTGACGATGACCGCCGCGCAATGGTTTCTGCTGGTCGGCAGCCTGCTGCTGGCCATGGGTCTTACGCTGCCCGCCTTCAAACGCCTGCCGGTTACGTCGGCGATCGTCTATCTGGCGGTCGGGGTGGTCATAGGGCCGACGGTGCTCCATGCGTTCCACTTCAATCCGCTCAAGGAGGCGGCGCTGCTGGAAACGCTGACCGAGGTTGCGGTACTCATTTCCCTGTTCGCCGCCGGCGTAAAAATGCCCGTCCCGATGACGCTGACGCGCTGGCGCACGCCGATTCTACTGGCCTTTGTATCCATGGCGATCACCGTAGGCCTGGTCACCGCTTTTGCCCACTACGTGCTGGGTATGACCTTGGGCGCGGCGGTTCTGCTCGGGGCAATCGTCGCACCGACGGACCCGGTGCTGGCCACCGATGTGCAGATACGCCACCCCGGCGACCGCGACCGGTTGCGGTTCAATCTGACCTGCGAAGCGGGAATGAACGACGGTAGCGCATTTCCGTTCGTGATGCTCGGGCTTGGGTTGCTGGGTTTGCACGACCTCGGCGAGTTTGGCCTGCGCTGGGTGTTGCTCGACGTAGTGTGGGCGACCGCGGCGGGGATCTTCATCGGTGTTGCGCTCGGTGTCGGGTTGGCGCACCTGGGGTCACACCTGCGCCGGCTATCGTCGGGGCATGATCTGATGGACGACTTCCTCGGCCTGGGTCTGATCGGCGTCGTTTACGGAGTAAGCGAACTGGTCGAGGCATGGGGCTTTCTCGCGGTGTTCTTCGCTGCCGTGGCGCTGCGTCAGACCGAGCTCTCGGTCACCAATGACGGATTGGGCAAGCCGGCGCGACCACCAGCCGATCAGCATCCAGCCGACGCTTTGGCGGATAACACCAATCACCGGGCAATACGGACCGTCAGTCAAGGTTCGTTGGTATTCAAGGAGCACCTGGAGCGTTTGTCGGAGCTGGTACTCATCCTGCTAGTGGGCGGTTCGCTGTTTCTCGATTCCTGGAGTTTCCGGGCCGTAGGCTTCGCGCTGTTCCTGTTTCTGGTGGCGCGCCCGATCAGCGTCCTGGCCGGCCTGTCGGTATCCCGCGCGCCGTGGCGCATTCGCGCCATGGCGGGTTGGTTCGGGGTACGCGGCATCGGCTCGCTCTACTATCTCATGTACGCCATACAACACGGTCTACCCGAAGAGCTGACGCTGGAACTGATCCATATCACGCTCATCGTGGTGACTCTTTCCATTCTCGTGCACGGCATCAGCGTCAAACCGTTAATGAGTCACTTCGGTTTCAGCACAAGCGCCCGCATGGGGCACTGATGTCCTCAAAATTCCGGTACCGCGCGGACATCGACCGGCCTTGACTATTGACACTCACGAAAAATCAGAGCACCGCATTCCCTGCAAACTGAACGATCCAGCCTACTGTAGATCTCCCTGATCGCGTCTGTTTTGCTGTCGAAAAAATGGTCACGGCCGATATCGCGTACGAAATGAATTCTAGCTGCGAACTCATAAACCGACGATTTCAGTCCGACGAAGTAAAGTCCACCGCCCAACTGCTCGAGGCGCTTGTTCTCGGCGATCAACGCCTCGGCGCCCGAAAGATCGATGAAATTGATGCCGCTGCCGACAATCAAAATATGATAGATCCGCTCTCCTTCTACAATGCGCACAATTCGGTTCTGAATATGATTGATCGATCCAAAGTAAATCGACATATCGATGCGGATAATCTTGAGCTGCGGACACTGTTTGAGCGGCTTCTTCGCAATATTGAGCAACTTGCGGTGTGCTGAACCTGGGTCACCATCGAAGGACAATGTCGGGATCTGCGGCGTGGATGTCTTCGCGAGAAAGAACACCAGCGACAGCAGTACTCCGAGGTAGATCGCGAACTCGAGTTCTAGAAACAAGGTGGCGGAAAATGTCGTGAGCAAAATGGCGGATTCGGACTTGCTCTTTCTCAAGGTGTCGACGATGTGGCGGAAATCGATCAGGTTATAGGCAACCAATAGAATGACTCCGCCCATTGCGGCGATGGGTAAATAAGCGGTCAACGGGGCGACCAGTAAGACAATGCCCATCAGCATGACAGCGGCGAAGATGGCTGAGACCGGGGTACGGGCACCTGCTTCGTAGTTGAGACCTGAGCGTGTAAATGAGCCGGAACCCGCGTAACTCGAGAAGAAGCTGCCGACCACGTTTGACAGGCCCTGGCCGATAAATTCCTGACTGGCATCGATCCGCTGGTTGGATCTTGTGGCAATCGCACGACTGATCGAAACCGCCTCGATCAAGCCGAGTAGCGCCACCGCGAATGCCTCGGGGGCCAGCAGCTTGATGGTTTCAAACGAAAACTCGGGCGACGACAGGGGCGGCAGATGAGCCGGTATCTCTCCGACCAGATCGATGCCGTTCGCGTACGGTTCCATGACGATTGCCATCAGGCTGCCAACCGCCATGCCGATCAACAAGTTAGGCAACCGCGGGGCGAGCCGTTTTGCCGCGAGCGCCGTCATCAAGGTCCCCAGTGCGATGGCCACCAGGTACGGATCGATTTCGCGCACCTCCAGGTAGATGTCGTACCAGGTATGCAAAAAGGACTCACCTTTTGGAATGTAAACACCCAGAACATGTTTCATCTGGCTGGTCGCAATCAGAATGGCGGCGCCCGCGGTAAAACCGATTACGACCGTGTGCGATACGAAATTGACCAAGGCGCCCAACCGCGCCAAGCCGAAGGCCAACTGATAAACGCCCGCCAGAAACGTCAGCGTTAACGCCATATTGATGAACTCAGGCGTGCCGGGGTCCGCGTGGTGGCTGATCGCAGAGTAAACCACGATGGAGATCGCCGTTGTTGGCCCGGAAACAAGATGATACGAGGAACCGAACAGTGCCGCCACGACGGGGGTGACCATGGCCGTATACAGACCATACTCCGGCGGCAAGCCCGCGATCGTAGCGAACGCGATGCCCTGCGGCAGAACAATCACGGCGCCAGTCAGACCCGCAAGGAAATCCGTCTTCAGCGAATCTTTGGAGACGAAGCGGAACCAACTCAGGAATGGAAACAAGGCAAACCACTTCGACGCGTCTATCATTCGATCTTCGCTTGTACTGCGTGGTAAAAAATTCGAGCGGACCCGCGTCAGTCTGAAACGAGCCGCGGATTGGGAAGAGCCCGCTTGATCGCCGATGTCCGGCGCGGGATGACGGTGAATATTATAACCATCTTATATAGGAAGCAAGCCAGACATCAGAGTCAGGGTCGCGGCCGTCCCGCTGCTCAAAGCGAGATACCCTCCTCGTGCCGGAACCACCACACATAGGTGCCCAAAGCGACCATCCAGCAAAGATAGGCGGTCGTCAGGTCGTGGGAGGGAAAATGCGCGCCGCGAACCCACTGGTCCAGTGCAAACACGCCACCCACCAGGATGGCAGGCGCCAACGTCAACCAGGCCCGGTGATAATGGCGTCGGCGACCCACAAAGAACAGCGCAAACAGCGCGAACCCGCCTGAGCTGTGGCCACCGGGAAAACAACGGCCCGTCGCCAGATCATTTGGTTTGTCCTGAAACAGTTCGAAGTGACGGCGTTGCCCGCCGTATTCGGTAAGATCCCAGGGGCAATCAGTATTCGTCAACTGTTTGCCGAGATTCACCGCCACCAAACTCGTCACGATCGACAACACCATGTAGCCGAACAGTCGGCGCCAGTCCTGCAGGCTCTTGAGACGCAGCGACAGCAGCCACATCGCCAGGACAACCAGCGCCACCCCAATCATCACCTTGCGCCCGGCGTCATGTAATACCTGCTGGGTCCAAAAATCATGTCGCAGCGGAAATGCCCTGCGAACCGGGTCGTAGAAAAACCGTGCGACGAAATCGTCCGCACCACCCAGTTGCAGGGCGACAAATAAATACACAAAGGCCATCGACGGCCAGATAGCCAGATCAATCAGCATCGCGCGAGACCCGGTCACGGCGACGGCGGACGGACTGGACGGTGGGGGTTGGTTCTGCACGATTTTTTACTCTTGCCGCCAAACGTACGCCGATCAGACCACCAAGAAAGGTCGTCTGCACGATGATAGTTGGACTCCCTTAAGGAAACATTAAGACTTCCATTGGATAATCGACGCCACCATGAGCTTGCGCGGCCGTGACGAAAACTAAAGGGGCAAATGAAACTCAATCCGAGCGTAAATCAAGTCATTGTTGGCGCATCCATCTTTTTGGTCCTGTTCGTCAATTTCGCGTTCTTCCGCAATGTACTGGAAACCTTTTCGCAGCAACCCTGGGGCTACGCACATACAGGGTCACTGGCCGTCGTGCTGCTTTGCGTTGTCCTCCTGCTGTTGTCGTTGATCTGCTTCCGCGGGACAACCAAACCCTTGCTGGTGCTCCTGTTCGTCATATCCGCGGCCACCGCTTACTTCATGGACACCTACAACGTGGTCATCGACCACGATATGATCGCCAACGTTCTGGCAACCAATGTCGCCGAATCGCGCGATCTGCTGACCCCCAGGCTGCTGGCTTATCTGCTGCTGCTGGGCATACTGCCTTCAGCCTTCGTGGTCGGATTGGACATCAGACCGGAAACGGCCGCCGTCGCCCTGCGCTCACGCGCCCTGCTCGGCGGTGGGGCATTGCTGGTCGCCGTGGCATTGATCTTTCTCTCGAGCGGCTTCTATGCTTCATTTTTCCGTGAGCATAAAATGCTGAGGTACTATACGAATCCGGCGACGCCCCTCTATGCCGTCTACCGGTTCAGTAGGACAAAACTGGCGGTCGATCCGGGGCCACCGAAGGCGCTTGGCGAAGACGCGCGGATTCCGCCCGCCGATATCGAGCGCGAACTGGTGATCATGGTCGTCGGCGAAACCGCGCGTGCCGACCGTTTCGCACTCAACGGCTACACGCGCGACACCAATCCCCGACTGGCCAAGGAAGACGTCGTCAGCCTTGACCACATGGCCGCCTGTGGCACATCAACCGCGATTTCGGTGCCCTGTATGTTTGCGATCTACGGCCGTGACGAGTTCACTGGGGACAAGGCGGCCTCGACCGAGAACCTGCTCGATGTGCTCAAGCACGCGGGGGTGAATCTGCTTTGGCGCGATAACAACTCGGATTCCAAAGGCGTCGCCGACAGGATCCCGACAGAAGATTTTCGCTCACCACAAACCAACTCGATCTGCGATGAGGAGTGCCGCGACGAGGGTATGCTGGTCGGATTGCAGGACTTCATCGACCGTCAAGCGTCAGGCGATATTCTGATCGTGCTGCACCAGATGGGCAGCCATGGCCCTGCCTACTTCAAGCGCTACCCGTCGAGATTTCGTGTGTTCGAGCCAACCTGCGACACCAGCCAGCTCGACAGTTGCAGCGCCACGCAGATCGGCAACAGCTACGACAACACCATCCTGTACACCGACTACTTTCTTGGTAGGGTCATCGAACTGCTGCGCGCCAACGACCGACGATTCGAGACTGCCATGCTGTACGTCAGTGATCATGGCGAGTCGCTCGGCGAGTCCGGTCTCTACCTGCATGGACTGCCTTACTTCGTCGCACCGGAACAGCAGACGCATGTTCCGGCGATCATTTGGTTGGGCGAAAACTTTGACGGCGTCGATATTGACGCGTTGCGTAAACTACGCGAAACGCCGTTTACGCACGATTACGTTTTTCACACCGTGCTCGGGATGTTCGAAACCGACTCGACTGTCTACGACCCCGAAAAGGACATGCTTGATCTGGCCAGGAAAGCCTACGGCGCGCGTCGCGAATATCACTGATTCCTATGAGCCGCGACTGAATGAGTTTCGAAGCGCATATAATTTATCCGCCAAGTTTTCATATCCATCGCGCGGGAGTATTCATGGGCTTTTTTGCCTCGACACGTGCCGTTGCCGTCCTATTGCTCATTTTGTTCACCGCCCCGCAGGCGACTTGGGCTGACCAGAATCAGAATGGCACAGGCAACGCAATTACGACCGAGATATCCACCACTCAGCGCGAGGCGATTGCGTCCGCCGCCCGGCGGGCGCTTCGTTTCATCACCCTGGCGCGCAACGCCATACACAATAAGGATCCAGTTCAGGCGCGAGCGCAGGTTCGAAAGGCGCGGGAATTACTGTCGTTGATCGAGGCCGCCAGACCAACTGTTCGGGTGAAAGAACACATCTGGGTCGTCCGCCAGCACATGGACTACGCAAGTTCGCAAGACGTGATAAACGACCTTGCACTGATCGATGCCGAGTTGCTGAACCTTGCACATACCCTGCCAACAAACAAGGCGCATCGGCATCTGCAGGCCACGCAGGCTTATTTAGAGCAAAACGACAGCGCCGCTGCACGGCGAGAACTGGACCGCCTGGAGGCGTCCTTGGTCGTAGTGGAATTCGATTTACCGCTGGCGACAAGCGAGCAACAAATACGCTTGGCGCAAGCGGCGTTGTTACGAAACCGTCTGGCGGAAGCGGACAAAAATCTAGGAGCGGCCGAAGAAAGCATCCAGTTTGTCACCCTGAGCGGCAGCGCTCGGTCGGCCAGCGCACGAACGCTATTGGGCCGCGCCGCAAAAAACTACGCCGATAAAAACTATGCCGCCGCCAAGGTGGACTTGGCGAGAGCCGGCGAACGATTCCGTGACGCGGGTAAACACGCCGACGAAAAGAGTCGAGAAGAAGCGCAGAAACTGGCTGCGGATATCGACGCGCTAAATGACAGAATAGAAGGTGTCGCAGACGATCACACGCACAAGTTCGGCAACTTCTTGCATCGCAGCGCCGCATTGATCGAAAGGGAAGCCCAGGATCTGTGGTTACGTTATAGGCAACAGCAAGACGCCAACCGCACGCTGAGGAAGTTGTTGGATGCCAAAACTCATCTGCACTACGCCGAACACGACTTGGACACGGGTCGCGATCACCATGCGATCAGAAAGGAACTTGAGTCAACGATAATCTATCTGAATGAAGCGTTAAACACCGCCGATTCGCCCCTGCGCGATCGTATCATTCAACTACGTATGGACGTTCATGCGCTCGGAAACGTTCTGAACGGCGACCGTGAGCAGGCGAGAGTTCGCTACGAGCAGGTTATGGCGGACCTGATGAACCTGATTCATCAGCCATGAACGCCCGCGCGTAACGCTCTAAGGGCTGCGGCGCGGCCACAACATTTCAGATGACAATCGGCTCAATAGGGTGGAGTGGGAAAATCGTGGGATCGATTCGTTTGGAGGGGTGTGAGTTAACGTGTTGATTTAAAAATAAAACATCTAGGCGCACGGCCAAGGAATAGTTGTTCTATGCTGGGCTGGGCGCTTCATTTGTCCGTTGAATTGCGATCAGCTTGCCGAGCTTTGCATACGCCCCACCGTTTGAATCACTTCCCACGCGATGATCCGCACCGACCCACTGCAGGCCGGCGAGATCCTTTTCCACGGGCTGAACCTGCCGAAGCACGACCTCGATCTGAAGGTCACGCCGCTCGGTAACCCGGCGATGCCGATGAAACTGCCCGAAGGCCCGACCTGGCTCAAAGGCCGCGAGCTGCCCGTGCCAACGTCAGTGATGTCGCTGCTACCCGCCTTCGAGAGCATGGCCACCCACATCATGCGCAAGACGATGGACAAGAAAGGCATCGCGCGGATCGAGGAACTGCTCGAGCTGTGCATCGCGGCGGAGGTCAAGCTGGTGGCCTGCCAGATGACGGTGGACCTGTTCGACTACCGCAAGGAGGACTTATTCCGCAGATCGAGGAACGGGTCGGCGCCGCAAGCTTCCCGCGGCGGGCGCTGACGGCGGACGTGAACCTTTTTGTCTGACCGGGAGCGCGCCGTCAGTCCAGTCCAGGCTCCCAAGCAATGCACGTTGCCGACCCGGCGCGAGAAGCACATCGAGACAATTGATCTGGTTACAGACACCGTGGATCTAATGCGGCATTGCTGGCCCTTGCGGCCTATAAAACCGAAAATGGTCTTGGCACCTGAAACGGTATCTGAATGCCGAAAAACAAAAGGGTTAGCCGTACCAAGCGGCTAACCCTCTGTTTTTATTTGGTAGGCGCGAGAAGATTCGAACTTCCGACCCCCACCATGTCAAGGTGATGCTCTAACCAACTGAGCTACGCGCCTAGGGTCTTAGACTATGCATGCGTTTAGCGCACGCCTACATCCGTGTAGCCAGTTTCCAGCTCGGCCATCCTGGGGCCTCGCGTTCCCTCCTCAAAACGCCACGTCAAGTGGCCTTTTGTCGCTTCGCGACCGGCGCTCACCCAACTGAGCTACGCGCCTAGGGTCTTAGACTATGCATGCGTTTAGCGCACGCCTACATCCGTGTAGCCAGTTTCCAGCTCGGCCATGCACTACGCAAGCCGGGATATTAACCGCCGCCATGCACGAGCGCAAGACCCTGCGCCGGCCGGGTCGCTACACTTGGGCGACGTACATTACCTCAGCGACCTTGGAACGGCGATTTGGATGTAATGGGAACCGGCAAGTGATTCTCGTCGATTCTAGCGGGCTGCTTGGCATACAGCCCGTCAGCCTCGGTGACTTGATCCATGTCGAATTTCTTCAAGGTTTCTCCCACGATAAAGACGTATAAACCGCCAACGATTTCTTTGATTCGTTAACACTATTCAACCGTGCTTGTCGAACACCCGGTGCGGACCCGCATGCCGGGTGGTGAGGGGACTGGGGGTTAAAGACCCCCCGGTTACCCGATTAGCCGTTGCTCTCACTCAGCCGACCCTCGACGTACTTATGCAGAATGCTGGCAATCAGAGTTTGGTAAGGGATACCTTCTGCCAGGGCACGCTTCTGCAATCCACGCAAGTCCTTTGACGAAAGCCTGATGTTGATTCGAGCATCTTTGTTGAACATGGCGTCCGCGTACTCTTGGTGCCGCTTCTGCGTATTCACTGCTTTTTTAGACCGCTTGAGCTTGCCCTTTTCAAACGCCTCCAGAATCTCGCGCTCTTCGTTCGGTAGTTTGCTCATGTTCCTTCACCCCAATAACTCTTCGTTGCCTTTCGACTGGGAATGATCGTTTCCAGGAAAACTTCTTCTTCGGACTCCACGAACGGAACCACAGAGACATGTTCCTCGATGGCGATGACATGAATCTGCTGCCCTGGATAGCGCTCTTGATTGGGGTGATCCACGGTATCGAGGATATCGCCGGCCACGATATGGAAAACCACATCCTCGAACGAAACGCCTCGCCCGGCTTTCAGCAGAGCGTTTTTCTCAGCATTCCATGAAATCGGGTTCATGGACTGGTATCAGCACGATGTGTGACTATTGTCTTCCATAGCCGGTATCCCCAGCGGCCGCTCGCACGCCGTTGTCCTCGGGGATATGACAGCGCCGGACGAGTTTCGCCCGGTACCGCTTCGTCTTCAGTCGCTCGGCCGGATCCAGGATATCGGCGACGAGCTCCTGCTCATACGCCGTCGCCGTTACCCCGTCGACTCCGCTGGCTGATCTTTTGTCCAGATCCTCACAGCAGGCCAACAATCGGTTGGCATCCTGGATGCCGATAAAGGTCCTGAAAACGATGGTCTTTGCAGGCCTTTGCCCGCTTGGCTCTTCCCCGCAGTGAGGTTGGCTCGTGGTGTTCCAGCCCTACGGTGGCCGACACGAGTTTCCTTTGCGCACTGCGTACTTCCGTCAAGTCCTTCCCCTGGTAACGGGCTTTCCCCGTCTGCTCCGATTGCGCGACGCCGCTACAGAGTGCGCCACTTAAAATCATTGCCAACCCAGGATCGAGTGCGCACCACCAGCATTATGTTAAATAATCGTCTTTCCAGCCACTGGCTTTTAAGCGCCAAACCCCGCTCGTCCAGAATATGCGCGTTTCGATCGGCCCCTCCGTCCCTTGTTTGTGATGAATAGTCGCTGACACACAACGCACGCACGACTCGATTAGTAGGATTGACACGCCGTAAACAACGCCTCGATCGTTCCTGCGTCCCGGGAAAAAGGACAATCAACCGCGCGTTGCCGTTCGAAGTATTTGCCGGTGTACTGACCACCTGCCTCGCTGCTTGCCAACCAGACCGGTGTTTTTGCCCCTTCGTCGGGCGACTGGTGGCCACCGAAACCGAGATTGTTGCTTAGCGTGGAATTGACGTCGCCGGGGTGACACGCATTGACCTTGATACCCTGCGGCTGCAGCCGTTTGGCGAAGGCCACGGTCAACAGCCGGTCGGCCTGTTTGGATTGCCGATACGCGGCGTCGTTGTGGTAGCGTCTCTTTTTGAACTCGAGATCGTGCAGATCGAGGCCACCTGCCCAGTAGCTGGCCACGTTGACGATGCGCGCGGCGGAATTTTGTCCAAGCCGTTCGCTAAGAGCTTCGATCATCCAGAAGTATCCCAGGACATTCGTCGCGAACTGCAGTTCGATTCCCTCGGGAGTATGCGTCAGATCGCGCGGCGTTACTGCTGCGTTGTTGACCAGCACGTCGAGCGGCCCTGGCCAGCGTCGCGCCAGTGCCTGAATCGAATGGCGCCGCGACAGGTCGGCAAGCTCGTAGCGAACATGCGGATTACCGGTGATTTGCGAAATGCGCTCCGCGCACGCGCTCGCCTTGGCCGCGTTCCGACACACGAGCACGACTTCGTGGCCCGGGACTGCGGCGATTTGCGCGGCGATGGCCGCGCCGATGGCTCCGTTGGCGCCGGTTACCGCGGCGACGCGCCTGCGACTATCCTCTTCTTCGACCATGGTCTATTGCAAGCCACTGCCGGGAAAACGCATATAATGAACGTATTCGAACCCGCAATCAGCACCCGAGGCAAGTATGCCCTGTCTTCCCGGCGTTGAAATTGAACCCACGTCGCAGGCGAATGCAGCCGTCATCTGGCTGCATGGCCTGGGCGCCGATGGTCACGACTTCGAGCCCATCGTACCGCAACTGCGTCTTCCCGACACGGCCGCCGTCCGCTTCGTGTTTCCGCATGCCCCTGCCATCCCGGTGACGGTCAATGGCGGCATGGTGATGCCGGCCTGGTACGACATCCTCGATATCGATATCGACCGTCGAGTGGATATCGATCAGCTGATGGTCTCCGCGGACGCCGTTCGAGCGCTCGTGGACCGCGAGATCGACCGCGGCATCGACAGCCGGCGCGTGGTCGTGGCGGGGTTTTCGCAAGGCGGCGCGGTGGCGCTGCAGGCGGCGCTGACCTACCCGAAACGCCTGGCCGGGATCGTGGCATTGTCGACCTATTTCGCCACTGGCGATCTCATCCAGCTGCACGCCGTGAATAAAGGTTTGCCGATCTTTGTCGGCCACGGTACCCGGGACCCCGTTGTGCCGGAACGGCTCGGGCGGGCGGGCTATGAGCGCCTGAAGGAGTTGGGTTATCGGGCGGAATACGCCACCTACCCGATGGAGCATGCCGTGTGCATGGAAGAGATCGAAGCCATTTCCGCCTGGTTCCGTGGTGTGTTCGAAACGGCAGCGCAGGATTCGTGAAACGACTCGCTTAGTGGTTTGTTTCCGCGCAGTCGGCGATTGGCATCGCGCCTCGTCGTGCGCGCTGAGTAATTCACTAACAAGCGGAGGCGTTCGAGCGCCTACTTGCAGGCTGCTGCTGTCGCACGGAGATCAACGAAACCTCTCGCAACGTGGAATTCGCGAAGATGCCTTGCTGCTTGCTGCCCGCTACCTTTAATGCCGAAATTGCCTGGATTTTCATCCTGACGAAGGAATGCGCCGAGGTTGATGCTTTTTGCGCGTATCACGTATTCTGATGAGCCCTATACTACATCGATAATGTCGACAACGAGCTAATGAATATGCCAGGCGTCCCGTCAAACGATGAGGCCCTTCTGTTGCGCGAAGACCGCGCCGGAGTGACCACCCTGACACTCAATCGACCGCAGCAATACAATGCCCTGTCGCAAGAGATGCTGTCGGCCATGCAGGCCGAGTTGGACCGCGTCGCGGCCGACGCCGACGTTCGCTGTCTGGTGCTGGCCGCGCGCGGGCGCGCATTCTGCGCCGGGCACGATCTTAAGCAGATGCGCGCCAATCCAAACAAGGCCTATTACCGCAAGCTCTTCGACGATTGTGGGCGCATGATGCAAAGCCTGATCGAACTCCCGGTGCCGGTGATCGCCAGGGTCCAGGGGCTAGCCACGGCGGCGGGTTGTCAGTTGGTGGCGACCTGCGATCTGGCCGTCGCCGCCGACAGCGCCGCCTTTGCCGTGTCCGGCGTCAACCTGGGTTTGTTCTGCTCGACACCGTCGGTGGCCTTGTCGCGCAACCTGTCGCGCAAGCGCGCCTTTCAAATGTCGTTTACCGGCGAGTTCATCGACAGCGCGACGGCTGTGGCGTGGGGATTGATCAATGACGCGGTCGCGGAAGAGGACCTCGACGCCACGGTACGAAGGCTAACGGACAGCATCTGTGCCAAAAGCCGGGTGCCGGTCGAAATCGGCAAGTCGATGTTTTATCGGCAGCTCAACATGGACCTCTCGGACGCCTATGCCTTGGCGGCGGAAAAGATGGCTTGCAACATGATGACCGAGGATGCGGCCGAAGGCATAGACGCCTTTATCGAACGGCGTCACCCTGCCTGGAAGGACCGGTAATACTGTTCGAGCCGGCAGATACCCAAACGCTTTTGATATCTCGCTCCTAAGCGCGATCCGATTCCGGCCGACAATGCCGCTCGAATAGCCACAAAACGTCCCTGCGACTGACCACGCCTACCACACGACCGCTTTCCAGCACCGGCAAGCGGCGAAAAGTGGCGTTGGTAAATTGCTCGGCGATCTCCATTAACGGCGTGTCCGTATCGACGGTGACGACATTGGTACTCATGATATCGCTCACCCGGCCGCCGCACTCGCCGAAATAGCCGGCGCTGATGGCAAGCGCCATGCAATCCTTTTCGGTGATCATGCCGAGCAGATTGCCGATGTTGTCGATCACGGGTACTCCCGATACGTTATTGTTGACGAGTACCTTTACCACGGACCGGATATCGTCGTCGGGTCTTACAGCATTGATTTTCCGATTCATGCAGTCTTTGGCTGTCATCGTCGGTTGCATAACTGACTCTCCGAAAAACTATCGACGTACGGACAGTCGCCGCTTACAGGTCGTGCGGCACGAACCGCCGCAATCCGACTCGACGCCGGGGATGCGATTTAAACCCCCGCAACTGCCGCTGATCGCCTTACGGCCCTGCAACACACCGATCGCCATTCCGGCGACCGCGAGCAACAGCGCCACAAAGGATAATAGCCACTCAATCACGCCGTGAGTTCCTGGGTCAGTAGCCGGGAAAACGACCGGGCGGGGTCCAGGGCACGCCGTTCGCACAGGCCGGCTCGGTCAACCACCGAAATCATCCAACAGAATGTTGTCTTTTTCTACACCCATATCTTCAAGCATGGTAATCACTGCGGAACTCATCACCGGTGGTCCGCACATATAGTATTCACAGTCCTCCGGCGCAGGGTGATTCTTCAGATAGTTTTCTTTGAGCACGTTGTGGATGAATCCCCGATAGCCGTCCCAATCGTCATCGGGCAGCGGATCCGAGAGGGCGACATGCCATTCGAAATTGTCGGCTTCGGCGCTCAGTTTATCGAAATCCTCCTGATAGAAGATTTCGCGCTTGCTGCGCGCGCCATACCAGTACGAGATCGTGCGTTTGCTGTGCAGCCGCTTCAGTTGATCGAAGATTTGTGACCGCATGGGGGCCATACCCGCGCCGCCACCGACGAAGATCATCTCGGCATCGGTATCTTTGGCAAAGAACTCACCGAATGGCCCCGATATAGTCACCCTGTCCCCCGGCTTCAGGCCGAAGATATACGACGACATGATACCGGGCGGCACATCCGGCAGTTCGGGCGGTGGTGTGGCGATGCGTACGTTCAGCATGATAATGCCCTGCTCGCCCGGATAGTTTGCCATCGAGTAGGCGCGCACGACGGGTTCTCCCACCACGGATTCGAGGCGCCAAAGATCAAATCGATCCCAGTCCTTCCGAAACTTGGAAGGAATATCAAAATCCTTGAACGACACCTTGTGTGGCGGGCATTCAATCTGGATGTAGCCGCCGGCGCGAAACTGCACGTTTTCACCTTCCGGCAACTCCAATATCAGTTCTTTGATATAGGTGGATACGCTTTCATTCGATCGCACCGCGCACGCGAGTTTCTTAACGCCGAAAATCTCGCGCGGCACTTCCACCTGCATCGGCTGTTTGACGCCCACCTGACAGGCCAGGCGATAGCCCGCTTCCGCCTCGCGACGATTGATGTGGGACGCCTCGGTCGGCAACAACTCTCCCCCACCGTCCAACACTTTGACTTTGCACTGCCCGCACGTACCACTGCCGCCGCAAGCCGACGAGATGAACAGGCGATCGGAGGCCAGGGCGCCCAATAGTTTGGGACCGACAGACGATTCAATTTCACGTTCGCCATTCACTGTGATTCGGACGGTTCCGCTGGGAACCAGATGACTGCGGGCAAATAGAATCACGCCGACCAGCGCCAACACCACCAGGGTGAAGACGAACACGCCAAGGCTCACTTCAATCATTGCGCCCCCTACAGCTGAACACCGGAAAACGACATGAACGCCAACGCCATCAGACCGGTGGCGATGAAGGCGATACCCAAGCCGCGCAGACCGGCCGGGATGTCGGAGTACTTGAGCTTTTCACGGACACCCGCCAACGCCACGATCGCCAGCGCCCAGCCCAAGCCGCTGCCGACGCCGTACACCAGGCTTTCGGCAAAGTCGTAGCTGCGTTCGACCATAAACAACGACCCGCCGAGTATGGCGCAGTTCACGGTGATCAAGGGCAGGAAGATACCCAGTGCCTGGTACAGCGCAGGGAAATATCGGTCCAGAATCATTTCCAGAATCTGCACCATCGCGGCGATGGTGCCGATGTAAACGATCAGACCGATGAAGGAAAGATCGACTTCCTCCAGTCCCACCCAGGCCAAGGCGCCGTCATCCAACAACACCGTCTTGATCAGGTTGTTGACCGGCACGGTTATCGTCTGTATCACGATCACGGCAACGCCCAAGCCGAACGCGGTTTCGATCTGTTTTGAGATCGCCAGGAAGGTACACATCCCAAGAAAGAAGGTCAGCGCGAGGTTTTCGACGAATACCGCGCGGACCAACAGGCTCAGATAGTGTTCCATTAGCCGTGCTCCGCGTGGCCGTCGTCGATCTGGAAGTCCGGGGCCTCTTTCTGTTTCGGGCGCCAGGTGCGAATACCCCAGATCATCAGCCCTATGATGATAAAGGCACCCGGTGCCAGGAGCATCATCCCGTTCGGGTGATACCAGCCGCCGGCGTTGGTCAGGGGCAGCACCTCGTATCCGAGCAGCGTGCCCGAACCCAACAGTTCACGTACCGTCGCAACCGAAAGGAGGATCGCGCTGTAGCCAAGACCGTGCCCGAGGCCGTCCAGGAAGCTCGGCCAAGGCGGGTTTTTCGTAGCGAAGGCCTCCGCCCGGCCGAGTACGATGCAGTTGGTGATGATCAAGCCTACGAACACCGACAACTGTTTGCTCAATTCGTAGGCAAATGCCTTGAGTAGCTGATCCACCACGATCACCAGCGAGGCGATAATCGTCATCTGGATGATGATTCTGATATTGGTCGGCATGTGGTGACGGATCATACTGATGATCACGTTGGATCCGATTAACACCGACGTCAAGGCGATCGACATGATAATGGACGGCGCCAGTTTGGTCGTCACCGCCAGCGCAGAACAGATACCGAGTATCTGCAGGGTGATTGGGTTATTATCGACGAGCGGGTCGACAATCAGATGCTTCAAGTGCGTCGACATGTATCAGTCCTCCGAACCACGACGCAAACGCGCCAGGTAGGGCCCGTAGCCCAATTCGCCCATCCAGAAGCGCATCAAGTTGGTCACGCCGTTGCTGGTCAGCGTGGCGCCAGACAAGCCGTCCACCTGATACACCGCATCTTCCGACCCCATATCGACACGGCCTTTAACGACTTCGAAACGCGGATTACCGGCCTCATCCACGACCTTTTTCCCCGCCCAGGTTCGTTGCCACTTTGGATTCGCCACCTCGCCCCCCAGACCCGCAGTCTCCAACTGATCGTAGAAGCTGACGGACCGGATGGTGCGAGCGTCCGGCGCGAGCGAGAGCAGTCCGTACATGGTCGACCACAGGCCATACCCGTAAACGGGTATGATCAATCCTTGCCTGTTGTCTGCACCGCCCAGAAGGTAAACCGGCATCACTTCGGCACGCGTGCGTATGCCGGCTACGTCCTGTTTGGCGGATAGCGCCATGGCCCGTTCGGGATCCGCCGCCGCTTTGCGCATGTCGTAGTCGCTGGCGTCCATGTCGGTCACATACTCTCCGGTTTCCAGATTGACCAGACGCGCATCGAGTTTCGCAAAGGTTCGATTGATATCCTGCCCGGCTTCGTACAGCCCCGCGACTTTGAGAATCTCGCGTTTAAACGCCAGCGATTCGTTGCGCTTTTGCAAAGGGCGCAGGCCGACCGCCGCGGCACTCACTACCAAAGATGACACCAGGCAAAGCGTCACCGCGACCGCCACGATCTTGCGGGGATCTTCGTTCGGCAACGCGAACAGCCCCTTCAATCGCCGGTAGAGATCCGACAGCTTGAACTTGTGAGCGGCGAGTTCAGGCATCGCGCCGCGCCCTTCTGCGGATATTGGCCTGAACCACGAACCAATCGATGACAGGTGCAAACAAGTTACCGAACAGGATAGCGAGCATAATACCCTCGGGAAAGGCGGGGTTAATCACCCTGATCAGGACGACCATCAGTCCGATCAAGGCACCGTAAACCAGTTTGCCGGAATCGGTCATCGACGCGGACACTGGGTCCGTCGCCATGTAAACCAGGCCGAACAGGTATCCGCCCAGCACGAGATGCCAATACCAGGGCATGGCAAACATGGGGTTGGTGTCACTGCCGGAGAGATTGAAAAGCCAGGTCGTTACCATCATCCCCAAAAGCACGCCCAGCATGATGCGCCAGGAGGCGAGGCGCATGTACAGCAACATTGCGGCGCCGATCAGACAAGCCAGGGCGGAGGTCTCGCCTATGGACCCGGGTATCAACCCGAAGAAGGCGTCGCTCCACTCAACACCGGCAGCCCGTACGGCTTCGACACCGCCTTCCGCAGCCAATGTCAGCGGTGTCGCCCCAGTGTAGCCATCCACGGCAGTCCACACCGCATTTCCAGATATCTCCGCGGGGTAGGCGAAATACAGGAAGGCACGGCCGACCAGGGCTGGATTGAGGAAGTTTTTGCCCGTGCCGCCGAAGATCTCCTTGCCGATAACCACGCCAAACGAGATGCCCAGGGCCACCTGCCAGAGCGGAATCGTCGGCGGAAGCGTCAGTGAAAACAGGATGGAGGTCACGAAAAATCCCTCGTTGATTTCGTGACCACGCACCACCGCGAAGACGCTTTCCCAGAACACGCCGACGGCGAAGGTCACGAAATAGATTGGCAGCCAGTAGGACGCCCCGAGCACGACGTTGTCCCACACGCTGTTCGGATCATTGCCCGCCCAGAATATCGCCAGCACACTACCTCGGATCCCTTCGGTCGACTCCAGGCCGATACTTGCCATGGCGGTATTGGCCTGGTATCCGACATTGAACATCCCAAAGAAGGCTGTTGGCAGTGCCGCGATCAAGACAAAGACCATGAGACGCTTCAGATCGAGGGCATCACGAACGTGTGGCGCTGTGCGTGTGACGTATGCGGGTGAAAAAAAGAAGGTGTCGACCACTTCGTACAGCGCAACGTATTTTTCGAATCTTCCGCCGCGCATGAAATGCCGTTCTTGACGGTCGAGGAATCTGCGTAAGACTTTCATTGATTTTCCTTCCAGATCTCATGCAGGTTGCGCCTTAGTACCGGACCGTAATCATGTTTTCCGGCATCGACAAAGCTGCACAGCGCCAAGTCCTCCTCATCGAGTTCGAGACACCCCAGGGCTTCGGCTGTTTCCCTGTCGTCCACAAGCAGCGCGCGCAACAACTGCGTCGACAAGATGTCCAACGGCATCACATCCTCGTGCAACCCGATCGGCACCATGCCGCGACCGCTGCCGTGTTGCGAGGTGTGCAACTTGAACTGCTTCGTGCCCAACAAGCTGGAAAGATAAGCGCGGGTGGCGGAGAATTTGTTTCTACCTGGCGATATCCAGGCCAGGAACTCGCGTTCGCGACCTTCCTCCAAAACGGTCACCTGATTGTGAAAACGTCCCAGGAAAGCGGTATTGCCGACCGCGTGCTGACCGTTGAGTATTGAACCTGAAATTACTCGTAGCTCCGGCTTGGTTTCGATGTTGCCCAGGACGATGTCGTTGGTGCTGGAGCCCATCACGGTGCGCACCAGTCGCGGATCGCGAACACCCGGTCCCGCCAGCGAGATCACCCGTTCCGGCACCAGCCGGCCGCTGGTAAACAAGCGACCGACCGCGATTACCTCTTGATAACCGATGTGCCATACCATCCGTTTGATGCTGACCGGATGCAGAAAATGGATGTGCGTCCCGACCAGGCCCGCGGGATGCGGGCCATCGAATTCGGCGATTTCCACCGAGGGCAGATCGGGAATCGGCACTGCCGCACCCGGTGCGCAACACACCCAGGTCTTACCTTCGGTCAGTTTGCTGAGCACCCTGACACCGTTGCGGAAATCTTCGCGGGCCTGACCGATGACCACCACCGGATCCGGGGCCAATGGACTGGTGTCCATTGCCGTTATGAACAGGGCGTCGGGCTGCTGGTCGGGCAACGCCGTCATGGAATACGGCCGGCGGCGTATACTCCTCCAGATGCCCGATGCCAGCAGATTCTGCTGTACCTGCTCGCAACTGAGGTGGTCCAGTTCACGCTCTTCGTACGCGGCAAAGGTTTCCTCATCGTCCGCATCCACCCGAATGATGATGGTCTCGACGACGCGCTTGTGGCCGCGGTGTATCGCCTCTACTTCGCCTGCCGCAGGTGCCGTACCGACCACCTGCGTGTAGGATTTGCCGCGAAACAGCACCTGGCCCTTTTTGACCCGGTCTCCCACCGCCACTTCCAGGTTGGGCAATTTCTTGGTGCCCACATAGTCGTACCCGAGCAAGGCCACCCGCTTGGGAGGAGGAATGGCCTCGATTTCCTGGCGCGGTGCTCCCGACAACGGAATTGTCAGTCCTTTTTTAACTTTGATAAGCATAATGAATTGCTACAGAAAAAAAGACTCGATACCAGTAAGCTGTTGGCAAATAAGGCTGGATATGATTTCGGTCGAATGATCTACGATCAATATGAAGATGATTTGTAATTTTTGGCTAACTGGTGATGTGTGATTTGGCGCTTCGTACCGTTAGGTATGGCTTTACTCTGATTGCGGCGGAACGGCTGTGCCGTCCGGGTAAGGAACAATACTCTCGAGGGCATCTCTAGAATTGCCTCTTTCCGGGGTGGCCTGATATACAAGGTTCGACGCTCCGGAGCGTTCGATTCAAGCGGTCCCGTTATTCCAGGACATACGCAACTTTACATAACGAATTGGCTGGCCGATGTATCTAAACCTCAGGTCGGGGGAACGGACTCGGCACGACCGCACAAGCAACTGTCCCCGACGCAATGACGCAGCGAATTTCATGGCCCACAATTGCTTCGCCCCCCTGCACGCGCCGTACGACTTTCAAACCGTGGCAGTTTACTCCGGCTGGCGGATTGATGCTACGCAGCGGATGTTTCATTTTTGTGAAATCGAACGAATTCCGGTCACAACCGCCCCCAAAGTCAATAATCGATTAAGATCGTGGACAACGACTGCCATGGTTTCCGCGCTACCAGTGGCGCTAGTTCAGTGAGCCCTGCCCCGACTAGACTTACTCTATACTCTGCACGAACCGGTTAAGGCTATGTCTTCCGAAGGATCTGCGCATCTGTATGGCACCGAAACAGCACGCTGTCACCCTATCCCGCTTCCTGCTGCGACTACTCGATAAACGCAAGCACTCCGATTACCTGGTCGCTTTTCTCATCGGGGCATGGCCAATCGGTCTTTGGTATCTCATCGGGGCGCACCGGGTCGAAATCGCGAACCACGGCTATCGCGGTTATTGGGACACGCCCAACTGGACGTCTCTGGCCATACTCTTGCCCGCGATTCTCTACGCCTTGCGCTGGGCGACCGGCAAGATCATGCCAGTGGTGCACCCGGAATTGCCCGAACGGGCGCCACCGATCATCAACGTGCTGCGGGATGAAACGGCGCAACAGGCAATCTACACGGAACTGCGCCAATACCTGGCATCGAAAACCAACCTGATCATCGTGCTGCTCCTGACCTTCGTGGTGACCGTACTCGATATGGGGCATGTATTGGTGCGATTTTACGAACGTAGCAACGTCGGCGCTCAGGACTGGACCACGCTGTACTTGCTGCCAGACTCCATTTCCCTGGGGAGCAATATTGCGTTTGTGGCGTTTGCCTACATCGGTCAGGTCGCCGCTACCTTTATCGGCATGCTCGCCATGGTGCTTTTTTTTCGGCACAACCGTTTTTTCGTCGGCCATATCTACCAACGCCGCTGGGTGAAGGCAGGCGACAAGGCGCACTATTTCCTGATCGACGTGAACGACGTCAACCGCTGTTTCGGCTTTCGCCCCACCAACGAGGCCTTCAACACTCAGGTCAAGGGTCTCATGGTTGCCGGGTTGGCGATGTTAATCAGCCGCTTAGCCCATACCCTGCAGAGCGCCAGAGTCGATGCCGTCTCTACCGACGGGTCATCCTGGTTGAGCTGGTTGCCCCAATTCAGCTTTCCCGTGCCGGGTCAGTGGTTGATGGCCTTGTCGTGGTTGGTCGGTTTGTGCATTGTCGCCATGCCCTCGGTGATCAAGCTGTTACCCTGGCTGCGCAGTGCGGGCAACGAACACGTTCATTTGTCGGTCGATCACTATCTGCAGGAGTTTTTTCCGGACGAAGCGTGGCCGAAGGGCCCCGACGGCGGGCGGGAGCCTGTCGAACTGGTCGCGGCAAAATTCGCCCGCAATTCCTTCTGGCCGACCGGTGACAACCGCGCCAGGATTCTCTTCCTGTTTTCCTATTGGGTATTTCTGGTCATTCTGCTGCCACCGATAGCGGCGGACCTGTTGATTGTGGTCGTTACGTTTGCCGCCTATGGCGTTGCCGCCTATCTGCTCACCTTGGCGACGTTCGGGAGCCTGAAACTGGCGCTACGCTATGTCGACGACTTGCTCGTCGTGCAACGGCATCAAGCAACCGCCGAGGCGCCCGCAATGTCTGACGAAACCGACCAGAAAAGTGAGCTGGGCATATTTATCAGTTATCGCCGCAGCGATACCGCCCCCTACGCGCGCTCCATATTGGAGAGCCTGCAGGAACATTTTCACCGCAAGAATCTATTCATGGATATCGAGAACATCCAACCGGGTTCGAAATTCGGCCTGGAAATCGACAAAGCGCTGACGCGGGTCGACGCGGTGATCGCGCTCATCGGCCGTGACTGGTCGACCGTGACCGACGTCAACGGCAATCTGCGGCTGCATAACCCCAGGGACATGATTCGATACGAGATTGCGACTGCGATCGAACAGCACAAGCGCATCTTTCCGGTGCTGGTCGGTGGCGCCAGGATGCCCGACGAAGACGACCTGCCCGAGCCGCTGAAAGAACTGAGTCACTTCAACGCCGTCGAGCTCAGCGATACCCGCTGGGCGTACGATATGGGTGTGCTGGTCAACGCCTTGAAGCAAGCGCGGGCGCGTTGAGCGCTTCGTTGAGACCCCCGAGCCGACATAGTTGAAACTCAGCTAACAGCCAATGGCTCCGACCGGCCTTAACCAGGCGTCGATGATCGGCGCGTAGAACTGGCTGAACACCATGTCGTCGACGATGGCGGCAATGCGCGAGCATTCGTCGCGCAGACCGGGCTATCGCCCAAGGAGTGGCGCAAACGTCAGGAGACAGACTAGTCCCCGCGGCATCTGTATCGCTTCACACCAGCTTGACACGGTTGTCTTCGATCGACGGCTGCGCCTGGCCAAGCTGGGCCTGGGCCACGCTCACCGCGCTCATGTTCACCAGGCCGCGCACGCTGACCGATTCGGTCATTACGTGGACCGGCTTGTCAACGCCGATCAGGATGGGGCCGACGGTCACCCCGCCCCCGCGCACCTTGAGCAGACTGTAGGCGATATGCGCCGCGTCACCGCTGGGCATGATCAACAGGTTGGCCTGCCCTTTGAGCCGACATTCGCCGAAGATCTCCGAGCGCAACGGTTCGGACATGGCGGCGTCCCCCTGCATTTCGCCCTCCACCTCGAGGTCGGGCGAGCGCTCGTGCAATAGGGCCAGCGCCGCGCGCATTTTTAGCGCCGACGCGTCGTTGTGGGTGCCGAAACTGGAGCGCGACAGCAGCGCGACCTTGGGCGTGAGCCCGAATGCGCGTACTTCTTTCGCCGCCAGCAAGGTCATTTCGACGATCTCCTCGGTCGTCGGTTCCGGCGTGACGTGGGTATCACAAATGAACAGGTTGCCGCCAGGAAGAATCAGGCCCGTCACCGTGGAGAGATCCTTGACGCCCGGTCCCTTGCCGATGACCCGACGCACCCAGTCCAGATGGTTGGCGAATTTGCCTACGGTGCCGCACAGCATGGCATCGGCCTCGCCCTTTTTCAGCAACAATGCCGCTACCACGGTGGCAATGGTCCGCACATCGGTACGCGCCTTCTCCTGCGACACGCCCTGCCGGCGCGCCAGCTGGTGATAGAGCTTCCAGTATTCCGAATAGCGGGGATCGCCGAGGATGTTGACCAGATCGAAATCGCGGTCCACCTCAAGACGCAGGCCATATTGTTTGACCCGCGCTTCGATGACATCCGGTCTGCCGACCAGAATCGGGCGGGCTATACCCTCGTCCACGACTTCCTGTGCCGCCTGCAGCACCCGCCGTTCCTCGCCCTCGGCGTACACCAGGCGCTTCGGTGCGCGTTTCGCCTTTTCGATGATCGGGCGCATCATCGAGCGTGAGCGATACACGAAGCTGCTCAAGCGGTCGCTGTAGGCGCGCATGTCCTCGATGGGCTTGGTGGCGACGCCGCTGTCCATAGCCGCGCGCGCGACCGCCGGGGCGATGTGAATAATCAGGCGTGGGTCGAAGGGTTTGGGAATCAGATAGTCGGGTCCGAAGCGCAGCGGTTGCTCGCCGTAGACGCGGCTGACGCGTTCGGACGGCTCGGCCATGGTCAGACTGGCGATCGCCTTGACACAGGCGACCTTCATTTGCTCGTTGATGGTCGTCGCAGCGACATCCAGCGCACCACGAAAGATATAGGGAAAACACAACACGTTGTTGACCTGATTGGGGAAGTCGGAGCGACCGGTGGCGATCACCACGTCGGGACGCGTCGCCTTGGCCAGGTCAGGCATGATCTCCGGCCTGGGATTGGCCAGGGCCAGCACCAGAGGCCGCTCGGCCATGCGCGCCAGCATGGCCGGTTTCAGCACGTCGGGCGCGGACAGCCCGAGGAAGATGTCCGCGTCATCGATGACCTCGTCCAGGGTGCGCGCCTCGGTTTCGATCGCGTACGCCGCTTTCCACGGATCCATGTGTTCCTTACGCCCCAGATAGACCACGCCTTCCTTGTCCGTCACGATGATGTTGCCGCGCGGGAGCCCCAGATCCACGAGCAGGTTGAGACAGGCCAGCGCGGCCGCGCCGGCCCCGCTGGCCACCAGCTTGCAATCGACCATGTTCTTGCCGACCACGCGCAAGCCGTTCAGGATCGCCGCGCAGGCGATGATGGCGGTGCCGTGCTGATCGTCGTGGAACACGGGGATGTTCATCCGCTCGCGCAATGCCTGCTCGATGATGAAACATTCGGGAGCCTTGATGTCCTCGAGATTGATGCCGCCGAAGGTGGGCTCCAGTCGCGCCACGGTCTTGACGAACTCGTCGGCGTCGAGTTCGTCGATTTCGATATCAAATACATCGATACCGCCGAATTTCTTGAACAGTACCGCCTTGCCTTCCATGACGGGTTTCGACGCGAGCGGGCCGATGGGGCCAAGACCGAGCACTGCCGTGCCGTTGGTGATAACGCCAACCAGGTTCTGCCGCGCCGTCATCATGGCGGACTCGAGCGGGTCCCTGACGATGGCCTCGCAGGCCGCGGCTACGCCGGGCGAGTAGGCCAGCGATAGATCGCGCTGGGTATCCATGGGTTTGGTCGGTTCGACCGCCAGCTTCCCGGGCCTGGGCGCACGATGGTATTCCAGGGCCGCTGCTTCGAAGTCTTCCGGTTGTTCGTGGGTCGACATGGGTTTCTCGCTGTATTTATGAACTGTGCACAGTGTAGTCGCCCGGGACGCGTACCGACGTTACAAGCCGTGCGGCAGGATCGGTGAGGCATTGGCCGCGGGCGGCCGATCTTCCGACGCGCCACGACCGGCCGGCCTCCCGCTTGAACCGGTTGCTTCGAAACGTGGTCATGATCACCCCCCGCCTGCCTGGGTGCGATCGGTATAGCGCGCCGCTATGAGACCGTCCTGAAAAGCCAACAGCTCGCCGCTGTGCAGTTCGTGCCAGACTTCGTCGCGGGTCAACGGTTCGGTGGCGACCACCGTGACGATATCGCCGCGGCGGGTCTCCCGGCAGAAATCGACCTGCACCTCGGCGTCCTTGAGGGAGGCGGTGCCGAAGGGTGCCTTGCGGGTAATCCAGGCCAGCTTGGTGGTGCAGTACGCGTAGAGAAACCGCGCATCGGCAAGCAGCATATTGAACACACCGCGCGGTCGCAGGTGCCCGCACTGCCGGTGAATAAACCGATGCAGGTCCGCGGGGTTGTCGGGCGGTTGCGGAAATCGGCGCCGGATCCGGCCCAGCATCCAGCAGAATGCATGTTCACTGTCGGTGCCGCCTATGGGTTGATAAAAGGTCAGCGGCAGGTCCTGCACCGCATCCAATTGGCCATTGTGGGCGTAGGTCCAGTTCCGCCCCCACAACTCGCGCTGGAAGGGGTGGGTGTTCTCCAGACATACCGCTCCGACGTTGGCGTGACGAATGTGGCTGATGACGATGTGGGACTTGATCGGGTAGCTGCGCACCAGTTTGGCGATTTCCGAATCCACGCTGGGCAGGGGGTCGTGAAAGCTGCGGCAGCCCCGGCCCTCGTAAAACGCGATTCCCCAGCCGTCGCGGTGCGGCCCGGTGCCACCGCCGCGCTGCATCAACCCGGCGAAACTGAAGCAGATATCGGTGGGCACGTTGGCACTCATGCCGAGTAGTTCGCACACGTCCGCCAGACTCTCTCCGTCGCGTTTCCTGTTGTAAATATAGGATAGCCGGTGGCCACCGGACCGCGTCGTTCGCGCACCTCGAGGATGACCGGTGCGCGCCCTCCCCTTGCTGTACCAAGTGTGTTGACGGCAGAGCTCACAGATCATGGACGGAACGCTCTGTACAGCACGCATTGCGGCGTTTGCCGTCATGCGGCGCAACCGCCCTGATCTCGCCTGATGGCGTTGCGTTTCAATCGACGGTAAAGCCGATATGGAATATAATTCCTATTTTGGATTCGCCGCTCTCCACTCGCGGTGTTCGGCGGATATCACGATGTGGGTAAGTGCGACTAACAGCGGCCTCCGATCCGGATTAGCGGTGTCTGCTGGTTCACTACTCGATGCAAGGACCTAAACGGATGGCGAGTCTCGAATTAACGGATGCGCTCGACGGCTTGAAAATAGCGGACCTCGAAGATCTGGCCCGCTACAAGCGCGCCATCGCGGACGGCGAGCAGATAGGCTTCGGCTACTATTTTCCCTTTTTACTGACTCATAACCGCCCCGGTAGCCGCGCCGCGTTGCTGGTCGTCGACGAAGACTCGGTATGCGTATTTCGCTGGACCGCCGAAGACGCCAAACCGAGACTGGATGTTCTGATGGCGCCGTCGCCAATGAACGTCAACGTCTTGCGGCGCTGCCTCGAGCGAGCGAACGACTTCAACGGCGACAAGAGCGCGCGGGTTTTGAAGATCGATGCAAAGGATGCCGAGCGCGTCGCGGCCCTGCCGGGTCTGCGGGTCGAAGAGCGGAAGTCGCAATACTTGTACGCCCCCGAGTCCTTCGGTGATATCAGCGGCGGCAAGTATCGAACTGTGCGGCGCAATGTGGCGAAAGTCCAAGCCATGGATGCGCTGGAAGTACTGCCGTATGCGACTGCTCACAAAGCGTTGTGCCTGGCGTTGCTGCGTCGATGGCGCAGGCATCATCGCGATGCGCACGGCACAATGGGTGGTATCGGGACGACCAGGCGCATGATCGAACTGGCAGGCGCGTTCGACGAGCCCGATGTGCGGGGCGAGGTCGTCTTGATCGGCGGGAAGCTGGTTGGCTTCGCGTTCGGCGGCGAGATCCGTCCCGGCTACGCCGCGTTCCTGGAGGCGAAGTGCGATATCGATATTCCGGGGCTCAGTTACTTTCAGCGTTACAGCTTCATGTCCAAGCTGGAACACTTTGAACTGGTCAACGACGGGTCCGGTCTCGACCGCGAAGGCCTGGTGCAGTTGAAGAACAGCCTGCGGCCGGTCGGGATGCATACCGAGTATCGGGGTACCCAGCGTCAGGCTTGACCTGTCGGGCGAACTTCTCCGCTGCGACTGGGTATTTCGGTTAATCCTACATATCGGGCCGGAATTTTCCCGCCGCCCTTGGACGCGGGCCGTTATTTGCGCTATTTTCTCAACTTGGTTGTAACACAACGGTAATAAAAACCGAGTCTACATCAGCAGATTCACAGCGAGAAAAATAATTATGAGCTACTTCAAATCACCAACCGAAATACAGATGCGATTCGCGGGACTCATTTTGGTTGGCTTGTTTGTTGCCTTTGGTACTTATCCGGTATTCGCTGCCGACGGCTCGGAAAGCACGATGGACTGGGGCGTGATGGTCATGACCCTTTTGGGAGGCCTGTCCGTGTTCCTGTTCGGCATGGAGCAGATGGCCGAGGCCTTGAAAAGGGTGGCCGGCGACAGTATGAAGCAGATCCTGGCAAAGCTGACCAATAGCCGCATCATGGGTCTGATCACCGGTGCGTTCGTCACCGCCGTAATTCAGTCCTCTTCGGTGACCACCGTGATGCTAGTGGGATTTGTGACCGCCGGCCTGATGTCCCTGTCACAAGCTATCGGTGTGATTCTAGGCGCCGACATCGGTACCACCATCACCGCGCAGATCGTGGCTTTCAAGGTGACGAAATATGCCCTGCTGCTGGTAACTGTGGGTTTTGGCCTGATCTTTGTCAGTAAAAACGACCGAATAAAGCAGTATGGTCATCTCATCATGGGCCTGGGTATGATCTTCTTCGGGATGGGGATCATGAGCGAGGGCATGTACCCGCTGCGCAGCTATGAGCCGTTTATCGCGCTGATGCAGAACGTTTCAAACCCGCTGATCGGAATCCTTGTGGCGACCCTGTTTACCGCCTTGGTTCAGTCCTCGTCCGCCACGATGGGTGTCGTGATCGCGATGGCCCTGCAGGGCCTGATCAGCCTCGAGGCCGGTATCGCCCTGGCGTTGGGTGCCAACATCGGCACCTGTGCAACCGCCGGACTTGCCGCCATAGGCAAACCTCGGGAGGCGGTCCGGGTCGCGGTCGCACATGTCACCTTCAAGGTTGTCGGTGTGATCCTGATCTTCCCCTTCATCCCCTACCTCGCAGAACTGGTACGGGAAATCTCGCCGGTCGCTGATGCGGGCGTGGTTGGTATGGAAAAACTGGCGGTAGAAACCCCTCGCCAAATCGCCAACGCGCATACTATTTTCAACGTGGGTATAGCGTTTACGTTCTTGCCTTTGGCCGGCCTGTTCGCCCGCCTTTGCGAATGGATAATACCCGACCGGCCGATCGAGGCGGAAAAGCTCGCAATCAGCGCCAAATTCCTGGATCGGGAACTACTTACCACCCCTGTGTTGGCCCTTGACCGGGTCCGTATGGAGATACAGCACATGGGTGAGTTGGTCAAGAGTATGACGCATCAGATCATGCCGGCCATTATCAGTGGCAACAGAGAAAGACTTGCCGAGATCCGGGATATGGACGACGAGGTTGATATCCTTTACGAACAAACACTGGAGTACCTGGGAAATATCAGTAAGAACTCCCTTTCCGAAGCGCAAACTCAGGAGCACCTCAATCTGATGGCTGCGCTCGGTGAACTGGAGAATATCGGTGACACGGTAGAGACCAATCTGGTTGAATTGGGCTACAGTCGAATTGAAGCCGGATTCAAGATAAGTGACGCCACCGCAAAGGTACTGAGCGATTTCCAGGATGTTGTGAATAGGGCATTGAGCGGCGCGGTAATGGCCGTCGCCAACAATGACCGGGTGGCTGCCGATGCGGTAATCAGCATGAAAGAAGAAATCACCAGGATTTCCGATTCGGCTGCCGTTCACCAAGCAGAGCGTCTGGTGGCTGAAGAACCGAATCGGATCGCTGCTTACACGATTGAGGTCGATATCATCGAGAAACAGAAGAGGATCTACTACTTTGCCAAGCGCATGGCGAAGGCGGTGTTGCCCGCTGATGAGCAGATCGACGTCGATAAAGGCGAGGTCGGTGCGACCGCCGCCGGGTGAGCCACCGATAATAGTGCATTTTACGCGCAGCCATGATGCCGATAGATTCCGGGCGACCGGGATCTGGGAAACGGTGCGTGATCTAACCCGTCGCGATGGAGGATAGTTAGACCGTGGGTATAAAGGATCTGGTTAAACATCTTCAAAAACAGTTGTCGAAAGGCGAGAAAAAAGGTTCGGCGGCGGTTGAACGAATTGATGACCTGCTATCGGAATTGGCGGAAAAAGAAAGGAAACTCGAAAAAAAGCTTTCTAAGGAGAAAAATTCATCCAAACGCAAACATCTGAAGCTGGAGAGAAAGATTGCCCGCGTGCAGCTCAAGAAAGGCAAGAAGCGGCGTGCCGAATTGGCGGTTAAATCGAAATAGCTGGAGATGCCGAGTTTGCTCAATGCGGCTTTTTTCAGTGGTGCAACAGCGTTGAGTAAGCGCACGGCAGAGTGGCTACCCACTCCGCCGAAGCCTGCCACCCGTTTCACGTGAAGGCTGCCCCATACAGATCGGGGCAAAACTGCCACCCGTCGGAGCGTAGCGACGCGGAGAATGATCTAAAAAACATGCCTCAATTTAGAACGCCCGCGTGACGACCGCTGTTATCGGACAGCCTCCTAGGTCGCAGACCGAGCGCCGTGTGACACTGCCCGGCGTCGAGCATTGCCCGCGAGGAATGGCCGATCCCCGGCGCTTCAATCAGTTGCCAGTTGAAGGCCCATGCGTGCCGGCGGGCCGCCTCCAGACCGGCGCAATAGATCGAGCGTCCGCGCGCCAGGCGGCTCGACCCCTGGCGCATGGCCGCCGCGGACTTGGCAAGATTCAGGTCGCCCGTGTCTTCCTGCCCCAAATAGATGGTGATCGGCAAGGCGAGGTAGACCTGCAGGCGTGCCGTCGCCTCGGTGGTTGAGAAAACACCGTGAAATCCAAAGGGGGCGGGTTCGTCGAGCGTTGGCGCCACGTAGGCCGATGGATTGGCAATGACAATGCGCTCGGTGCCGGATAACGGCGAATACGCACAGATACGCGACAACATCTGTCCGCCGGCGGAATGACCGAACAGAAACAAGCGTGCCGTTGGTTGGCCGATTGCTGCTTTTGCCCACTCGAACAGCGCCTGTAAAAGCGGCCCGGTCCAGCGCTCACGCGGTTGTTCCTGGCCGCGCCGTATGACACCGGCGGCATCATAACGCCATTTCGGGAAGCGCTTGCGATCCAGCAACGGCGCAAAAACGGTGAGTCCCGTGCGTTCTGCCAAGGCGGCGGTTTTATCCCGCATGCCGGACGCATCGCGGTACAGTCCGTCGAACACGAACAGGATCCCGGACGTCGAGGCGACCTCAGGTCGGTAAACGTAGACGGTCACCTCCTCGCCATTGATGCCTACCGCCTCATGGCTTGCACCCAATGGAAAAACACGCATGCCTGATCGATTCAATGACAGATTCACGTCTTCTATTCATGCAACGCCGTTCGGCAAACGTCCGCGTCTGGCTATGGTGTCGCCGCTACGCCGGCGTCGGGGAGTTCATGCCGAACCGGCCTATCGGAATCGGACGACGGCGGCGATAATCCCAACGCCTGATAAAGCGCCGCAGCACGCAGCATTCCGCCCGAAGAATGACCTACCCCGGGTGCTTCAACCAGGTTCCATCGAAAACGCCAGCCGCGTTCCTCGGCGAGATTTTTCGCCATCCGGAAAACCGCTCGACCACGTTCAAGCCGATTCTTTCCCTGGCGCGCTGCCGCCCGGTTCTTGACGAGCAGTTTATCGCCCGTGTCCTCCTGGCCCAGATAAATGGTAATGGGCGAAGCCAGATAGGCGCGCAGGCGGTCATCCGCTTCCTCGGCCGAAAACAAGCCGTCGAACCCATACGGCGCGGCCTCATCCAGAAGTGGTGCAACATAAACCGATGGATTGGCGATCACGATACGCTCGACCCTCGCCAGCGGTGTGTAGGCGGCGATCCGGGACAAAAACTGGCCGCCCGCGGAATGGCCGAACAGGTAGAGTTTAGCATCCGGGTTGCCGATTGCCTCCCGGGTAAGGTCCAGGAGTGCGTGCAGCACGGGTCCGGTCCATTGCTGCACAGGCTGCACGCGGCCGTCGCGCACCACGCCGGCGCGGTGGTAGCGCCAGTTCGGAAACCGATCCTGGTCGAACAGCGGAGCGAATACCATCAGGCACGCCCTCGCCGCAATGTCCATCGCCTTGTTTCTGACGCTCTCGGCCTTGCGGTGCAGGCCGTGGAAGACAACCAGTGCCGACGGTTTGGCGCACAGGGGCGGGCGATAGGTGAAAATCTTGAACTCTATCCCGTCAGCCACCAGGCGCAGTTGACCGATTCCCGAATCGCGCGCGACGGTGGTCGCCGCGATGCCCAACCATAGCAGGAGCACGAGCACGCCACGGGCCCACCCCAAGGTTGCGTGACGGCGGCGCTGGTCGGAAATGGACACGGGAGGGGGGGCGTGCGTGTCAGTCGCCGTCAGGTACGATGATGGGCGGCGCGTTGCGCAAGGCCGCCGCGATTTCCGACCCCTTCAGTCCCAGACCGACCGCGGCCGCGACCGCAAACAACTTGCCATTCTTCAGGCGTCGTTTCCTGGTGCGGCTGTCGCGGGAGGACCCGTCGTCGGCGCGGATCGAGGTCAAGACATCGGCGCCGGACAGGACGACGATTCGGATTTCGCCATCCTGCCACATGGTCGCCACACCGGCATGGCCGGCATTGAGATGTGCCTGCAGAACCGGGTCATTCAAACGCTCACTGACCAGAATCAGCTGCCGGGCACCGAGTTCTCGAAGTCGGTCGAGTGCGACGACATTGCCGGCGCCCACCACAAAGCAATCGGTCGTGGCCCGCTGCACAATATCAAGCCCGGTGTGGAAGAGTTCCGTTTCGTTATCCTTGACCTTGTCCATGATCACCGTGAGGCGGAATGTTTCGAGCACCAGACCACGCCGCACCGCCTGGCGCGGCGATACCGTGCTCACCAGCGTATCGACTTCGGGATCGCGCAACAGGACGCGTGCGGCGTTCGCCTGCTGCTCAGGCGAAAGTTCCGCGGATACGCCGTTGACATACGAATGCGTGCGCAGCGCCAGGGCAACGGACCGCCCTGCCCCGCGCAGGATCGCGTCGAGGGTGCGCGCTGTGGTGCCCGTACCCTTGTCACCTGCAACGGCAACAGTCGGGATGCGCCCGTCGGTTTCGGGTGGGAAGGACAGCTTCAGCACCTCTCCGGCCACGTTGCGCGGTTTACCGCCGTACGGCCAGACGTGTATGTCCAGGCCCGGTCGGGCGTTCAGTTCGACGATCCCTCCGCCGACCTCTCGGTAGGAGCGACCGATGTCGGTGGTCAGAAAATCGATTCCCGCAATATCCAGCCCGACGCCCCTGGCCGCACGCTCCGCCATCTCGCGGTTGTCGGGATGGACCTGCTCGGTGACATCGATCGGCAGCCCGCCCGTCGATACATTGGCCGCGGCGCGCAAGACCAAGGTTCGGCCTTCAGCCAGGACATCGCCCAGCGACACGCCTGCCCTGGCCAATTGACGCGCCAGTTCGGCGTCCTTCGTCACCTTGAACAAGCGAAAACCGTCCCGGTCGGGGTCGGCATTCAGCGCATTGATCAACGCTTCAACCGTGCGCTTCCCATCCCCGACGACGGCCGGCGGCAGCCGGGTCAGCGCAGCAACGAATTTACCGCCAATCACCAACAGGCGGTGATCGGACCCTGGCACGAAGCGTTCGACCAAAACATCGGCGCCGGCCTGGTGCGCGAGCGCGTACGCCGCAGCTATGCCATCGCGATCGGTCAGATCCGCCGTCACGCCTTGACCCTTTTTGCCTTTGATCGGTTTTATCACCAGCGGAAAGCCCAACTTCGTCGCGGCGGCATGCGCCGCCTCGACCGAGCCCACTTTGATCTGCTGGGGTACGGGCAGGCGCAGTTCACTCAGTCGACGGTTGGTCAGCCGTTTATCGGAACACATCTTCTGCGCGGCGATCGATGTCGTGCTGGTCATGGACGAATAGATCTGTTGCTGCAGTTTGCCCTGCCCTAGGCGCAGGTGCTGCCGGCCTACGGCTTCGCAGGGAAGTCCGCGTTTTCGCGCCGCGAGCTTCAGTACAGCGGTGGCCGGCGACAAGCGGCGGCGGCGTGCGTGCTGCAGGAGTGCCTCCAGGGCGGAAGCGAAATTCGGCAGCGAGTTTCGCGGGCGCGCGTAGAGCCTTCGCGGCAGCAGATCCAACACGCCCAGCAGCGCGACTTCCGCCGCGGTGCGTGAGAATTTCGGTACGGCGCATTCCCAGATAAGGTCGACGTCGCCGGCATGATTTTCGATCACCGCATAGGTGACATGGTCCAGGTCGTGCCGGGCAAAGGCCACCGCGGCTTCCACGGTCAAGATGGCCTGCAACAAAATCTCTTCGAAGCCCGCTCCTTCCGGCGACGTCAACCGCGCCGCAAAATCACCAGCCACGCCGTTCTGCCGGGCAAAGGTTTTCAGGCCGCGAAACCGATCGAGGAACGCCGTCGCGAACTCAGGACCGGCCAACGCGCTTTTCCCCCCGGACAAAATTCCGAAACTTACGCGTTGCCGGATCACTGAAGTCGCGTGATAGATATTGCAGCCAGTGAAGATTCGGTTTGACAGCAACTTGATAGGTCCGCCCAGGTAGAGGACCTCGCTGGCGTGTGGATCGAATGAATTGCTGGGGCTGTGCATCGCTTAATGCTCCCTTAAACCAAGCTGCAGACTTCTGGTAATGGGTGACAACAGATAGTCGAGTAGCGTTCTGGCACCAGTGCGGATAAAGACCTCCGCCCCCATGCCCGCCACCATGTTCGAGCGCGCCGAGTCGCTGGCCTCGGGCAGCAGCTCGATCCGCGCGCGATAGTAGTCGAGCCCGGTTTCCGGATCGGACAGCCGGTCGGCCGAGAGACCGGCGACGACCCCTTCCAGGGGGACGCGTTTGCGCCGGCTGAAAGACGTCAATCGCACGTCCGCCGGCATACCGATGCGGACTTCGTCGATATCTTCGGGGTCGACGAACGCGTGTATGACCAGGTCATCGTCGGTGGGCACGACCTCCAACAGCGGTTGGCCGGCTGAAATCACGCCGTCCTGAGTGTGAATCTGCAGGTTCACCACGATACCGTCGATGGGCGAGACGATCCGGGTGCGATGCAGCACATCGCGCGCCGCGACGATCTTTTGCGAGAGATCGAACAGCCCGGCGCGCTGGGTGCGCAGCTGTTCGGTGATCTCCGCGATCCGTTGCGCACGCGCCTCGCTGATCTGCAGGCGCATTTCGAGAATACTTTGTTCGAGCCGCCCCATTTCCGACTGATAGCCGCTCAGGTCGCCCTCGGTTTCCGCGAGGTGCTGGCGCAACTTGAGGGCTTTCGATTTCGGAACCAGTTTCTTTGCCAGGGCCTCCTCGACGGTCGACAGTTCTTGAAAGATAAATTTCCGCTGCCGGTTCTTGGCTTGTATCTGGCCCTCCAGTCCCTTTATCTCTTCCTCGGCCTGGGCGATTTTGTGCTCCAGCAACGACCGTCTGTCCTGCACCAGCGTCTGCCGACTTGCCAGGATGTTCGTCTGCCCGGTCATCACGGATGCGATTGCCGGATCGGCCGCGCGCGACTGCAATGCTTCCGGATAGTCAACATCCTGGAGATCGTCCCGCTCGGCGAGCAGCCGCGCGACAACCGCCAGGGCTTCGAAGTATTGCCTTTCCAGCTGCCGCAGCTCCGCGGCCGGTTGTACGTCGCGCAACTGGACGAGCAGCTGCCCCTGGGTGACGTGATCGCCGTCGCGCACCCGGATGGATTCAACGATACCCCCTTCGAGGTGCTGGATCTGGTTGCGGTGGCTGGCGACGCTCACGATGCCCGGCGAAACCACCGCGCCCTCGATCGGAGCCAACGTGGACCAGACGGCGAAACTGCTCAGGAACAGGGCCACCAGGGTGAATCCGGCCGCGATCAGGCGCAACGGAAAAGGGCGTGATGCCTGGTCCGTGGCTGGCGTCTCCTCCGCGCTCGCGGGGCCGGCGTCAGCCGCGTCTGGCGATTCCAAAGTTTTGAGATCCTGTTCCATCGGTCAAGCCAGTCTGCGGTCTTTGCTGTTCATATTGCGGCTTCTTCTGCTGTTACTGGCGCTGGTGCGCCGCTCGACGTGGCCGGCCGTGCCGCTGCCGCGGCGCAGCGTATTGATCTCTTCGCGGGTACGCAGTACGTCGAACTTCGAACCCTTGAACACAATGACCTTGTCCGCGATTCTGCTCAACGCCAGCGACTGCGTCGTCAAGACGACGATCGAGCGTTTTCTTTTCCAGCGCAAGATGGCGGTGTACAGCGCCAGGCGGGCGGCTTCATCGAGATGCGGCGTCGGTTCGTCCAGGACGATCAGCGGGGGCGAACCGTAGTACGCCCGCGCGATGGCTATGCCTTTTCTTTGCCCGGCCGAAAGCAGCGGCTCGTTTTCCGATATCTCGGTGTCATAGCCTTCCGGCAGCTTCAGGATCGTCTCGTGAACCCCCGCCCGTTTGGCCGCCCTGATGACGCGGCGTATATTGCCTTCGGCCATGCGGGCGATGTTCTCCCGAACCGTTCCCTGGAACAACGTGACGTCCTGCGGAAGATGACCGATATCGCGTCTCGCACTGCGCTGCTGCAGGCGGGAGACATCGACATCACCCAGCCGGATTTTCCCCGAGCGGGGGCTTAACAACCCACTGACCAGCCGCGAAAAGGTGGTTTTCCCGACGGCGGATTGTCCGATCAGGCAAAGCACCTCCCCGGGTTTCACGGTAACGTCTATACCGCGGAACACCGACGAGGCCTGGTTTGGATACCGGTAACTGACCTTTTCGATGAACAGCGGCACAGGCGCGTCGGTTTTAGGTACGGAAACCTGGCGCCTGGCGTCCGTGTCCAGCAAGTTCTTGATACGTCCATAGGCTTTTTTGGTGGTCATCATCTCGCGCCATTTCAGCATCGCCTTTTCCACCAGCGAGTAGGCCGTACGACCGAGCACGTTGGCCGCGACCACCGCCCCGAGCGTCAGATCCTGGTCGATGGCCAACCACAGCCCAACGCCCAGCACCGAGATGCGCAGACAGCGCCCCACGAAGCGCATGGCCGCCTCGAAGTAGATGTTCAACGTTCGGGTGCGCATCCCCTCGTCAAGCCGTGCGAAGGCGCTGCGCGACCACCGTTCGGCGAGGTTGGCTGCCATGTTCAGCGACCCGACGGTCTCTCGATGGCGTTCGGCCGATGAAATCCATTCACGGTCGTCTTTTCTTGCCTTGTACGTCGCGTCGCGCGAGTCGCGGGTGATCAGCTCGTTCGCGGTACCGAGCACCAGCGTAATCAGGGCCGCGATGATGACGATATAGGCCAGGGGCGGGGAAATCAGAAATACGCACCCGATAAAAACCGGCGCCCAGACGATATCCAGCCAGGCGATGAGCCCATAGCCGGAGACGAAGGAACGTACCGTGGCAACGTCGCGCAGCATTTTCGACGACGACTGTTCCTGGCCGGAGTCCTTGTGCAGTCCGACGGTAAACAGCTTTGGACCGAAGCTGCGTTCGATCCAACTCCCCCAGTGCATGAACATGCGCCGCCGCACAACCTCCAGCAAGACCCCGGTGACAATGGCCACCAGGGTGATCACCGTCAGCATGACCAGGGTTTCATGACTGCGACTGGCGACCACGCGATCGAGTAGCTGCAGCACGTACAACGGTGTCGCCAGTCGCAGGATATTGATGAAGACGCTGAATACGCCAACCGCCGCCAGCCCGGCGTAAGACTTACGCCAGGCCGAACGCAGCACATCCTGCTGACCTTCCTCGGGAGCGCCTCGCGACGTCCCCGAACGGTTTGCGGTACTCACGACGTTGACCGAAAGGCCATGCAACTCAGGCCGTTTCTCCCAGGTCGTCCGGGTAATCGAAGTCGTAGATCCCTTCGATACCCTGCGTGCGGAGCGGCAGCCGCTGGTGAGACTCGAAATCGACCACGAAGTTATTGGGATTCTCCATCGTGTGCCGCACGCGGTCCCGCAACGCGGCAATGGAGTCGTGGTCGGTGACACCGGTCATGACGGGCACGAGCGCGCCGGCCTGGATCTCGAACGGCGTGTAAATCGGGCAGCCGCTCGCCGCCGCCGCCTCGCGCATGGCCAGCGGCGAGCGCGTAATCTGCCCGCTGATTGCCAGTACGGAATAGCCGAGTTCGCGCAGCTCGTGGTAGCCAGCCTTCGCGCCCATGGAATCGTACGCCGCGAATACCACGCCGGACGCCATCGCGTGCAGTTTCGTCGAGCGCAGCAGCGTCGCTGTTTCCAGGTGCTGCAGGCCGTCCGCAATCTCGACAATCGCAAAATCACATTTGCGCTGCGCAGCATGATTGATCAGCCCGATCACTCCGGCCTCGATCGCCTCATCGGGTGCTTTGTACGTGCTGGCGAACCCTGCGTCGGTGAAATCCAATATCAAGTCGGCGCCCATGTCCTTCATCTGCCACATGTCGCCGCCCGAACCCGTACCGGTTGCCTTGATACCCGCGACACGAAACCCGTTTTCCTTGAGTCCGCGCACCACCGAGGCGGCGGTAAAAGTCTTGCCCGCATTCATCGCCGTACCGACGACCAGTATGACCTTTATGGCGTGCGTTTCTTCCGGAAAGGCGATCCGGTAGTCTGCGATGTTCAGCGGCTTGCCGTCGATATCGCCGATCAAGCCGATGGGCATGATCTGCGTCGGCGGCACCATGCGGGAGTGACGATTGACTTCGCGCGACGCGATGCCACCGCCCGCGACCAGGTCGCACAAGCTGAGATCGTCGCATACCAGCGCTTCGAACTGATCGGGGGCATAGCGGTTGCCGTAGCAGACAATGATTTCGTCGCCCGGCATCATGAGCGCGCGACGCCCGTTGGGCCGCTCCACCTTACGGTGTTTACCCAGTTCGTGAACCGTGGCGAGTAACAGGTTCCCGGCGACCGGCTTGACGTTCCCGGTGATCAGCGTCCGCATGTCGCGGGCGGGCACCCGTCTGGTGGTGAACGCACGCTTCGCCCTCGCGGCGCGTGCGCGCCGCAACTTCGAAATTTCCATATTTTTCCCCAGCAAAATTAAGGAGTAACGCTTTTCTTTATTTGAGATTCCACGTCAACGCGGATCGCTTGTTTGGCTCCATTGCACGTCGAAGAACGAGCGGCACACCAGCCAACTGCATTTTTGTATCATCCGTGGGGAATATTCTTGAGCACAAGCCGTAATACCGCAATGGCGTTTTTGCGCCGATCGCCCGATATCGAATGGAATTCATTAAAAAACATGAATTGGATCGACTATTCGACCAGCGACGATATTCCAGGCCTTGGATTTGGTCCGATTTTTGCCGAGACGCTGAGTTCGGGCGGATGGGGTCGGGCAAGTGACGGTGACGCCGCGGGGATTCCTTTGGCGATCAACAAGGCGTCACGGTTCTTTAAAATCTCCATCATCCTGGAGTGCTCCGCGACGCGTCCGATTCGCTTCCTTACACGCGTCGCGGCAACACCCTGGTATCAATCGCGTATAACGAGTTCTGGCCCGCCGTCGCTCGCTTCCTTCGCATTGAAGTACAGGCCGTCGCTGTCGAGCGTATCAAACGCGATCGACATGATTTGACCGGTCTTGCCGGCGACATGGCCGGTGATATCGATGGACACCCAGCCGCCTGTTCGGCCGCCCTTGACGGTCGCGATCTTGGCGGCCACGGCGGGTCTGTTGCTGTAGGTCAGCGTCGCTTCATTCCAGTTGTTGCCCACGACGTCCTTGATGTTCTGCACGCCGTCCGAAGGGTCCGTTACTTTCACCTTCAGGATTGCGCTGTTGACCGACTGAATGGCGCGTAAGTCGAACTGCATGTAGGTGATCTTCAGCGAGTTCCCATCCGCCTGCAGTTCCTTTCTGCGGCCATAGTTCGAGTACGGATAACGTGCTTTGACCGTCGCGTCGTGCGTCGGTGATAAAACGATATCCTGGAACGGTAGCGGTTCGCTAAAGATGGCGTCTACGCCTGCTTCGACCATGCTGTCCGCATCATGACCGGCATCGGACACGTCCACGACGGTCCAGTTGAACGCTTGCCCACGAAGCCAAGCGTCCTCCTGCGCCGAGGTGTAGAAAAAATGGCCGCGCTCGTACCGATTCGCACCTTGCGCCTCCGCACAGCTGTCGTGGTTCAGACCGGGCGCATCGGTATCCACATCGTCCGTTCCCAGCGCAATCACCAGGTCCTTCGCGTACGCTTTTTTCAGATCTTCATCGAGCGTCCCGACATCTGCAACCCCACACGGATAGTACTCGTACTCATCGGGGTTAAGATACCATCCGGCGCTGGCGGCAACCGCGGTCGCGATAGGCGCGTCGGGTTGCAGCAATAGCTTACGATGGACGAACTGCGCACCCGCCGAATGCCCCTGGATGCTGTAGACCTCCGGTGCGCCGGGAATTCGCTGGCGGGCCAGAGCGAAGATCTCGTCGATGGTGGAGAAGGTCCAGTCGGTTTCGGCGCGGATTTCGCCACGGTCATCGCGGACGTTGCCGCGGCCAAAGTGACGCTCTTTCGGATAGTGCGCTCTGCTGAACTCCGGCGCGATGATCAGCGCACCAAAGATATCGGCGTACGGATACCAGCGTTCAATCGCTTCGTGCGCATCGCGGCTGCTGCCATGCAGGGCGAAAACGATCTTTTTCGAACCCGACGAATAACCTGGCGGATTGTAGTACCAGACGCGAACCGGCTTGTCAGCGTTGGCGCCGGTGTCATGATAAACCCAGCATCCCAATCCTTTTTCAAACACAACCTCGCTAGCGAGGCAGCCTTCCGTATCGTAGACGGGCGTGACTGGTTGCGCAGGCACGAACTCGATGAAGTCTAACGTGGAGTATTCGGTCTTATCCGCAAGCGCGGCGATCTCAATCAGCGCGCCGTGCGCGACGGTACGGTTTTCGGCGACCGTACGAATCGTGGCGTTGGCCTGGCTGGGAAATACACCGTTTATATCGGCGTCAAAGACCCATGAAGCGACGCTGGCGCCATCGATCTTCACCTCGACGGCGGACTGGCCGTCGGTTTCGTCAAAGTACCCAACCCGAATATCGTAGTTGCCGCTTGCACCGGGGAAACTGGCGCGTGCGGTGCCTGGTCGAACCCGCGCCCTGCCGTTGAGATACCACGCACCCGAGGCGTAGCTGCCGTATCTTCGGCTCAAGCCGTCTGCGACGGCCATCGATTCCGCCTCGATAAGCACCGGCGATGGTGCCGCGGACGCTATCGGCAGGGAAGTCATCGCGGCTGCCACCACGATACCCAAAACCAGGTGTACTCGTTCAAACGACACAGAAGGCCTCCTTAGCTGAGCCAGCGTTCCAACAAACGTTCGTCCACCACCAAGTAGAATCCACCTGTGGCACCACATGACGTGACGCGGCGAGCGGCGGGTGTACATCTTAAGCGGACAAGCTACCTAGGATCCAAGGCGCCGTCTGGGAATCGGGTCAACATTTGCGAACCGGATCGAAATTTCAGGGTAAGCACGCGCGACCATGATTCCGTTGCGTGACCGAGCTAACGTTTTGCAGCATCGCCCTGTCGCGACTCGAGACGAGATGTTTGGCTACGCTGGTGCACGGGGCGCAGGATTGGCGAAACGTGAACACGCTGTGATATGAGGCTTTTCTCGCAGCTCTGTCACAGAGACCTCGTCCTGCGTTATCGTGTGGTCTTCGCGTCCACAGTGGGATATTCACCATGCCCGGTTTGCTGCCCGATATCGATCCCGACGGCCTGCTCGAGTATTCGGTGGTCTACACCGACCGGGCGTTGAACCACATGTCACAGACCTTCCAGGGCGTGATGCGCGATATCTCGCGTACGCTGAAGCGCGTCTACAACGCACAGGCGGTGGTGGTCGTGCCGGGCAGCGGCACCTTCGCCATGGAGGCGGTCGCGCGGCAGTTCGCCACCGGCCGGAAATGCCTGGTGATTCGCAACGGTTGGTTCAGCTTTCGCTGGACGCAGATATTCGATGTGAGCGGTATTCCGTCGGAATCCATCGTCCTGAAGGCACGCCGGAGCGCTGCGGGAAACCATGCGCCGTTTGTGCCGCCACCCGTGGCGGACGTGGTTGCGACCATCCATGCGGAACGACCGGAGCTGGTGTTCGCGCCGCACGTGGAAACCTCTTCGGGAATCATGCTGCCCGACGCCTATATTCGCGCGGTGGCCGAGGCCGTGCACAAAGTCGGCGGACTTTTCGTGCTGGACTGCATCGCCTCGGGTGCCATCTGGATAGACATGCAAACCTGCGGCGTGGATATCCTGATCAGCGCACCGCAAAAGGGCTGGAGCGGCTCACCGTGCTGCGGGCTGGTGATGATGAACGCCACCGCGGGCGCGCGCATCGAACATACCAACAGCACCAGTTTTGCCTGCGACCTGCGGAAGTGGCTGCAGATCATGGCGGCCTACGAAAGCGGCGGTCATGCTTATCACGCCACACTGCCGACCGACGCGCTCACCCGCTTGCGTGACGTCATACATGAGACCGTGGCTTACGGTCTGGAAAAGGTCCATGCGGAGCAGCAGGCACTCGGCGACCGGGTGCGTGCCGTACTGGCGGACAGAGGTTTCAAAAGCGTCGCGGCCGACGGCTACGGCGCGCCGGGCGTGGTGGTGTGCTACACCGACGACGATGACATTCACACGGGAAAAAAGTTTGCCGCCGAGGGGCTGCAGATCGCCGCCGGCGTACCCTTACAATGCGACGAAGGCGCAGACTTCAAGACCTTCCGACTGGGTTTGTTCGGTCTCGACAAGCTTCACAATATTGACCGCACGGTCGCTTCGCTGGAGAGGGCGCTGGACGGAATGATGCGCGCTGGTTAAAACTCGTCAAGCGTTGATATCGGACTGCGCGCGCGCCGGCATGAAGCTGCCGCCGGTGTGCGCAAACTTCGAGCTTGCCGTCCTTGGCATTGAGGCCCCTGGTCCGCGAGGCGTCAACCAGCGCGTGGAAATCGTTGCGGCACTGTCGCAGGCGTTGCTGGAGGTCGAGCCGGGTGGCGGCGTCGATCGGCGCAGTGGGCAAGGCATCGAGCAGTGCACCGAAGCTCTAGTCGGACTTTTCCAGGCAGCCGGGATCCTCGCGCGGCGTAAAAACGTTCTCGTTGCGTCGCAGCATCAATGCGTCGGCGTGCAGCGAGAAATCGCCCGCTTCTTGGGTCGTCTGCTCCGCCCTGTGGGTGGCGTCGCGCGGGGCCATGTTCCCCGCTGCAATAATTCTGTAATATACCCGGCAGCATATAAATAAAATTAAAGGTTTCGCCCTTGGAGATCGCCCTCTGGATTGAGCTGGTGCTGTTCGTCGTACTGATGGTCTTTTCCGGGTTCTTTTCGAGCTCGGAGACCAGTCTGTTTTCGCTTGACAAGCGCCAGCTCGATCAGATGCGGCGCGACGAAAACCCCAGCTTGGGACTTATCGAGCGGCTGTTGAGCGAACCGCGTCGCCTCATCGTGACCATTCTGATCGGCAACGAGTTCGTCAATGTGGCCGCGTCGGTGATATCCGCCGCGATCGTCATCGAACTGCTGGGCGCCGGCAACAAGATGGTCAATCTGTTCATCATGATCCCCATTCTGCTGCTGGTGGGCGAAATCACGCCCAAGACCCTGGCGATCCGCAACAACGTCGCTTTCGCCTCGTTTCAGGCCCGTTTCATCGACCTGTTCGCCAGGCTGATCGCGCCGGTGCGCTGGATCGTGAGGTTGGTGGCCGAGTGGTTTACGACCCTGATCGTGGGTCGGGAGCTCGCCCGGGACAACATCGTCACCCGGGACATGGTCCGCACCCTGGCGCAGGAGGCGGTGGGCGACGGCGTGCTGGACGACGAGGAGGCGCGCTACATCGATCAGATCTTCGACTTCGGCAGCAAGACCGTGCACGACCTGATGACGCCTCGCTCCAACGTGATTTTCCTGCCGGCGAACCTGCCGGTGAACGAGATGGTGGCCAAGCTCAAGAGCACTCGCCACACCAAAGTGCCGGTCTACGGGGGGCATCGGGACGAGGTGGTCGGCATACTGCATGCCAGGGATCTGCTGGGGATGGACCTGGATGAATTGCAGCACAAACCCGGGCGCCTGCTGAAGGTGTTGCGTGATCCGTATTTCGTTCCGGAGACCAAGCTCGTCTCAGACCTGTTCCACACTTTTCGCAAACGCCGCCTGTCGGTGGCCCTGGCGGTGGACGAGTATGGCGGGGTGACCGGGCTGATCAGCATGGAGGACGTCTTGGAATGCATATTCGGGGATATCCCCAGCCCTTCGGACGTGCGGGAGGAGACCGAAGCGGCAACCCTGGAAGACGGCCGGATGCAGGTGGACGGTGCCATGCCGATCTCGCAGTTCAATCAGGAGCTGGAAGTGCAGTTGGACGAGTCGGAGTTCGAGACGATCGGCGGCCTCGTGATGCATGCCTTTGGCGAGTTGCCGGCCGAAAATTCGAGTATCAGTCTTGGCGACCTGGTGTTTACCGTCCGCGCCGTGGAATCCAACCGTATTCAAACCCTGTCGGTTGAAAAGATCGAGGCGGCAAATCCCGCAGCGCAGCCTGATTCCGAACCCGACGACAAGCCTGCCGGCGATTCCTGAGCGGCGCCGCAACGCGTGTCCGACAACCCCTGCATAGAGTTCGAGGCCGTATGGAAATTGGATTGACCGTTTTTATCATGCTGATCTGCCTGATCGCCGAGGGCTTTTTTTCGGGCTCGGAAATCGGCGTGGTCAGCGCCGACCGGATGAAGCTGCGGCACGAAGCGGCCAAGGGCTCGAAAGGCGCACGTCTGGCGCTGGAGATGCTGCAAAAACCCGAGTGGCTGCTCTCCACGACCCTGGTGGGCACCAATGTCGCGGTCGTCACCAATACCACCATGGCGACCGCGCTGATGATGCAACTGTTCGGCCCTTCGTATAGTTGGCTGGCGGTCGTGCTGGTAGCGCCGCTCATCTGGGTATTCGGCGAAATCGTGCCCAAGAGCGTGTTTCAGCAACGCGCCGACGTGATAACGCCGAAAGCGATCTTTTTTCTCAAATTCTGCTCTTACCTGTTCTACCCCATTTTGCTGGTGTTCAGCTTTTTGGCCCGGCTGCTGTCCAAACTGGTGGGCGGCAGCCGCAACGATCAGAATCCGTTCACCCTGCGGGAAGAAATCCGGTCACTGATGCAGATGTCCACCGAGCAGGGCGATATCGAGCCCTTGGAGCAGGAGATGATTCGCCGTCTGTTCAATTTCGGCGAGACGACGGCCCGCGAGGTCATGATGCCGCTGATCGACGTCGCGGCCCTGGAGCACGGGGCAACCTGCGGTGAGGCACGCAGGGTGGCAATCGACAAAGCGCATGTGCGCATTCCGGTCTACCAGGAACGGGTAGACCGTATCGTCGGGATCGTCAACGCCCTGGAACTTCTCGGTGTAGACGACGCGGAGCCGATCCTGCCCTACGTCAAGCCGGCGACCTACGTCGCCCCCGGCAAGACCATCCAGAGCCTGTTGCTCGGAATGCGCAAGGCGGGCGAGCAGATGACCGTGGTGGTGGATGAATTCGGCGGTGCCGAGGGTATCGTCAGCATCGAAGATATTCTCGAAGAGGTGGTGAAAGATATCCAGGACGAGTACGACGACCGGGAACAGGCGACGCAATGGATCAAGCGCCTGGAAAACAATACCTATCTGGTGAGCGCCAGGATCGACCTGGACGATCTCGTCGCCGAACTGGATCTAAACCTGCCGCAGGGCCGGTACGCGAGCCTGGCCGGCTTCCTGTTGGACAAAGCCAAGGATGTGCCCAAGGTGGGCACCACGATTGAGTTCAAGAACATCCGCTTCACCGTTCACCGCGGTACGCCCCAGGCCATCCAGGAAGTCAAAATCTCCTGGTAGCACTGTCGGCGTAGCGGCTTGCCTCCTTGCTCGACTTGATCGTCCGAACCGTGTGCTCCAGGCCCGCAAGCTGGCGCACGCGCTTCCACAGCCGGTCGGGTGACCGCCGACAGATGTCAAGCAATTCATCCGACGCTACCCACACCAGTTCACGCCGTTTCTTGAAGCGGCCCGAGGTGTCTTCCGCCCACTCCCTGTTGCAAGGTGTAACATCCCTGAACGCGAACTCGATGAAATAGGTTCGCCAGTCTTTCGGCTTCTTTCCCGGACCCGGCACTCTTCGGCACCACCACTCGGGGTGCTCCCGCATGGTTTCGTCGAACAGTTTATGGATGATCGACATCTGGTCCTCGATGGCCTTGGACGTTCGCGAAGCCGTCTTCACATCGGGTGAAAAAAACATCGTTTCGGTCTCTTCGACGAACTCCCGCATGGCCGTTTCCATGTAGTCTTCACCGGTGGACATGCCGCCGCCGAAATCGATCAGGTACCCGGTCTTTCTGCCGGCGAACACTCGCTGGAACAGGAAATGAACCGTGCCGTTCAACACACAAAACGGAATGACGCCTGCGCCCATTCGCCAGTCTCCTTCCTCTTTATTCAAGGCAACCGCATAGACATGAGGTTACCTGCAAAGCATAGACGCCGAATGCATCGGTGCCTGATCCCCACTGGCCTGATTAGAATCAAACGATGCGGACCAAGTCTTAACCCGCCTTCATTCATCAGAGGATTCGTCCGTGCTTAAGTGCAAGGGGTCAAGTCCAGCAATATATAGTTTTCAGGCAGGCGCGCCGCGCGATCGAATGGCGTTTGACCATCGTCACCTCCGTTCAATCAATACCGCGCACGCGACGCACAATCTCGATCCAGCGTTCGTCGGGCGTCGGTTCGCCATTGATCAACCAGGCGAAAAGATCCTGGTCCTGCACCTTGAGCAGTTCGACGAACATGCGTTTTTCCGCGTCCGCTACGTCCTCGTAATGCTGATCCATATATCTCTCGAATACAAAGTCCAGTTCCAGCATGCCGCGCCGGCATTGCCAGCGCAGGTGATCGAGGCTGGGTAGTTCATCGCTCGGGTCCGACATGGTCTTGTCACCCTGTTCAATCGTTGATACCGAATAAGAATCCAGTGCGTGGTTTCAAACGGCTGTGGCGAACCGCGGTCCGACGGTAAAAAAACGCGGCCTGCGGCCGCGTTTCAATGTACGGAACACTCGAGGTCGGGCCTGGCTCAGATGGCGTTCTTCAACATCATCGACTTGATGTGCCCGATGGCCTTGGTGGGATTCAATCCCTTGGGGCAGGCTTCCACGCAGTTCATAATCGTGTGACAGCGAAACAGCTTGTAAGGCCCCTCAAGCCGGTCGAGTCGTTCGTCGGTCGCCTGATCCCGGCTGTCGGCCAGAAATCGCCACGCCTGCAGCAGGGCCGCCGGCCCATGGAATTTTTCCGGATTCCACCAGAACGACGGGCACGAGGTGGAACAGCAGCCGCACAGAATACATTCGTAGAGGCCGTCGAGTTTGTCGCGGTCCTCCGGGCTTTGCAGTATCTCCTGCTCCGGCAGCGGGTCTTTGCGAATCAGCCAAGGCTCCACCGCCTTGTACTGTTGGTAAAACTGGGTCATGTCCACGACCAGATCGCGTATCACCGGCCGACCGGGAAAGGGACGAACCACCACCGGTTCCTTCAACTCGCTGATGGGTGTAACGCAGGCGAGTATGTTACGGCCGTTCACATTCATTCCGTCGGAACCGCACACGCCTTCCCCGCAGGAGTGCCGGAATGAAAAGCTCTCGTCCTGCTTTTTGACTTCCAGCAACGCGTCTCGCAGCATCATGCCGCGCCAGGGTTCGATATCGAACTCCTGCATGTAAGGTTGATCGTTGGCTTCTGGGTTATAACGGTAAACGCGGAATTTCATCTGATTTCAACCTCTATCGGTATCGGCGCAATGACCGGCGGTGCCGCCTCAGTAAACCCGCTCTTTCGGCGGAAAGGTCTCTACGGTCAAAGGTTTGGTTTGTACCGGTTTGAAATCCATGCGGTCTTCGGCTTTGAAATAGAGACTGTGCTTCATCCATTCCTTGTCGTCGCGCTTCGGATAGTCTGGCCTGGAGTGCGCGCCACGGCTTTCCTTGCGCGTCATTGCCGACATCGCAATCGCGATACCCACGTCGATCAGATTCTCCAGTTCCAGGGCTTCGATGCGCGCGGTGTTGAAGGTCTTCGACTGATCGCCGAGTTTGACGTCTTTTAACTTGTCGCGAATTGCTTTTACCATCTCCACACCGGCGGACATGACCTCCTCGGTGCGGAACACTCCCGCGTGGTCTTCCATAGCCTTGGTGAATTCGTCGCGCAGCCCGCGTACCGAAATGCCTTCGCCGGGCTCTTCCCAGCGGGTGAGGCGCGCCATGGCCTGCTCGACGCTGTCTTCGCTGAGCGGTCGATGATTCTTGTTTTCCCGGACGTAGTCGACGATATCCAGCCCGGCCGCACGGCCGAACACGAGGATATCCAGCAGCGAGTTGCCGCCCAATCGATTCGCGCCGTGTACCGATACGCAGGCGCACTCGCCAGCGGCATACAGGCCGGGCACGATATCTTCGCCAGTCCCCGCCGGGACGATCGCTCTGCCGAGCCGATCGGTTGGAATGCCGCCCATCACGTAGTGCGCGGTCGGGTAAACGGGTAACGGCTCCACGGCGGCGTCCACGCCCGCGAAGATGCGACCGCTCTCGCGGATACCGGGCAGGCGTTTGCTGATGATCTCTTCGCCCAGGTGGTCGACTTTCAACAGCACGTGGTCGGCGTTCGGACCGACCCCGCGCCCTTCCTTGACCTCGGTAACGATGGCCCGGGAAACCACATCGCGGCTGGCCAGGTCCTTGGCGTTGGGAGCGTACCGCTCCATGAACCTTTCGCCGTCCTTGTTGACCAGATAACCGCCCTCGCCGCGCACGCCTTCGGTGATCAGCATGCCACGCCCGGCAATTCCGGTGGGGTGAAACTGGAAAAACTCCATGTCCATGAGCGGCACCCCGACGCGCAAGGCCATCGCCATGCCGTCACCGGTGTTGATATGGGCATTGGACGTGGTCCGATAGACCTGCCCGCATCCGCCGGTCGCCAGCAGCGTGGCCTTGGCCTCGATCAGCAACGGCTCGCCAGTCTCGATCTCGATCACCAGTGCGCCAAGGATGGCGCCTTCCCGATCGCGTATCAAATCGACGGCGAAATACTCGTCGAAGAAGTGCGTGCGCGCGCGGACGTTCTGTTGGTATAGGGTGTGGAGGATGACGTGACCGGTGCGGTCGGCTGCCGCGCAGGTCCTTGCCGCCTGCGCCCCGCCGAAGTCCTGGCTCTGACCGCCGAACGCACGCTGGTATATTTTTCCGTTGTCCAGCCGCGAAAACGGTACGCCGTTGTGTTCGAGTTCGTAGACGGTCGGAATCGCTTCGCGACACATGAACTCGATTGCGTCCTGGTCCCCCAGGTAGTCCGATCCCTTGACGGTGTCGAACATGTGCCAGTGCCAGTTATCCGGCAAGACATTGGCCAGCGCTGCGTTGACCCCGCCCTGGGCGGCTACCGTGTGCGAGCGGGTCGGGAAGACCTTGGAGACCACCGCGACGCGCGCATCGGCGTTGGCCAGTTGGATCGCTGCGTTGAGACCTGCACCACCCGCGCCTATGATCAAGGCGTCAAAACGTCGTTTCGTTAGGGACATTATTTCTCCGCTCTCAGACTATTCGCGCCAGGATCAGCACCTGCGCGGCCCACAATCCGCTGCCGACCAGCACCAGCGCGACCAGCGCCAGAACGCCTACTCGCGCCCCGGTGTGCCACACGTAATCGATGACCACATCGCGTATGCCGATCCAGGCGTGCATCAGCAGGGCCGCGACGAATACCAGCATTGCCACGCTCACCACCGGATCGCCGATCCACGCCCGCCAGGACGCAAAGTCGGCCGGGCTGGCAAAGGCCAATTTGGAGATCAGGTAGATGCAGAACAAGGCAATATATATTGCCGTGCCGCGTTGCATGGCCCACGCCTTGATACCCGAGGCTTTACGGCTCATAGGACTACCCCCGTTAAAACCAACGCGAGTATCGGGGCGGCAACCAGTACGGCGGCGGCGCTCTGGCGGTACAGTGGCTTATCCACGCCGACGTCGATGTCGATCAGCAGGTAGCGGATGCCAGCCAACAGGTGGTGTACCAGGCTCCACATCAGACCGAATATCAGGAGGACGAAGAACCAATGGTGAACTATCTCATCCGCCCGTGCGAAGCCCTGTTCTCCGGCCAGCGACAAATCGAGCAGGTAGATCATCAACGGCGTCGCGACGAACATCAACACGCCGCTGACCCGGTGAAGTATAGACATGTAGCCCGCGACGGGCAGTTTGATTTCGAGCAGGTTCAAGAAAACCGGACGATCGGTTGAGTTCGCCATAGTTGTATGATCCGCTAAATTGTTGCAACGCAATATAGTAGGGTAGCCAGCAGAAATCCAGCCTATTCGTCGCCAATGTCGATTTTTATTCCCGACCATTGAGTTAGCTCATTTTCGCCGGTCGCGAAAACGAAAACCCCGTTAGTCCGGCTAGCCGATCAATTCGTCACGCAGGAGCCTAAAAAGTTTACGCGCGCTTACCGCAGTATTGTCCAGATCTCGCTCCCGTTGTGCGCCGCGGATCAATTGACTTAATTGCCGACGATCGAAATTTGGATGTTGTTCCAACAATTCACACAGGGCGGTGTCGCCTTGCTCCAACAGCCGATCCCGCCAACGTTCCACGGCACGAAAGCGGCTGTTGGCCTCCGCTTTAGCCGCGTCGCGGGTGACGAACAAGCGTTGCGCTGCCGTAATGTCTTCGTTGCGTAGCAGCTTCGCGGCGTATTTGATTTGCCGCTTCCTAGCGCCGGAAGCACGCATGGGACGAATCGCTGCCAAGGCACTAATCGCCACCGAACCGATGCCCAAGCGACTCAGTTCCTTGTCCGAGAGCGTCGACAGTTCGGCCGCCAGTTCCTGCATGGCATGCATGTCGCGTTTTAGCTGCGACTTGCTCGGCTTGCCCTCCGTGCCGTTTTCGATCATGACGCACACCGTTCGATAGCATAGGGGGTGCAGGGGCAGCGGCACTGCCGCGCGGTACCCACCGTGGTGCGCGCGTGCTTTCCGGCGTCTTCCATCATACGGGTTCCATGTGTTCGATACGCAGCTGCAGCGTGACCTTACCGCGAAACTCGTTCATATCGAGGCGATAAGCCGCGCGCAAGCGCTCGGGCGGGGTCTGGGGGAAATGCCGTGTCTGGTTGAATGCGATGGCGTCGAACACCGCGCTCGAACCAATGGGCTGCAGCACCAGTTTCCAGTGGCGCTCACCGACGATGCGGCTCTGCACCCTGTCGAATACGCCGTCAAACAAGGGCTCGGGAAAGCTCTGACCCCAAGGTCCGCCGTCCGCCAGCGTCTGGGCCAGCTGCAGGTTGATCTGGTCGCTCGGCAGTTCGCCATCGGAATGGATGACCGCCTGTAAATCGTCTTCGATCAGGCGCCGGCGCACTACCGATTCGAAGGCACGGGCAAAGGGCGCCAGGTCGTCGATGGCCAGGGTCAGGCCGGCCGCCATCGCATGACCGCCGAATTTTGTCAGCAGACCTGGTTCTGTCGCCGCCACTTCGTCTAGTGCGTCGCGAATGTGCAATCCGGGTATGGAGCGAGCAGATCCCTTGATCTCGCCATTGTCCCCCGGCGCAAACGCGATCACCGGTCGATGATGGCGCTCCCGGATGCGCGCCGCCAGGATGCCGATCACGCCCTGATGCCAGGCAGCGTCGTAAAGACACAGGCTCCAGGGCAAAGCATCGGCGTCGTTCGGCGACCAGTCGTCCAGCATGCGCTCGGCCTGTTCCCGCATCGCGTCTTCGATAACGCGCCGTTCACGATTGAGCCGGTCGAGTTGCTGTGCCAGCGTGCCGGCCGTCTCCGGATGTTCGGCCAACAGACACTCTATACCCAACGACATGTCATCGATGCGGCCGGCCGCGTTGAGTCGCGGCCCCACCGCGAAGCCCATATCGGTGGCCTGTGCACGGCCAGGATCGCGGCCCGCGATGCGCAGCAACGCCGTGATGCCGGGTCGACAGCGACCAGCGCGGATGCGCGCCAGCCCTTGATACACCAACACCCGGTTGTTCGCATCGAGCGGCACCACGTCCGCGACCGTACCGAGCGCCACCAGATCGAGAAACTCCGCCAGGACGGGTTCCGGGATACCGGCGCGGACAAACCAGTTCGACGCCCTGAGGTGCGCGCGCAGACCGAGCAGCACGTAGAAGATGACGCCAACGCCCGCCAGGGCTTTACTGGGAAAGCGGTTGCCCCGCAGGTTCGGGTTCACGATCGCCAGCGCGTCCGGGAGTTGCGCACCTGCCAGATGGTGATCGGTCACGATCACCGGCACGCCGGCCATATTGGCCGCGGCGACTCCAGCGATACTGGAAACACCGTTGTCCACGGTCACGATCAGCTGCGGCTGACGCTGCAACGCCAGTGCCACGATTTCTGGCGTCAACCCGTAGCCGAATTCAAAGCGGTTCGGCACCAGGTAACCAACGTCACGGCAACCACAGGCGCGCAGTGCCAGCACGGCCAAGGCACAACTGGTGGCGCCGTCCGCGTCGAAGTCACCCACCACCAGAATCCGCTCGCCACGTTCGATCGCTTCGGCCAGGCGCACCACCGCTACATCCAGTCCGTCCAGTCGGCCGGGCGGTAACAGAGCGCCCAGTGATCTGTCCAGTTCACCGGCAGTCGAGATCGACCGCGCCGCATAGACTTGGCGCAAGACCGGATGCAGGCCTGGAGGAAACGCGGACCAAGCGGAAGACGGGACCACGCGCCGCACGATCTGCGGTGAGGAATGCGTTGAATTATCGGGCATACTGCTTCGATATGTTAACGCGCCCTTGGAAATCTGTCGTGTCGACCGTCGATTTCAAGCACCGGCCCGATTGGATCGATCTGTTGCTCACGGGTAGCCCCGCCGCCCTGGCGACCGAACAGGTCCATGTGTGGCGTACCGACTTCGGGCGCTTCACGCCTGAAGCGGCGGCCGAGCTGAGCGCTGCCGAACAGCAGCGCGCGGGCGCATTCATCGATCCGCTGGCACGGTCCAGGTTCGTCGCGAGCCGATTGTTTCTGCGCCGCATCCTGGGCGCATACCTCGGACGGCCGCCAGGCCGGCTGAGGCTTGCCCTGGCCGATGGCGGCAAACCGTTGCTGGCCGACCCGGACGTCGCGCTCGAATTCAATCTTTCGCATACGGCCGACCGCGCGGTGCTGGCCATCGCTACTCGGCCGGTGGGGGTGGACGTGGAGGCCTTGACCGGTAAACGCCGTATCCTGTCGATCGCGCGCCGGGTCTTCGGCACACCGCAGTGCGCCTTGCTGGAACGGCTTGCCGAACCTGAGCGCACCGAGCATTTCGTGCGACTCTGGACCTGCTTCGAGGCACGCCAGAAGGCCTTTGGCGAAGGAATATTCGGTCGCCGTATCCCCGAGTCCGACATCCATGTGGTTGGTTTTAGAGTCGATCAGGTGCACTTGGCAGCCGTCGCCGTACCGCAGCCGGCGAACCCGCCGGCGCTGCGTTTTTTTTCATTTGATCCCGCTTCGTGACCCGACCCGGGGGGGCGCGTACACTTGGCGGCTATCGATTCAACGAGAGCAGATTGACAGATGGGAAACAGAGGCATTCTGGTCACCGGCGGTGCGGGATATATCGGTAGTCATACGGCACGCCAGCTCGGCGAGGCCGGCGAGCGTATCGTTACCCTGGACAACTTGAGCAAGGGTTTCCGCGATCACGTGCTGTTCGGTGAATTCGTCGAGGGGGACACCGCCGACCAGACGCTTGTGGCGCGCGTGCTGAAGGACCACGATATCGATACCGTGATACATTTCGCCGCTCATACGATCGTGCCCGAGTCAGTCGCGGATCCGCTTAAGTACTACCGGAACAATACCTGCGCCTCCCGCAATCTGCTCGAGTGCTGCGCCGATGCCGGGGTAGAGAACTTCGTATTTTCCTCGACCGCCGCGGTCTACGGTATCCCGGACAACGAACAGTGCTGGGAAGATACCCCTACCCAGCCGATCAATCCCTACGGCATGTCCAAGCTGATGACCGAGCACATGCTGCGGGATCTGGGGGCCGCTTCCGCGCTGCGCTACGTTATTCTGCGTTATTTCAACGTCGCCGGGTCCGATCCCGAAGGCCGGATCGGTCAATCCACACCGGAAGCCACCTTGCTGGTCAAGGCAGCGGTCGAACACGCCCTCGGCAAGCGCGACAAGCTCTACATCTTCGGCACCGATTATCCGACGCCCGACGGCACCGGCGTGCGCGACTACATCCATGTCGAAGATCTTGCCGACGCCCATCTGAAGGCGCTCGACTATCTCAGAGCCGGCGGCGAATCGCAGATTCTGAATTGCGGCTACGGCCACGGATACAGCGTGCGGGAAGTACTGGATACGGTGGCGCGCGTGCACGGACGACCGCTCAACATTATCGAGGCCGAGCGGCGCGCGGGTGACCCGCCGGCATTGATCGCAGGCGCCGAACGGGTGCGCGACGTTCTCAAGTGGAAACCGCGATACGACGATCTGGAGACGATCGTGCGCAGCTCCTTGAACTGGGAGCGCAAGCTGCTCGAGAAAGGTTAGGCAGTATGGACCTGATCCAGATCCTGGTCCTTGCGCTGGTGCAGGGGCTTACCGAGTTTTTGCCTGTTTCCAGCTCCGCCCATCTCATTCTGGCGCCTCTTCTGTTCGGCTTCGCCGATCAGGGCCTGGCCTTCGACGTGGCGGTGCATGTCGGGTCGCTGGGCGCCGTCGTGTGGTATTTCCGGCGCGAACTGACGGGCATTGCCCGGGATACCCTGGCCAGCATCGGCAGCCGCCGGCTGACTCCCGATGCGCGTTTGGGCTGGGCCGTGGTGGCGGGGACCGTGCCGGTGGTCGTCGCGGGTCTGCTGATGAAAGAACTCGTTGCTACGGATCTGCGCTCGCCGCTCCTGATCGCCGCGACCACGATTGGGTTCGGGCTGCTGCTGTTATTTGCCGATCTGTCGGCGACACGAACCCGCGACGAACACAGCCTGAGTTGGCGCGACGTCATGATAATCGGCCTCAGCCAGGCGCTGGCCCTGTTGCCCGGCACATCGCGTTCGGGTATCACCATGACAGCGGGTTTGCTGCTCGGGCTGACCCGCGCCGCCGCGGCGCGGTTTTCCTTTTTACTGGCGATTCCCACCATACTCATGTCGGGCGGGCTGGTCACTCTCGATCTGGTGTCGAGCGACACGGCGGTCGACTGGAACAGCCTGCTGTTGGGTGTGGGACTGTCTTTCGTGGCCGCCTATCTGTGCATCAAGGTGTTTCTACGCTTTGTGGAACGGGTCGGGATGCTGCCGTTTGTGGTCTACCGGCTGTTGTTGGGTGCGGTGATTCTTGCCATCGTCTACCTTTGAGCCGCGCCGGATTTGGCATCCCGGAGCAACGCCTTGACGAATTTCACCGGGATCGCATAGGTGATCCCGGTGGGGCTTTCCAACGCGGATTCTTTAGTGCTTTTCACCAGTACGCTGTTGATGACGCCCACGACCCGACCGGTCGCCTGATCGTAGACCGGGCTCCCCGAATTTCCGGGGTACGCGGTCGCGTCGAGCTGCAGTACGTCGTAGGGATCGCGCATGGCCCGAATCGCTTTTGCGGTCAGGCCCTTGGACCCCGCCTGCGGTATGACGACCGGCGAAACCGCCGCCACGATGCCGCGGTGGGTAACGGGATGCAGTCCCAGAACCATGCCAATCGGAAAACCGGTAAAGGCGATCTCGTCTCCTTCGCGGATCGTTTTTGTGCCGCCCAGAGGGAGCGCCGGCAAGTTTTGTCCGCGAATCCTGAGAATTGCCAGATCGTGTACCGCGTCCTTTGCCACGACATCGGCCTTGACCGCTTTGACCTTTTTACCGCGACCGCTGAAGATCGCGATACTCTCGCGATTGGCGAAGTCGACGACTTCCGGCAAGACGTGAAAATTCGTCACGATATACTGACCGTCGTCGATGACGAATCCGGTACCCCGAAACGCACCGGGCGGCCGACGCGTGGCTTGATAGGATCCTACCGCAACAATCGACGCACGAACCTGGTCTATGGTGTCGGGAAGCGACGCCGCCGGTAACCGAGACGACGCGACGGCGACGATCGCCACGGCGGCCGCGTACACCGGCCGGTAAAACAAGTTAGTCATATAGTGCAATTCCCTTAGGCAATGATCTGACGTCGATAAATCGAAGGATTGCACGAACAAGGCTGCAATGCGCTGTAGAATATCACTAAAAACAATCCCGTTTACCCATGAGTTTGAGCCTTTTCGAACACCTACGATGGTTACCTGAAACCGGGTAAGATCGTTTCACCCGCTTTCGTTCAAACCGGAAACCCTGCCATGCATACCTTGTCTTGAGCACACTACTGCATCAGCTGGTCGAACGCAGCGCGCTACGAGCGCCCGCTGCGCCCGCGCTTCTGTACAAGGACAGGATCATCAGTTACGCGACCATGCAACACGAGGTCGAGGCCACCGCACTGGGTTTGGTGCGCTTGGGGTTAAACCCCGACGACCGGGTGGCGATTTACCTGCCGAAACTGCCGGAGACCGTTTACGCGTTGTTTGCAACGGTATTGGCCGGCGGCATCTTCGTGCCGGTCAACCCGGTGCTCAAGGCCGATCAGGTCGGCTACATCCTGCGCGATTGCAATGTCAGCCTGCTTGTCACCAGCGCCGATCGAGCGGCCTCGCTGGAAGCGGCGCTGCAGGCGTGTGCCGATCTGCGCCGGATCATCGTGATCGACGATGACACGGCAACGATTCCCGCGTCGCTGCGCGTGCCGTGCATGACCTGGGCTGCTGTTCGAGCGAACGGCGCCGCGCAGGTGCACCGTCGCATCGACGCCGACGTGGCGGCCATTCTGTATACCTCCGGCAGCACCGGTAAACCCAAGGGGGTGGTGCTTTCGCATCGCAACCTGACTGCGGGGGCGCAGAGCGTAGGCGAGTACCTGCACAACACCGCCGAAGACCGACTGCTGGCCGTGCTGCCCTTTAGTTTCGACTACGGCCTCAGCCAACTCACCACCGCCTTCCTGGTCGGTGCCAGCGTGGTCCTGATGGACTATCTCCTGCCGCGCGATGTCTTGCGTGCGATCGTCAAACACCGGGTGACCGGACTGGCCGCGGTTCCGCCGCTGTGGAATCAACTGGCCGCTCTGCCCTGGCCGGATGAGGCCAAAGCCTGTCTGCGCTATGTCACCAACTCGGGCGGCGCGCTGCCACGGATAAGCCTCGACCGGCTGCGCGCGACCTTGCCCGACACTCTTTTCTACCTGATGTACGGCCTGACCGAGGCGTTTCGTTCAACCTACCTGGATCCCGGGGAAATCGACCGCCGTCCAGACTCGATCGGCAAAGCCATCCCGAATGCGGAAATCCGGGTGGTGCGTGAAGACGGTAGCGAATGCGCCGCCGGCGAACCCGGTGAACTGGTGCATAGGGGGGTTCACGTCGCCCTGGGGTATTGGAACGATCCTCAGAAAACCGGCGAACGGTTCAAACCCTTTCCGGGGCAGCTCAAGGCACTGGTCAGTCCGGAACTGTCGGTGTGGTCGGGCGACCAGGTGCGGCGCGATGCCGATGGATTCCTGTATTTCATCAACCGTAAGGATGAAATGATCAAAACATCCGGTTATCGCGTCAGCCCCACGGAAGTCGAAGAAGTCGTCTATCGTCACGGTGATATCGCTCAGGCAGTCGCCGTCGGTGTGCCTCACCCGATGTTGGGGCAGGCCATCGTGCTGGTCGTGCAGGGCGCGGCTGGCGCGCCGGCAGAAGACGAACTGCTGGAACATTGCCGGCAACTGCTGCCGCAGTACATGGTGCCCGCTGAGATCCATGTACGCGATGCCTTGCCCAGGAACCCCAACGGCAAGATCGATCGCCAGGCATTGGCGCGCGAATTCCAGAATCTCTACACCGAGGGCTGAACGCATGGCGACACCTACGCATAGCGGCGTTTTTTCGAACCTTAGCGTTTCCGACGACGAACTGCTGATCGGTGGGCAACGGGTGTCCCGGCTTGCCACCCAAGTCGGACAAACGCCCTTCTACGCCTACGATCGTGAAGCCATGGTGCGGCGCATGCACGACCTGCGCGCCGCGATGCCGGCGCATCTGAGTATTCACTATGCGGTCAAAGCCAACCCCATGCCGGCCCTGGTCACGGTAATGAGTACGCTCGCCGACGGGCTCGACGTCGCGTCCTTGGCGGAATTGCACGTGGCACTGGATTCGGGTATGGAGGCCAGTGAAATCAGCTTTGCCGGGCCGGGCAAACGTGATGTGGAACTGGCGGGCGCCGTTGCCGCCGGCATAACGATCAATCTCGAATCGGCCAACGAATTGGAACGGGTCGCTCGCATCGGCGGCGAATTGAATCTCAAACCGGCCGTCGCCGTTCGCGTCAATCCGGATTTCGAACTAAAGGCCTCCGGCATGAAGATGGCCGGCGGGTCCAAACCGTTCGGCATCGACGTTGAAATCGTGCCGCAGGTTCTGGCGCGCATCGCGGAGCTCGATGTGCATTTTCGCGGCTTCCACATCTTCAGCGGCTCGCAGAATCTGCGCGCCGACAGCATTGTCGAAACGCAGCGGGCAACGTTCGCCCTCGCCTATCGCCTGGCCGAGCATGCGCCGCACGGTATCGAGTTGCTCAACATAGGAGGGGGTTACGGGATCCCCTATTTTCCAACGGACGCGCCGCTCGATCTGCGAGCAGTCGGCGAGTCTCTCGAACACGGCGTGACCGAGTGCCGGCAGCGCCTGGGGGATGTGGAGATCGCCCTCGAACTGGGCAGGTACCTGGTTGGAGAGGCGGGCTATTACGTGTGCCGCATCGTCGACAAAAAGACGTCACGGGGGCAGGTGTTTTTGGTGACAGACGGCGGTCTGCACCATCACCTCGCCGCGTCGGGCAACTTCGGTCAGGTGATCCGCAAGAATTTCCCCGTGGTTCTGGGAACCCGCGTGTTCAAAGCGCCGCGCGAAACGGCCAGCGTGGTTGGACCCTTGTGTACGCCATTGGATGTATTGGCAGACAGAATGGAACTGGGTGCCGCCGAGGTCGGCGATCTCGTGGTGGTACTGCAGTCCGGTGCCTATGGCTTCAGCGCGAGCCCGCACCGTTTCCTGAGTCACCCCGAGCCCGTGGAGATCCTGCTTTGAACGCGACCGTTACAGCCAGCCAAAACGATTGCGTATCAGTTCGACGGAAAACCCCTTGCCCGGTGGTCGCCACGGCGTGTATCTGGGCAGCCGGTAGGCATTGGAGATCGGCCGCGATACGCCGGAATCGGTGCTCACCGCCAGGGTGAAGTCGAGTTCCTCGACCATTTTCTGGTGTCTTTCGCTGAAATCGCGGCCGAACTTGCCGTTCGGGTAGGCAAACACCCGGACCGGTTCCTGCAGCATCGATTCGAGATCGCGTTTGCCGTCCCGTATCTCGGCGAACGCCAGGTCGTCGTCCGCCACCTCGAGTATGGGATGGGTGCGGGTGTGAGCGCCGATCTCCATCCCGTCGGTGCGCATCGCCCTGACCTGGTCGGTCGTCATCATCAGGTCATCCGGCAAACCCTCGACCCGCTTCGCGAGTGCATCCACCAGCGCCTGCCGCTCGTCGGACGGAGTGAATTTGATTGCCGCGATGATTCGCTCCGCGGCCGCCGTGCGGCTTGCCGCATCGGTGGCGACGATCGCGCCAAGTCCCAGCTCCGACAGATCGTGCGGTCCGTCGGGCAGCCGTCGCAGCACCTCCCAGACCGTGTCGTTCCACATCCGGCCGCCGTCGAGGAATGCAGTCGCAATAAAAAACGTGGCCGTCAACTGTCTTTCCAGAAGCAGCGGACGCGCTTCCGTGTAGTTGTCGCGGTAACCGTCGTCGAAGGTGATCGAAACCGACGCGGGCGGAAGCGACCCTTCCTGCAACGCTCGCCACGCGTCACTGAGCGTCAGCACCGTAAAACGGGACGTTAAGAAATCCAGCAGTCTGGCGAAATCCCGACGGGTAATCTCGCTCGGCAGCAATGGGTCGGTCTGCCGTACGACCCGGTGAAAAATCAAAATCTGATGGACGCCGCGGCGCCCACCCGGGAACAGCATCCGCGTCAGCAGCGGGATCATCGCAGCCGCTTCACTGGCCGGGTCCGAGCGCGGCTTGCCGATACACATTTACCGACGCGGCTTCCTGAGGTTGCTCAGCATGCCGCATCAGATAGTTCAAAATCATCACGATCGCGACAATCAGCCACGCGAGGTCGAGATAGGACAAACTCAGAAATGCGCCGCCGCTGCCGTAAGCCACGAGACTGACTTGGAGCATCGCGGCCATATTGCCCATCCACCGGGAGTCGGGGCTGTCGAGCGTGCGACGGCGTATGCGGCCGGCCATTCTCCAGGTCATAAAGAAAATCAGTATGTAAAGTATCAACCCGATCCAGCCGTGTTCACCCAACACATGGAAGTAGATCGAATGAGCGACGTAGAAACGATCGGTTTCCGGCTGATACTTGCGGTAAACCTCCTTCCCCCACATCGAAAAACCGCCACCCGTGATGTTATCATTCGCGACCTGGTAAGCGAGGCCCCAGGACCGCAGCCGGCTCATCGCCGAGGCATCGTTTTCGTACGCTTTGATGCTGCCCATGCGCGCCTGCCACTCGACTGGCATAAATACAAACACCAGCATGATCACCGGCACCAGTGACACGGCGATGACAAACTTCTTGTTGGTTTTCAGCACCAGATAGATGCCGACGCAGATAATCGCGACGAAGGCACCGCGCGACCATGACGCGACGATGGAAAGCATAATGGCACCAATCGCGCCCATCATGACTATCCGGTGCCACTTCTTCTCCAGCGTTTGCATCAGGTAGATGCCGATGGGCGTGATCATCAGCAGAGCCACCGCCAGGGCGTTGTTTTCCTGCAGGTAGGTTGCCGGCGGTCCGTAGATACGGTGCGAACCGCCGGTCAGCGCCGCGAACAAGCCGCCCTTGACGCCATAGAATCCGATTGAAACGAACACCACCCACAACAGCGCTTCCAGGCGTCTACGGTTCTTCATGACCATCATTGTGATAAAGGTCGTCAACTGAATCTTCATCACGGTGGTGAGATCGTATAGCGCGTCATCGGGATATACCGCGAATATGGTCGTAAAGCCCATCCAAGCGATGAAGAATATCCACATCACGACGACCCCGTTCATGGGCAATGCCTTGTCCTCGCGATTGATAAGCAGAGAAACCAGCAAAGCGACCGCGACAATCTGCGCAAACGGCAGATGTGCGGCGAATCCCCAGGCCAGCTTGTGGGGGCTCATGTAGCTCAACCAAGACCACGCGAGGACACCGACGAACGGGCTGCGCAGGACGAATGGAATCAAGCCGAAGACAGCGATGGTTACGATTATATCGCGCAAGGCACCGATCTTTGTTTCAGAGCCTTCGCCACGCCGTCGCGGTTTAACCGGCGCTCACCGTGCAGTAAAAACGGGACGCGACTCATAGCAACTCTTTGACCATTTGCTCGAGACTGGTATGGCGAACATCCTTGCCCTTGACGAAGTAGATTAGATACTCGCAAATATTACAGCACCTGTCGCCTATCCTTTCCAACGCACGCGCCGACCACATGATATCCAGCACCAGGGGTATGCTGCGGGGATCTTCCATCATGTAAGTCATCGCTTGGCGCATGATGTTCTCGTATTCTTGGTCGACGCGCTGGTCTTCCTGGGCGACCTTGATCGCCGCGTTGACATCCATGCGGGCGAACGAATCGAGCGCGCCGTGCAACATCTCCTGCACCTGGCCGCCCAGATGCTCGAGTTGCAGGAACAGACTCTTGCCGTGATCCGTTCCTCCCAGTCGAATAGCCATACGCGCCACGCGCTTGGCTTCATCACCGATACGCTCGAGGTCGGTCGTGGTCTTGATCACCGTGAGGACCAGGCGCAAATCACTCGCCGTGGGTTGACGCCGGGCCAAAATGGAGGTGCAACGTTCGTCGATATCCACATCGTATGCGTTGACCTGATAGTCATTGGCGACGACCGCTTCACCCTCGCCGAGGTGACCGTTGCTCAATGCCCGGCGAGCCGCTTCCAGCTGCTGTTCCACCAGCCCTCCCATCGCCAGCATGCGCGTACGAATCTCCTCGAGCTCGGCGTTGAATTGTTGTGAGTAGTGATGTTTTATGTCCGATGACTTGACCACGCTGACGCACTCCTGAAAGCGCCTCGAATTTCAGATCGGAGAGCGAACCCTGGCATCTAACATGCTTGCTCAACTCGTGTCGGCGATTCTTGCACATCCACCGCTCTTGATACAGGGAATTCACAGCGAAACCGACTCCCCTCGCCCGGGTCGCTTTCGATCACCAACTGCGCGTCGTGGTGGTTCAACACGTGCTTTACGATTGCCAGCCCGAGGCCTGTTCCACCGTGGCGTCGTGAGCGTCCGGTATCGACCCGATAGAAACGTTCGGTCAGGCGCGGCAGGTGCTCCGCAGCGATGCCAATTCCGGAATCGGCGACTTCGAAGCACAACCGCTTGTGGTTCGCGTCGCGAAACCAGCGAATGCGGATCGATCCGTCGGTCGGGGTATGGTTGATGGCATTCACCACAAGATTCTGAAATGCGCTGCGCAGTTGGGGTTCGTCACCCAGCAGCCCCAAGCGCGGTTCCGCCGCGACGGAAATCGGCGGCACGTCAGCGCCCGAGGCTGCCGAAAGCTCGCTCAATTCCGCACACATGCTCGGCACGTCGACGGCGACCGACTGTTCCAACGCCGCCTTGCCGCCCTCCAGCCGAGCCAAGTACAGCAATTCCTCGACGATCTTTTGCATACGTGTCGTCTGTTGAGCCATTAACTTGAGTGGCTTGCTCAACCGTCGCATGCGGATGAGTTCGTCATCGTGCTGCAGATTTTCCACGAAGCCGCTGACGACCGTCAGCGGCGTGCGCAGTTCGTGCGAAACGTTGGCGACAAAGTCCTTCCTGACCTGTTCCAGCCGGTGGCGTTCCGTCACGTCCTGCGCCAGTAACAGGAGCCGGCGCTCGGCATAGGGAATCATTCGTATCAGCAGTTTGCGCTCCGAGCGCCCAGCGGCGCCGATTTCTATCGCCTTCCTGAATTCACGACGTTCCAGATAGCGGGCCAACTCCGGGTTGCGGTACAGGTTGACCAGGGGCTGACCCAGATCCTTGACGGGATTGAGGCCCAACAAGTTCACTGCGGCATCATTCATCCAACGAATTTCGAGCTTGTTGCCGAGACTCACCGCTGCATCGGGCAGAGCCGCAGCCGATACCCGAAATTCTTTCAGTTGGCCGGCTAGACGTTGCTCACGCGCGCGGTGGCGGGCGTCACGTTGCGCCGCCGCCGCTTGCAGTTCACCCCACACGCCCCGCAACGCTAGCGCACTACTGCCCAGCTTCCGATTCTGGACAAGCGTCAGAAACCGGTTTAACTGACACGCGTGCCATCCCAGCAACAACAACACGCCGGCCAGCATGGCACCCCAGACGTTCGCCATGACCAACCCGGCGACCCACGATAACAACAATACCCAGCACAACCGCCAGACTTCCTTGGACCAATCGGCGGCCATCAGGTGAGCTGCAGCGAGAACCGATAACCTACGCCGCGAACCGTTTGCACCAGCCCGTCAAATCCAAAGGGTTCCAGCGCCTTGCGCAGACGCCGGATATGTACGTCGACCGTACGCTCTTCGATGTACACGTTGCGGCCCCACACCTGATCAAGCAACTGGGAACGAGAGTAAACGCGCTCCGGATGGGTCATGAAAAAATGCAGCAGCTTGAACTCGGTTGGCCCGACCTGCACCGGCTGGTCCGCGGCGGTGACGCGGTGTTGCGTCAGATCGATCTTGAGACCTGCCTCGATGGCGATGGATTCCGCGCCGTCGCTACCGGCGCGACGCATCACGGCGCGGACGCGCGCCAGCAGTTCGCGCGTCGAAAACGGCTTGGTCACGTAATCGTCCACGCCCGCCTCCAGGCCTTGCACCTTGGCATTTTCTTCGCCGCGAGCGGTCAGCATGATGATCGGTAGATCTTGCAGCGCCCGATCCCGTTTGAGCCAGCGTGTCAGCTCAAGACCGCTCATGCCCGGCAGCATCCAATCCAGGAGCACCAGCGACGGCAGTCCGTCGCCGATCATGTTTTGTGCCTGTTCGGCGTCTGCGGCCTGTCTCACCTCATACCCACCGCCTTCCAAAGTCGCCGCCAATAGCTCTCGAACCGGCTCCTCGTCTTCGACGACCAGTACATTCGCGTTTGCTGTCACCCATCGACCCTCGTTGACTGTGTCTGGCAGATTACACCGCAGTAATGTTACAAAATTGTGCGTTGTTGCAGATAATCAACGAGTTGTTTGTCTTATCTCAGCTCCGGATGGGGTGCTAGACCGGTCAGTTCGGCGAACGTCCGCATGGCGGCCGACCCCACGCGGGATGCCAGTCGCTCCCATAGATCCTCCTCGGCGGTGAAGTCGACGATTTCTTCTGCTTCGATGATGTCGCGCGCCACCTCGCCCGCACTGGCGAAATCGTCGGCCAAACCGAGCTCGACGCTTTCTCTACCCGACCAGAACAAGCCGCTGAAAATCTTGCCCGTGTCTTTCAGTCGCTCGCCGCGACCGTCTCTGACCGCCGCGATGAACTCCTCGTGCAATTGATCCAGCAAGACCTGCACGTGAGCCTTCTGATCCTCGGTGAAATCGGAAAACGGATCCAGGATCCCTTTGTTTTCGCCGGCGGTCATCAGGCGTCGTTCAACGCCGAGTTTGTCCATCAGATCAACGGCACCGAAACTGCTCATCAGCACTCCGATCGATCCGACCACGCTCGATTCGTTGACGTAGATCTTGTCTGCGGCGGCGGCGATGTAGTAGCCGCCGGACGCACAAACGTCGCTGACCACGGCATACAGCGGGATTGCGGGATACTTCTCTCGCAGGCGTTTGATTTCACGAAAGATATAGCTGGATTGCACCGGCGATCCACCCGGGCTGTTGATGCGCAACACGACGCCCTTGGTCCGCTTGTCCTCGAACGCCGCCCGCAACCCCTCGACGATGTTGTCGGCGCCGGCCGGTTCGCCCGGAGCGATGACGCCCGAGAGTTCCACCAGCGCCGTGTGTTTGTCCTTCGACAACGCGGCCTCGGACCAGTCGCTGGGATACCACAGCACCAGCAGCGTAATCAGATAGGCGAACGTCAGGAATTTAAAGAAAATGCCCCAGCGTCGCGAACGCCGCCGCTCGACCAACGCATCCTGCGCCAGGTCGGCGATCAATTGACGCTCCCATCCGGGTTGTTGCGGTTGTTCAGGCTTCTTGTCAAACATGGGCTCACTCAAATGTTTCAGGTTTCACTTTCAGACGGCCTGTGCGGATCTGTTCAGCCAGTCCGGTAATTCGGCGATATCCGCCAGACAATGCAGCGCTCCGGTGGCCGCCAGGCGCGCGCAGTCGTGCACGCCGTAGCTGACACCGAGCGCATCGACACTGGCGTTGGCGGCCATCTGCATATCAAATTCAGTGTCACCGATCATCAGCGTCCGCGCGGCGTCGACACCCAGTTGCAGCATGATTTCGTGCAGCATCTGCGGGTGGGGTTTTGAAAAGCTTTCATCGGCACATCGCGTTGCCTGAAAGTATTCACCCAAACCGGTTTCAGCCAGCACCTTGTCTAAGCCGTGACGGCTTTTACCGGTGGCGACCGCCAACAATCGATCTGTACCCGCCAGGTGTTGCAGTACGACACGGGTACTCTTGAAAAGGACCGAGGGCACATGGCCATTTCCCAGGAAGTGACGACGGTAAGCCGCGATCAACGTCTGGTGGGCGCCCGCCGGGGCCCGGGGAAACAAGTGCTGCATGGCTTCCGGCAGGCCCAATCCAATCACCTCTTTCGCGGTTTTGCGGTCCGGTACCGGCTGCCCGGCATCCGCGGCAGCTGCCTGCAGGCAGGTGACGATACGGGCCTCGGAGTCCATCAAGGTTCCGTCCCAGTCGAACACGAGCAGATCGTAGGTCATGACGTCCTTCTTAAACCGGCCAGTAAGGTTTGCAGCGCACCGGGCAGTGGCGCCTCAACGGTCAACGCGCCGCCTTCAGGATCGCAAGGTATGCGCAGGCGCCACGCATGTAGGAACAGCCGGCGCAGACCGAGTTCCCGGTATTTTTGGTTCCCCTCCTGGTCGCCGTATTTTGCATCGCCGAGCAACGGCAAGCCGACATGGGCGGCGTGCACGCGGATCTGATGTGTGCGTCCGGTCTCCAATTCGGCTTCGACCAGTAAGCTATCGGCAAATTGTTCAATCACGTTGAAACGTGTGCGGGAAGCCTTACCCGCTGGATCGACACTCACGATCCGTTCGCCGCCGCGCAAGCTGTTCTTGCGCAAAGGTGCATCCACCGTAAAGCGCCGTTTTCGACACCGTCCGTGCAACAACGCCAGGTAGGTCTTGGCGATGCGCCCACCGCGCTGCAGATCCTGCAGTCGCCGCAGGCTGCTGCGCCGCTTGGCGACCATGAGGCAGCCCGAGGTATCTCGATCCAGCCGATGCGCCAGTTCCAGGCCATTGGCCTCGGGTCTGGCTTGGCGCAGGCATTCAATCGCTCCCAGGGAAATGCCGCTGCCGCCGTGCACGGCGAGACCGGACGGCTTGTTAAGAACTAACATCGTGTTATCTTCGTATACAATTGATTGTTTTATTTTTTCAAGTAGTTTTTCGGGTGCGGAATGGGTCGTTCGTGAGGCGACGCGCAACGGTGGGATACGTACCACGTCGCCGATCGATAGCCGGTGACCCGGCTTGATGCGTCCTTTGTTCACGCGCACGTTACCGGTCCTGAGCACGCGGTAGATGTGGGTGCGCGGTACGCCTTTGAGGATCCGCAGCAGAAAGTTATCGATCCGTTGTCCGTCCGCACTGGCGTCGATCGTGACGAACTGGACACCTTGGCTCGATTCGACCGCGACGGACTTTTTCGCCTTCTCTTGGTGCATTTTCTTCGTTACTGGTATAGAGTTTCGAGGTGATTCTGCGGATTCAAGCAAACAGTCTTGTATAAGTTCGCGGAATACGAGGGTTCTCCACCCCGCGTCGCAGACGAAGGGTGAACGGCGTTTGGCCACATCGTTTCGGAAAGGCTAGCGAAAACGAAACGGCTCACCGTCACGGCTTTTCCGTTTGCGACGCCGTGCATGCTAACCGACATCCATTAGCCAACGCCATTAAAGCGAGCGGCATCGCGTGTGTCCGCTTGATAAATTAACAGTTTTCGCGATCGTTTGAGTCGTTACGCTCCTTATTCCACCGAGGCGCGGGTGCCGCATGGCTGCCCGCCCGCCCGTGGTGAGGCGATGGTAATTGTTCGAACCCGATCGCGGGATACAATGAGAATGTACCGCTATGAAGCGTATGCTGATTAACGCGACGCAGCCGGAAGAATTGCGCGTTGCGATCGTTGAAGGACAAAAACTTTACAATCTGGATATCGAAGCCCCGGGCCGGGAACAGAAAAAGGCCAACATTTACAAAGGGAAGATCACCCGTATAGAGCCCAGTCTGGAAGCGGCTTTCGTGGAGTACGGGTCGGAACGCCATGGCTTCCTGCCGCTGAAAGAAATCTCGCGAAATTATTTTACCCAGGATTCGCAGGAGTCGGGTAAGCGCACCAGCATCCAGGATGCGCTCAAGGAAGGTCAGGAATTGATTGTCCAGGTCGAAAAAGAAGAGCGCGGCAACAAAGGCGCCGCGCTGACGACCTTCGTCTCCCTGGCAGGCCGGTACCTGGTCCTGATGCCGAACAACCCGCGCGCCGGTGGCGTGTCCCGCCGCATCGAAGGCGCCGATCGTTCGGATCTGCGCGATGCCATGAGCCAGCTTGAGATTCCCGACGGCATGGGGCTTATCGTTCGCACCGCCGGGGTAGGCAAGAGTGCCGAAGAACTGCAATGGGACCTGGACTACCTGCTGCAGCTGTGGCGGGCGATCGAGACCTCCGCGGAGGAGCGCCGGGCACCGTTCCTGATCTACCAGGAAAGCAACGTCATTATCCGTTCCATGCGCGATCACTTGCGCGCGGATATCGGCGAGATCGTGATCGACGACGTCGACGTTCACAACAACGCCAGGCAGTTCATCGAACAGGTCATGCCGCGATATCTGCGCAAGGTACGCCTGTACCAGGACGAGGTGCCGCTGTTTTCCCGCTACCAGATCGAAAGCCAGATCGATTCGGCGTTTCGTCGTGAAGTGCGCCTGCCCTCGGGCGGTTCGATCGTCATCGACCGCACCGAGGCCCTGACCTCCATCGATATCAATTCGGCGCGTGCGACGAAGGGCGCCGATATCGAGGAAACGGCGCTGAATACCAATCTGGAAGCGGCCGAGGAGATCGCGCGCCAACTGCGATTGCGGGACCTCGGCGGGCTGTTCGTGATCGATTTCATCGATATGACGCCGTCGCGCAACCAACGTGAAGTGGAGAACCGCCTGAAGGAATCGCTCAAGGAGGACCGGGCGCGCGTCCAGGTGGGACGAATTTCCCGCTTCGGTCTCCTGGAGATGTCGCGCCAGCGGCTGCGTCCGTCGTTGGGTGAATCCAACTACCACGTCTGCCCGCGCTGTGAGGGACACGGCCATATCCGCAGCGTGGAGTCCCTGGCACTGTCCATATTGCGCTTGATCGAAGAGGAAGCGCTCAAGGAAAACACGGGGCGTGTGCAGGCCCAACTGCCCGTCGAGGTCGCCACCTATCTGTTGAACGAAAAGCGTCAGGCGATTTCGGACATCGAAAAGCGCCAGGAGATCGTCTTACTGCTGATACCGAACATCAACTTCGAAACGCCGCGTTACGAGATCGAGCGAATTCGCGCGGCGGACATGCCAAAAGACGAATCAGCGAGCTACAGACTGGTCAGCGAACCGGAAGCGGAGATCAGCGCGCCCGCCAAACGGGCCGATCTGCGCCCCGAGCAGCCTGCCGTCAAGCAACTCTCCCCGGCGCGCCCGGCGCCCCAGTTCGAGGAGCCGGTCGAAGACGCCAAGACAGAATCGGAAACCGGCTTCATTCGTCGTCTGTTTTCGAGCATTTTCGCCGCGCGTGCGATCGAAGAGCCCTTGCTTCCCGAGGCCGAGGATAAGAAGCCGGAATCCACAACACCGGGGGCCCAACCCGAGCGGCGCTCACCAGCGGCCAACCGGGGGCGGGGCAATCGACGCCGCGCCGGCGCCACCGACGGCGGACGCCCGAATTCACGCGGCCCCAATCGACGCGGCGCAGCGTCGCCGCCATCGGGCAGACGTACGGACAAGAACGAGCCCCGAGAAAACCAGCGCGAGGTGCAGCGCACCCAGAGAGACGGCAAAGCGGAATCCGAGTTGAAATCGGTCGCGGCGGATGACGCTTCGAACAAGGACCAAGCGCAGGAAACCGGTCAGCAGCAACCCAAACGTTCGGGAAGTTCCCGGCGCGGCCGGCGCGGCGGTCGGCGGCGCCGCGGCAGCACCGAACAGACGGCCGCGAGCGGTGGGACCAACCAGGATCAGAAGGCGCCGTCGGGCGAATCGAGCAACCGTCCCGAGGCGAGTAAAGCCCCGCCGAAACGGGCAGAGAGCGACAATGAATCGAGCCCACCAAATGACCACGCACCCGCGGTCGCCGATCCCGGCGCTGCTCGATCGGACGTGGCACCTGCACCGCCGCCGCTAGGCGACAAACCGCCCAAACCGGTTGCCGCCGAAAAGGTCGCGGTTGTGGAACAAAAAACGCCGCAACGCGCTGCCGGGACGGACCAGGCGCGGCCCAATCCCCCGTCCGAGAGTAAACCGACGCCAACCACCAATACGGTCGCGAGCGACACGCCGGCAACAACGCCGAAAATGGTCGAAACCAAGAAGCCCGTTGCACCGAAGCCCCCCGAAGCGAAGTCCGCAGATACGCCACCCGCCAAGCCCGCCGAGTCGGAGTGAAACCGCCACCGGCAACCGCCAGCGGGCCGGATTAATTCGGTCTGCTGGCGGGCTCGCGTCCGACCGCACGTTCCATCCGGCAGCGGCGCATGGCGCCAGAATGAGCGGGGTGAGAGCCTGAGCGAGACATGATGTTTTGACCGGCCCAACCTCAACGCACGCGGGTAATGACGAGCAACGCGGCCAGGGGCTAAAAATACCCGAAATATCTCATGGTTATTTGCGGGACAGGACGCTACAGATGGCGGCGCTTTATTTCCTGCAACAGCGCCTCGGCGCCGCTTTCGACGAGATCGAAGACCCGTTCGAAACCCGCCGGCCCGCCATAGTAAGGGTCAGGCACCTCGCGCGTCCGGGCCTGCGGCGAAAAATCCATCAGCAGGTAGATTTTATCGTACAGTGCCTCCGGGCAAATGCTGCTGAGCGCCATGTAGTTGTCCTGGTCCATCGCAACGATGTAGTCGAAGGCATGAAAATCTTCCGGCGCCACCCGTCTGGCGGTCAGGTCGGCCATCTGTATACCGCGCCGCTCGGCCGTACTCAAAGCCCGCTTGTCCGGCGGCTCGCCCTCGTGATAGGCATGGGTTCCCGCCGAGTCGATCAATATCCGGTGTGCCAGCCCCGCTTTCTCGACCAGCGCCCGGAACACACCGTGCGCCGTAGGCGAGCGGCAAATGTTGCCCATGCAGACGAAAAGAATCTTGACCTGTGAATTTTCATTCATAGCATTAGTCTTTCAAAACGTTGTAAGTATGAGTCTTCGCACCGGCGACACGCGCCCGCTGCCGTTGATGACACGCGAAACTTGAGCCACACATGATACCCCTGATACGCTGGCGGCGCGGCATCATAGCCCGGGTATGTGTAGCGGCCGCGGCCCGGTATGGATAAGTGGCGGGTCGTCGGTAATCGACGCTGCCTGTTCGTTCCGTGAGCTGCGGTCTGAGTTCCTGTGCTGTCCGACTGGAGCTTTCCGGTTTCAGGATGAAGCAACCAACGGCCCGCTGATCCGAGTCAAGGCCGCTGTAACGAGGGCTTAGGTTTCTTCTTTCGTCTCTTCGTAGCCGGTGATCATCTCTTTGAGGTTGCCAAAAGGCCGCTCGCTGGTTGACAGTGCGAGATACAGATGCACGATCAAAAAAGCCAGCATCAGGAATGCCCCCACGGTGTGTAGCAGCGCCACCGGGGTCAGGGGCAGGCCGGCGAAGCCATATTCCGCCCGGTAAGGATAGGCCAAATATATCAGCCCGCTGATCCAGATCATTGGCCCAATCATGACATGCACCGACAGATAAGCCATCCGTTGCAGCGGGTTTTGGCGATGCCAGCGGTCTTTATGAAACGGATGCGGTTCGCCCTTGAAGATACCCACGCTGTAGTAACGCATCATCGCGACTATGCGGTCGACCGGCGACGGGATGTACTGCTTCCACTCGCCCGTCGTTATGTGCCAAAACCAGGCTAGGACCCACAGCCCGAGTAAGGTCCACGCAACCGTCGTGTGATAGCCGGCGGCCTGCTCAAAGCCAAACAAGCGGTAAGTCCCGTGGACTTCAAATCCGGTCAACAACAATGCCAGTACCAACAGGGCTTGCAGCCAGTGCCATAGACGCAAAAAACGTGAATACATCAAGACCTTCGACATCAGGACTTCCTCATTTTGCGTGCTGCGACAATGCGCCCGAGGCCGTGCATTGACACTCCGCCCAGCGTACCCACAATGGCCAGCCAGCCAATCCGGTCCAACCAGTCAAAGCGGTCACGACCGGGCATATAAAAGCCTGTCAGTGAGGCAAGCCGGCCATTGCGGCTGTGGCAGGAATCACATGCCAGCGCCTGTTCCTTCGGTGCTACCATGTGCGTGACCGGCCAGTAATATTCGGTTTCCACAAAGCCGTGCTCACCACTGAAGGACTGGCCGATTGCCTCGAAACCGACTTTGATGGCACGCCCCCAGTCGAAGCTCTTCCAATAGGCATCGCTGTCCTTACCGAACAGATGCGGCACCGCAAGGATCTTGTTCTGGGTGTCGTAAGGTTGCCGGCCACGCATCACCTTGAACGGCCAGATGCGCGAATCCGGATCATCGTAGGCACCATTAACCGTGTTGATCGAAACGACCGTCGAGTCATCAATCGTTTCGCCCAGCGTCGAGAAGCCAATCTCACCATTGAACCAGCGGTACTCGGGCACCACGTTGGCCTCCCATCGGAAGTCACCCTTTTTGAAGTCGTAGGTGTCATAACCCGCGCTGTCCTTGATTACCAGCGGTTTTCCGTGCTGATCCTTGCGACCGGCCGTGGACCAGTCCCACCACATTTTGGTCTTGCGCCCGCCACGCGCAAACTCGGGGATATGGCAGGTGACGCAGGCGATCTTGTCGACGTGCTGATCGAGTTTCGGATTGGCCTTATCGCCGTGGGGGCTGTTGCCGTGGCAGGAGGCACAGCTGGCACGGCTGTTGTCCGTACGGCCGGGGATGTCGATTCCCTTGTTGTCGGCCGCATTGGGTGCATAACGGCTGCCAGCGATCTCGTGACCACCAGGTGTATGGCAGGTCTGGCAGCTGAAATTCAACCCCTGGGCGTCCATATGCACATCGGTCGACTTCACAGGATCATGCATCGAAGAATCGAGATGACCGTGCTTGACGCCATCACCTCCGCCGCCATAGAAGTGGCAGGAGCCGCAGTTATCACGGTCCGGCTTACCGACCGCCTGCGCCACCTTGACCAGATCCGGTGGCGGCCAGATCTTGCCTGTCTTCGGCGGCCATTGCTTAGGCTCGTAATTGGGGTGACCTGCATCCGTTGGAAACTTCTTGTAGGTGCCGGTGGTGTCATGGCAGACCAGACAATCGACGTGCGTCTCCGAATTCAGATCAAATGCATTATCCTTCCAGCCATAGCCAATATGGCAGCTGGTACAGCGTGGCCAGTTCGTGGCCGTGGCTACGCAGAAGTTGTTGACGATGTTCTTTTTGCCGAGCATCTGCCCGGTCACCGGATTCTTGAACGCCCAGGTCCAGTGGCTGGTCTTATGCAACTGTTTGGCGGCCTCGGTGTGACAAATCAGACAGGCCTTGGTGACCGCCGGGCCGTCGGCAAAAGGTCCCTTCAACTGTTCGAACTTGCTGTGGTCTGCCGTCGACGGGTCTGTATCCTCGGCAGCCAAGGCCGCGTTACTCAAGAAAACAGCCAACATGGCGATAGAGAGACTGGTGACCATTTTGTTACACCAATTTCGAGCGAGGCAACGTGTTGCGATTTGTGCTTGACGAAATATATTAGTTATTATTAATATACTTATATTCAATTCATTTGCCCCAGTTGTATCAAGGAGGCGCCCCATGTCACTACTCACCTGCAACAAGGTTCGCATCGCCGTCGCAATCGCCGGCAGCCTGTTTTTTCTAGGCATCGCGCTACAGGCGCCGCGTCTGTTCCTCGAAGCCGAGTTTCCGGTCCTGACCACGCTGCTCAGCGGCTCCGGACTGTTCGCCATGGTACTGAGTCCGCTAATCATGCTGGTCACTGCCATACTGACCTTGATTCCAGGCATTTCGCGCCGGCTCGACCTCTGCAATCATTGATCCTCTGACTGCGGCTGCGGCGCGCGCGCCGCAATCAATGTTCACATTGGTCACCCTCTTTCGTACCCGGCAGTATCGACAACAGAAATGTCGAGATCAATACGATCGGCGCGAGCAGCAACAGCACGAAACCGAGCAGCAGGACCGCGTGATTCATGTGCAGGACTTCCGGCACTATGTGCTGAGCCGCCAGGGTTAGTAGCAGCCCACCGATGAAAAAGATCGCAGATACCAGAACCCCCTCGCGCAGAGTCTTGCATCCCAAGACCAATAGCTTCATAAGCCGCTTCTCCTGAATCTGTGCTTGTTCCGGGCCGGCGGGCAGAACGCGCCTTCAAACTGGCCTGTGCGCGCTACTCAGCCAGCAACCGTTCCGCCGTGCCCGCCGTCAGTTCAAACTCTTCCTCGATCATTCGGTTCCAGGCCTCTCGCTTGAAGGTATTTCTCGCCGGCACCTCCCGGTGCACCAGGTTCATGTGGCAATCGATGCAGGTCTTGCCCTTGGCGTCTTCCTGGTGGATAGCCAGTGTGTCGGCCCGCTTGCCGATAATGGCCTCCTGCTGGTGGCAGCGCCGGCAAGTATGCGAATCATTGCGACGGAACCACTCGCGCGCACTGAATGCCGCCTCCGGCAGGTGCAGGGCGTTGACCACCGGGTCGTCATAGTCGGCACCGAAGGTCTGACGGAACAGGTCTTTGGCGCCGAGGAAATGATCCCAGGTCGCCGCGAATACACCCGGCGAAACGTGACAGTCGCCGCAACTCGCTCGCACACCGGAGACCGGCAAGTAATGCTTGGATTTGCGATAGGGCTCGGCCGTCAGTTCCATCGAGTGGCAGGTCGTGCAGAAAGCTTCGCTGCTGGTGTAGTGGTCGAATTCCATCAGGAACACCATGAAGCCAACGCCGGCTGCGCCGCCCAGCACCAGCGCAATCAACACATGCCGGGTAATGAAATCCGGCAGCCACCAGTATTTGCGCCTAATCATCCGTAAGCCACGGCCGGCCGACACCGAGTATCGGACTGGTTTTACCCGGCAGCTTGAGCCATGCGTGCTGTTCCAGGGAACCGAGATGGCGTTCGATCAGTGCATCGGCATCCGCGCCGGCGACCTCGCGCAGTTGAGGCACGAAGCGGCTGTAAAAATTTCGGCCGACCACATACATACCTTCCCACCAGGCATGGTTCGGGCTCATCATCGAGGCACCATGTCTTGCCCGTGCGCCTTCGTCGTGCCACAGCTCCCAGTAGGTGAATTCAATCGGCTCGTCGAATGGCGTCGGAGTAAGTTTATCCTGCGAGTAAAGCTCCTGCATGATCGCTTGTGCCGGCTTGCCAAACTTTTCGTTGTACAGACGCACGACCGCGTCGAACTGTTTCATGAAGGCTTCGGCAAAATCCTTGCCGTGACATTCCCGGCACACCAGGGTCATCGCTTCACGGCGGCGCTGCGGTGTCGCGATCATTTTTACCTCGCCTTCGCTGCCATCCATTTTCGGCACCTTGCTGCCACGTTTCGGGGCCTTCATCGACTCCGGCAGTTCACGCTTGCCGCCGTCTTTGAATACCACCAGGTGCTGTCGCTCCGACACCGGGGTGTTCAGATTCCAGGCATTTCGCATACCGACATCGTGCGTCGACGGCAGCTTGCCGGCAGCGCCCATGTGACACGTGGCACAGGTCGGTGCAGCGGTATAGTCCTTGCCGGCCACCCACTTCTCCGCATGCAGATTCATCTGCTCGCGACTGGACGCAAAGGCCATCCCATGCTTCGACGCCTCGTAGACCTCTTTGTCTGGAGAATCCGGTCCCGAATGGCAACGCACGCAGGCCTGCGGTTCACGGGCCTGTGCCTTGGAGAAACTGTGACGGCCGTGACACGACGAACATGAACCGCGTGATCCGTCCGGATTGATCCGACCGATGCCGGAGTTCGGCCAGGTGTTCGGATCGAGTTTGCCGTTGGCCATCAGTTTTACTTTGGACCCATGGCACTGCGCACAGCCCGCGGCCTCCATTGCCGGCCCGGCCAGGTTGGTTACCATCGCCGGCATGCGCTCTTTGATGACCGCCACCGCCTCGGCGTGCACCGAACCGCGCTGCTGTTGCTCTTCATGGGTATGGCAACGGCCGCAATCCTTCGGTGAGACCACGGTCGCAATCGTCTGACCCTCGTGGGTGATCGCGTCGGGGTCATCGACCGAGGCCTTGTGACAATCCATGCAGTTGACACCCGCCTTAGCGTGCGCGCTGCCCTGCCACTGAGCGGCGATTCCGGCTGATGATTTGCTGTGGCAGCTGACACATTCCTTGCCCGCCGGATCATTCCAATTGTCTGGACTCAGGGTGACCTTGGCGGCGAAGGTGCTGGCACTGAACAGACACAACAACGCGGCCAAAAGATGTGATTTCATCCAAGACATGCGGACTGACCCCATAATTGACGGATTCGGAATGTCGAGCTTGAGCAGGGGCGGCGCCGATGACGCCGCCCCTGCCATTCGCATTACCCTACATCTGGGCTTCCGCTACTGCGATAAGGCGCGATGACCTCAGGTCTTCCGGAAGGTGCTGGAATTGATCGGCGAGCACCTTCCACAACAGATTGTAGTGCACTTCGCCACGCACCAGGACCACACCCTCGGCAGGTATTTCGTATGCCAGTTCGCGTTGTTCATGTGGGCGCAAACGGGTATCCGATCCCAACTGGGTTGCCGTCGGCGGCATGGCGTCCTTGCCCGCGTCGTCTGACAGCAGATACGCGAAGTACGCTTGCGGATCATCCTTCGCTGGGTGCTCCGGCGAGCTCTCCCAGACCACATCGCCGCTGGCGTTGTAGGCCATCAATTTGAATACGATATTACGGAACGGCGCACCGGTCGGCAATGCATGCGGTTGCTGGTTTTTGAGCTTGGCGTTGACCATGACCTTGCCGTTTTCGGCCTTGGTATCCATGGTAAACACGATGCTGCGCTTGAGCATGCCGCCATCGTGTCCGCCACCCATGCTGTGGTCGGCCATATTGCCGACCATCGGCATGTGGCAGTACTGGCAGGTCACGTCGCTTTTGCTGACCATGTACTCGTTGCCGGTCGCACACAGCGGCACCCCATGCGCATTGTTGCGCTTGTCGTGGCAACCCATGCAGGCCGCGTTCGACTTCATGAGACCGGCATTGGCTTCCATCGGCAACGAAGGAATTTCCTTGCCCTCAAGCGTGACGGCCTCGCCGAGATGCGGATTTGGCTTGCTGCTGTCGTCGCCGCCAGCACCACCAAACATGTCGTTGCCGGCGGTCAGTTTCTGCAGACCGAGATTGAAGCCAGATGGGCCCTGCAGGCTGTCTGCGGTTTCGTATGCCTTCATGCCAAGCCGCATTTTGCCGCCTGGTGCGTTAATGCCCTTGAACGATTTCAGAGTGTGACAGGAGATGCAGTTCACGCCTTCATTGTAAACGGTCTTGGCGTCCAGCTTGGTGGAATTCTCCAGCGCTGCGATTGGCGCATGGCATTGCAGGCATACCGGGAATTGGCCATTTTTTGTCTTCACGCCCTCTTGCAGCGGATCTCCGACGACCTTCTTGTAAAAGGTGGCATGGATCGGGTCGTTCAGGGCCGTACTATTGGCATGCATAGAGCCCTTCCACTGCTGGTAGATCTCTTTATGACAACTCTGACAGAGTTCCGACGAAACATTGCGCAGAGCATCCCCGGCAGTGGCTGAACCGATCGATACAGCGAACAAAGCCCCCAAGGCGGCGATCGCTCCTACGGCAAGACGTATGGCAGTAGACATGCGTAAGATCCTCCGATTTATTGTCCAGTGGCGTTTTATGTCATAAGCCGCCAACACAGCGGCATTTGAACTTAATTGTTGTTTCGCGGTGAATAAAACACAGATTCACTGCATTCGCTATGATCTATATTAAAAAAGGGTTTACGCGGATTCGTAAGGTTGAATGACGATTCGATCACTGTTTACGTTGCCTGGAACCACACCCCATCGAGGCTGCAGGGTGTCTTTGTGAGATTGGTATCGAATTGGGTCAAGTAAGCACCTGGACCGAACACGCCGGCAGGCGCCGGTCAGCAATTTACGGGATATATGATGCTATGGAAGCCGAACCCGCTTAGCGCAAAACGAGATGCAACGCGATCAATCGTCCCTGGGGCGCAGCCGGCCTGACCTTCGGTGGCCAGTCGCTCGTCGCCCAGTCCGCGATTCAACCGCTAAGGTAATGTTTAAGGAGTTGAGTATGAACCAGCGGTTTTGCCTGTTCTTTGCTGCTTCGCTTTCGTTTTCGCTCGCCGCCTGTACGCCGCGACCGGAGACCGTCATCCACGTCGTAGTCGATCAGCTGAAGCGCACCGCGGTACACCAGGGGACAGTGATTGGTCGTGCAACCATCCCGGATCGGGTTGCTCAGCAGTACGGGTGATCTGCTCGTCATCGACGTGCGCGCGCCCGACCGGTTCAACGTCGACCGCTGCAACCTAGAATCTTCATTTAAATGGTCTTCAGAGTGTGCCTCACGTGGTGTCTGGCAAGGCATGACGAGGCGGAATGGTTGACCTATTCCAACGAGTTCTAACGCAGCCAGGCGCCGCCTGAGGTGCGCACTGGAGGTCGTAGCGACGTTCACCCAGTGAGTGAAACTGAGCAAGGCGCGTTTTCATCAGTAAACCAATGACCTACATGTTGCTCGAAGCGATTAAGTGAGGATTCTGGGTTCAAGCGAGCAATGTCACGCCGACCAAATGGTTGCGAACCGCCGCGCGGTGACCCTGCCCACCGAATATGACGTCGTACTGTACGACCAGGACGGCGGGCACCGGCGCGCAAGCGGTTGGGACTCGGCCTCGGCCTCGGCCCGTAGACAAGCCCGCCGCCGGTCGGCCGGCTCAGAATCGGCGAAGGTTGCTGAGCGCCGACCGCGGAAAGGCGTTACGCCGCGCGCTCAGGGTTGGCCGTCCGCCGGGACGAACCGCAGCGCGACGCCGTTGTTGCAATAGCGCAGACCGGTCGGCCGGGGTCCGTCTTTGAATACATGACCCTGGTGTCCGCCACACCGTGCGCAGTGATATTCGGTGCGCGGCCAGATGAGCTTGTAGTCCGTCTTGGTTTCGATCGCGCCGTCGATATGGTCGTAAAAACTGGGCCATCCGGTATTGCTTTCATACTTGGTGTGGGAGTGGAACAGGGGCTGGCCGCAACCCGTGCAGACGTAGGTGCCGTCACGTTTTTCCCCGTTCAGCGGGCTGCTGCCGGGCCGTTCCGTCCCCTCTTCGCGCAGCACGTCATATTCGGCGTCGGTCAGCAATTCGCGCCATTCTTTATCGCTGCGCACCAGTTTCCCCTCTTGTGGTTTGGCGGCCGCGTCGTCGCGCGCCAACAGGCGTGAGGCCGCCAGCGGCAGCACTGCGGCCGCGCCCAATACCGTTAAGAATGCTCTGCGTTTCATTGCTCGATGTACCCAAGGTTTGCTCTGCATACCTTTACAGACCGACTCCCGACCTCAGACATTGCGCAGTCGGTAAAGCTTGCATGGTTATTCGATCAGTGGGTATGTTCGAGGTCGGCTTTGCTGACCGGCCCGTAGGGCGCGTCGCGGGTACGGTCGTGGATGTGCATGCGGTATTCGACGAACCGCTCGACTTCCGTGAAGTGCATGAAAGGATTACCTTCGATCTGCGTTGCCAACGTCGACACCGGGTCTGCGGCGTAGTTGTGGCCGGGATGGATGAGGGTGCTGGCCGGCAGTCCATTTTTCATATTTTTCAGCGTTGCGAACATTTGCTCGGGATCGCCGCCCTTCAGATCACATCGGCCGCAGCCGAAAACGAACAGCGTGTCGCCCGCAATCAGGTTGCCGTCGAGCAGGTAACAGGCCGACCCCGGCGTATGACCGGGTGTATGCAGAATCTGTATTTCGGACCTGCCCAGCGCGATCCGGTCGCCGCCATGATGGAGCGTCGGCTGCTCCAGTTCCCGGCCCCAGAATTGCGCTTCGGCCTGTAGCAGATGCAGTTCCGCGTCGTAGTGGCGCAACAGCTCTTCAAGCCCGTTGATGTGGTCGTGGTGGCTGTGGGTCAGCAGCACGTCGGTGATACGCACGCCTTTTTGCTTCGCCAGCGCCACGATTGCCGCCACGTCCCAGGCGGGATCGACCACGGCGGCGGTGTTGCTGTCGTGGTCATGCAGGAGATAAATGAAATTCTCCATCGGCCCCAGCTCCAGTTGCGCGATCGAATAGGGTTTGGTGTCGCTCATATCGTATCCTCCGCTTCTAGTTGCCTGCCTCCAGATTCTAGCTGACGACAGATGACCGGTTCAGTCCGCCTTTCGATCCAGCGCCTCGCGCAGCGACTGAATCTCCGCGCGCAGGGCGCGCAGGTCCTGATGCAGCTCCTGATTTTCCTCCTGGACGAGGGCGCCGATCTGCGCCGTTTCGGCCGCGTTCTGTTCTTCGACCATCGATTGCATCGTACTGACAATGATTGCGATGAACAGATTCAACATGGTAAAGGTGGCCACCAGTATGAAGGGCACGAAAAACGCCCAGGCCCACGGATAGACGTCCATCACCGGGCGGGCGATGCCCATCGACCAGCTTTCGAGCGTCATGATCTGGAACAGGCTGTACATCGATTCGCCAATCGAGCCGAACCATTCGGGAAACCTTCCGCCGAACAAGCCCGTCGCCATCACCGCTGACACGTAGAACATGATGGCCAGCAGACCGGCGATCGAAACGATCCCCGGTATTGCCCGTAACAAGGATTCAACGACAAAGCGAAATCGGGGCACCATGGAGATCAGCCGCAGCACCCGCAGAACCCGCAGTACCGTCAACGGACCGCTCGAGGGTATCAGGGCGATGCCCACCACCAGAAAATCGAACACGTTCCAGCTGTCTTTGAAGAAACCCGGTCCGCGCGCATACAGCTTCGCGGTAATTTCGGCCACGAAAATTGCCAGCAGTACCCGGTCGATCGCCTTGAGCAGCCCCCCCGCCACAGCCATCGCGCGCTCGGATGTCTCCAGGCCCAGGGTAACCGCGTTCAAGATGATCAGCGCGATGATCGTGAGTTGTACCGGCTGGGACTCAATCCAACGCCCCAGTCGCGCCTTTAACGGCGATTGCTGCACCATGTTTGAACCTTTTTTCCAAGTACCGGCGGTCCGGCCCGGTAATATATCGCCACGGCGATTCAGAGTCGAACGCGCGGCGCGGCGCGGCACTATCCCCTAAACAGGTTGCCGATACCTGGCTTGGTAACGGGACACTAAACCCGATTACAGCGCCGGTCAGACGCTGTCAACACGTGCGGCGCAGAATCTGAACTCGGGTATCTTGCCAAACGGGTCTAGGGCCGCATTGGTCAACACGTTGGCGGGCGCTTCGGCGTAGCAAAACGGAATGAACACCATGCCTTGAGGGACGGCGTTGTCAGCCCGTGCGCGCAACTCCAGCGCCCCCCGCCGGGTGGACACTCTGATCATGGCACCGGCTTGCAGATTGAGCCGGGCAAGGTCTGCCGGAGACAGGCTGGCGACCGCTTCCGGCTCGCGTTCGTCCAGCACCGTCGCACGGCGCGTCATGGCATTCGAAACGGGCGCGGATATCAACGCTCTCGACCGGCTGGTAGTCGGGGTACAGCATCGGTATCAGACCCGCATCCGAGGCGCCCTGCACATTGTTCTGTCCGCGCAACGGGTGCGGCCCCGGTCCCGGGCCTGCCGATCTACCCGGTAATCAGCGACAGGGCGATCAGGCAGCGCGAATTGTCCGTACCGTGGATGTGCTGCGAGATGCCCATCCCCCAGAAGATGATCGGCGCGTGCGCGTTGGCGTAGGTGTGCGCGACGGTGCGCAGGGTGTCGGCGTCAATGCGGCAAATCGGCGCCATGGCTTCCGGCGTGAAACCCTCGATGTGCTTACGGAAGTTTTCGAAGCCTTCGGTGTACGCATCGATGAACGTGTCTTCGATGAACCGATGCGGATCGCGTTCGAGGTAGTAGCGGCCCTTGAAGGTGCCCGGCTCGCCCTCGTGCGCGTTGACCGCCATCAGCCGCGGACCGGGGTAACCGCGCACGATGCGCCACTTGTGCCCGGCCGGGAACCCGGCTCCGCCCAGACCCCGCAGTTCCGAATGCTCCAACGCCGTGAGCACGGACTCGACGTCCTCTGCACCCGATACGCAGGCCTGCAAACGCAGGTATCCGCCGTCTTTTACATACGCGTCGTAATCGATGTAGTCGGGGATTTCCGGCTCAATATGACCTTCGCCGATGGCTGCCAGGACGGATTCGGTCGACGCACAGTCCAGTTGGTTGTATCCCACCGCAGCCACAGGGGCCTTGTCACACCATCCCATACAGGGTGCAGAGATGACACGCACACCGAAACCGGCCTGTCCTGCGAGTCGTGACAACAGCTGCCGGGCCCCGGCGAGTTCGCAGGCAATACTGCCTCACACTCGCACGGTTAGGGCCGGCGGCGGCTTTTCGTCCTCTTTCGCCACGTCGAAATGCGAGTAAAAGGTCGCGACTTCGTACACTTCGGTCTGCGCCAAGTGCAGCTCCTCGGCCAGCGCCGTCAAGCGGCGTGCCGAGAGGTGCCCATACTTGTCCTGGATCAAATGCAGGTATTCGATCAACAAGTCGCGACGTCGCGGACGTGCTCCCAGCAGTTCACGAATTTCCGTCAATGCGGCGGGCGCTACCTGCCGCCCCTTGGGTGTACTTCGGGTGTGGCGCTTGCCGGCTCCCGGGTGACCGCATTTCACGACCGGCTGCGTCGGGTTCGACATCAACCAACCCCTGGTTTTGGCGCGCATGCATCGCCGACAACCAGGGGTGAGCACAAACCGTGCCGGCAAGAAGCGCCGCCTGACCTACCCGCCGAGCGCGGCCTTGAGTGTCGTACCCAGGCTGGCGGGCGAATCCGCCACGTGAACACCGCAACTGCGCAGGACCTCGATCTTCTCCCGCGCGCCGCCCTTGCCGCCGGCAATGATGGCACCGGCGTGACCCATGCGCCGCCCCGGAGGGGCCGTGACCCCAGCGATGAACCCGACCACCGGCTTCTTGACCTTGGAATGGCGCAGAAACTCGGCGGCCTCTTCCTCCGCCGTTCCACCGATCTCACCGATCATGATGATCGATTCGGTCTGGGGGTCGGCCAGGAACAGGTCGAGGCAGTCGATGAAGTTGGTGCCGTTGACCGGGTCGCCGCCGATACCGATACAGGTCGACTGGCCCAGGCCCACGGCGGTGGATTGCGCGACCGCCTCGTAGGTGAGCGTCCCCGAGCGCGAGACGATCCCGACGCTGCCCGGCATGTGGATGTGGCCGGGCATAATGCCGATCTTGCAGCCGCCCGGCGTGATCACGCCAGGGCAGTTCGGTCCCACCAGACGTGTCCTGGAGCCTTGCAGCACGCGCTTGACGCGCACCATGTCGAGCGCCGGCACGCCCTCGGTGATGCACACCACCAGGGGGACCTCGGCGTAGATCGCCTCGAGGATTGCGTCCGCGGCGAACGGCGGCGGGACGTAGATGACCGACGCGTCGGCGCCAGTGCCTTCCACGGCCTGCGCGACGGTGTCGAACACCGGCAAACCCAGGTGCTTCTGCCCGCCCTTGCCCGGGGTCACGCCGCCAACCATATTGGTGCCGTACTCGATCGCCTGCTCGCTGTGAAACGTCGCTTGAGCGCCGGTAAACCCCTGACAGATGACTTTGGTGTTGCCGTCGATTAACACAGACATTACGCAGCCTCCTTAACAGCCGTTACCACTTTTTCTGCGGCGTCTCCCAGATCTACGGCCGCTACGATATCCAGTCCTGACTTGGCAAGGATCTCCCTGCCGATTTCGACGTTGGTCCCTTCCAGGCGCACCACCAGCGGCACGTGCAGGTCGACTTCCCGGGCCGCCGCGACGATGCCCTCGGCGATGACGTCGCAGCGCATGATGCCGCCGAATATGTTGACTAATATGCCCTTGACATTGGCGTCGGACAGGATCAGCTTGAACGCCACCGTCACTCGGTCCGCGGTGGCGCCGCCGCCGACGTCCAGGAAGTTGGCCGGCTCGCCGCCGTGCAGCTTGATGATATCCATCGTGGCCATCGCCAGGCCGGCGCCGTTCACCATGCAGCCGATCGAACCGTCGAGCTTGATGTAATTGAGCTCGTGCCGGCTCGCCTCCAATTCGGCGGGATCCTCCTCGTCCTCGTCGCGCAAATCGGCCACCTCCTGATGACGGAATAGACCGTTATTGTCGAAATTCATTTTGGCGTCCAGCGCGATGACGTCGCCGGCGCCGGTCACGACCAGGGGGTTGATCTCAACCAGGCTCGCATCCAACTCGGTGTAGGCCTTGTACATGCCTTGCAGAAACTTCGTCGCCGAGCGGATCTGCGCACCTTCCAGTCCCAGACCGAAGGCGAGCTGGCGCGCGTGAAACGGTTGCAGGCCGATGGCCGGGTCGATGGCCACCTTGAGGATTTTCTCGGGGGTCTTGGCCGCCACCTCTTCGATGTCCATGCCGCCTTCCGTGGAGGCCATGATGGTCACCCAACTGGTTGCACGGTCAAGCAGGATACTCAAGTAGAGTTCGCGCGCGATGTCGCAGCCCTCCTCCACGTAGACGCGTTTGACTTCCTTACCCGCGGGACCGGTCTGGTGCGTCACCAGATTCATGCCGAGCATTTGCTCAGCCGTCGCTTTGACCTCGGCTTTCGATTTGACAACCTTGACGCCGCCACCCTTGCCGCGACCGCCGGCGTGGATCTGCGCCTTGACGACCCACACGTCACCGCCCAGTGCTTTGGCGGCATCCTCGGCCTCGGCCGGTGTAAACGCGACATGGCCGCGCGGCACCGCGACCCCGAATTTTGCTAGAAGTCCTTTGGCTTGATACTCATGAATGTTCATTCGTCTGTCGTCCCCGTTTGTCAACGCGAATGTGTAAAGAGATAACACGGCTTGCTGGCATGTCGGACGCCGCGCAACGCCGTTTCCAGGGCAACCGCAAGGATTGTTCAGAGAGTATGGCTATCTACCACTTAGCATTTTGAATTGCTAGCAGAAAAATGTCGGATACCCAGACCCTGCCCCAAGGTTCATCAGCCCACGGCAGGCTTTCAGCGCTGCCTCCTGAGGAGCCGAATTCGTCCAACGCTACGGGCAGTCTTCCACTGCATTCGCCCGATAACACCCCACAGTTTAGACGCATGTATTGGAATCAGGTAGAAAATATTGTGCAGTGCCGCAAACTTTTCATACGCCACGATCCTGAACGACCGGTTTTTTGGCGCCCGTTGAGATAGCACTCCGACTGCGGTAGATCAATTGAGTCCTCGGTGCCGGTCCGTATTGTCTGAGTCTGACATTTCGCGATGTCATGAAGCAGTATTCTAATTTTATTTAGCGGTTTGCAAGCCAACACATTGTCGGTGGACGCTGCGTGGTTGCGCAGCAAATGTCGTTACCTGTAGCAGCGCGCTGGGCGATGCGTGTCCGATGAGCGCCCACGTCGGCCAGAGGCTGGCCTGTAACGGCACTTCGTAGCCGAGGCCGTTATCAATGAGTCGGGCGTTGTTTGGTGAGGAGTCACAAAGATGGGGGCTGGAACGGTGTTGCGCATTTGGGCGGTGTTTTGTCTCACCGTGGCGGCGAACGCGGCCGCTTGGGCGCAGGCGACGGATATCGATTTCAGCCTCGCGAACGCCGGCAAGATCACCGGACTGGTGCGCGCCAACATGGGCGGCGCACCGCTCCCCGGCCTCACCGTCTACGCTGTTGACAGTGCTTCGGGCGGCGGACTGGCGGTCGCCACGACCCAATCCGACGGCACCTACACGCTGAACGGGCTGCGCACCGGCAGCTACAAGGTCGCCGTCAAGACCCGCGTCAACACGGCCTACGAAACCTACGCCGGCGAGTACTACCAAAACGCTTACACGACGAACGCCGCAACCTTGGTCAACGTCACGGCCGGGCTGACGACGCCCAACATCGACATTGCTCTTGCGGTCGGTGGTGCGATATCGGGATTCGTGACCCGTGACTCGGACGGCGCACCGCTGAGCGCGCTGCGTGTCCACGCCTACGGCGATGCCGCCGAATCGCTGCTGAGCCTCGGCGGCGAGCGTTTCGCCACCACGCAATCCGACGGTTCGTACGCCATCCGCGGCTTGCCGCCCGGCAATTATCGGGTCGAAGTCTTTGCCGACAACGGTGAATACGCGGGCGAGTACTACGACAACACCTACAGCGAGGGTGCCGCCTCGACGGTCGCCGTGACGCTGGGTGCCACCACGTCGAATGTCAATTTCGGGCTGGCCGTCGGTGGGCGCATCGAAGGGACCGTCACGCGCGAATCCGATGGGTCCGCGCTGTTTTTCGCCGTTGTCACCGCGACCGACGACACAGCGGCACCGGGCGAGAGCGTCGTGGAATATGGCGCATTCACGGCGGTCGACGGTTCTTATGCGATTACGGGGCTGCCCCCTGGCGACTACCGCGTCCAGGCGGAGACGCGCTTCACGCCGTCTGCGGCCGACCTCGCCACGGAATACTACGACGGCGCGTACGCTCCAGGCTCGGCCACGCCGGTCAGCGTCACCCTCGGGAATACGACCTCGGCAATCAATTTCGATCTCGCGCTGGGGGGAGTCATCAATGGCGTCGTCAAACGGGAGGGGGACGCCCAGCCGTTGGCCGATGTTTCCGTATACGCCTATGACTTGACGGCCGACGAGTTTCTGTTGTTCGACACCGCTTCACGAGTTGACGGTTCGTACCAGTTCACGGGACTGCCGCCGGGTTCCTACACCGTCGAAGCCAACGCATACAGCAGCTCCGGCGCCAATGTGTACGCCGCAGAATTCTACGACGACACCTACGACGCCGGTGCGGCTACAGAATTAGCGATCAACGTCGGACAAACCTTCAACAACATCGATTTCGACCTGGCGGTCGGCGGCAGGATCAGCGGCGCCGTCGCTCGTGACGTCGACGGAATGCCGATCGCGGACACGACGGTGTATGCGTTCGAGACGAACATTACCGAAGCGGATTTCGACGCATCGGAATTTTTCGTCGGTGTGGCCACGACCGCATCCGATGGCAGTTATGCGATCATCGGATTGCCGCCCGGTAACTATATCGTCGGTACCAGCGACATCGGCGGTGAGTATCTGAACGAATTCTTCGACGACACCTTCGACTATGCGTCGGCGACGCCGGTTACGGTCACCCTCGGCGAGTTCTTCGGCGCCATCGCCGGAGTGGTGACCCAAGACAGCGACGGCCTGCCCGTCGCTGGTGTTCAGGTTGTTGCCCGCAACTACGCGACGGACACCGTCGCAGGCTCTGCACTGACCCAAGCCAACGGAGCCTACACGATTACCGGCCTGTCACCGGGCAGTTATCGGGTTGACGTGGATACCACGGGAACGGACTACAGGGCGGAATATTTCGACAACACCCTGGATCCAAATGCTGCGACCGAGGTCAGCGTGGAAGTGGGTCTGACGACCGACAGCATCAACTTCGGATTGACCACCGCATCGGCGGATGCATTCAGCGGCTTGTTGCCTAGCCTCATGCTCCTGCTGCTCGACTGACCGCGCGGCGGCGCCCGCGGCTCGGTGGTCCGTACCGTACGGGCCGACCATGCCGTACGCCAGTTATTCGGTCAATGCTGTTTTATCGAAACGCCTGCCCCTTAGGATCGTAGAAAAACGAACACGATCGGCGATGCGCGCCCGGTCGGCGCAAACCGCTCTTACTTACCGCAACGATTAAGAGAATCACTGTTAAAGCCTCACGCTTCCGGTGCCTCCCGCCGGCGGAAATTTGCAGTGACACGCCGCGAATACACGCATGTAGGCTCGGCTGCTGCTTCCCTGCAGCAAGCAGTCACGCAAACCTTCACCTGACACGAGGCTTTATTAACGCATTTGACAATTAACATACGCTACCCCGTTGAACAGCCAATTTAGCTACGCGGCCCGGCATTCGTCGGTTCGGCATCTCCTAGCGGTAACCAAGCTGGCTGCGCGAGAGCGCCGCCCCAAAACAGCTGCGTAGGTTCTAGACACCTATCCAGCTATTCGCCCACAGCGGTGCGATCAGATGCCGAGCACGCGGACGGGCCCGCGCCGGCGCAGCCCGCGTCCCGTATCCGGGCGGCCCAGGTTGTCAGTTCCTTGATTGTTGGTATATTGCACACGCAATACCGACCATACGTAGAACAAATCCGGTGTCGTGACCGCAGCCTGGGACATGCGATCAACCGGATGTTGGCCAGAAAACTGATAAGAACGAATTCATTCGGAGAAACCGTAATGGCTATGCAGATTGGAGCACCCAAGGAGGTTCACCCCGACGAGCGCCGGGTCGCGGTAACGCCGGACTCGGCGCAGCAACTCCAGAAACTGGGCTTTAAGGTGGCGATCGAAGCTGGAGCGGGCGAAAACGCGCACCTTGCCGACGACGCCTATCGCGCCGTCGGCGTGGACGTGGTCGACGATACACGTGCGCTGTGGGCCGATTCCGACATTATCCTGAAGGTGCGCGAGCCCCGGTTGCACCCCGATCTGCAGGTCTCCGAATCGCAGCTGCTGCGCGAGGGCGGCACCTTGATCAGTTTCATCTGGCCGGCCCAGAACGAGATCTTGCTGCAGGAACTGGCCGCGCGCAAGGCGACCGTGATGGCGATGGACAGCGTACCGCGCATCTCGCGGGCGCAAAAACTGGACGCGCTCAGTTCAATGGCCAACGTCGCCGGGTATCGAGCGGTGATCGAAGCGGCCAATCACTTCGGCCGGTTTTTTACCGGCCAGGTAACGGCGGCCGGAAAAGTGCCGCCGGCCAAGGTCCTGATTATCGGCGCGGGTGTGGCCGGACTGGCCGCGATCGGTGCCGCCGGCGCGATGGGCGCGATCGTGCGGGCTTTCGACACCCGACCGGAGGTCAAGGAACAGGTCGAAAGCATGGGCGCGGAGTTCCTGACCGTCGATATCGAGGAAGAAGGCGGCGGTACCGGCGGTTACGCCAAAGTGATGAGCGAGGCCTTCATCAAGGCCGAAATGGAATTGTTCGCGGCGCAGGCCAAAGAAGTCGACATCATCATCACCACCGCCTTGATTCCGGGTAAGCCGGCACCCAAGCTGATCACCGCAGACATGGTGAAGCTCATGCAGGACGGCAGTGTCATCGTCGACCTCGCCGCACAGCAAGGCGGGAACTGCGAGCTGTGCGAGCCTGGCCAAATCGTGGTGCGCCACGGTGTCACGGTCATCGGCCTGACCGATCTCCCCAGCCGACTGCCCACTCAGTCAAGCCAGCTTTACAGTACCAATCTGCGGCACTTGTTGACCGACCTGACGCCGCACAAGGACGGGCAGATCGTGGTCGATATGGACGACGAGGTCATCCGCGGCACGACGGTCATCAAAGACGGCGAGATCACTTGGCCCCCACCCCCGCCCAAGCTGCAGGCAACGCCCGCACCGGCGGCGAAGGACGCCGCCCCCCCGCCGGTCGCCGCCGGCGACGACGCCAAGGCGGCGCGGAAGGCGGGCTACGGTCCCTGGGTTTTGTTGTTGATCGGCGGTCTGGTGTTGTTCGGTCTCGGTGGCATCGCGCCGCCGGCCTTTCTCGCCCACTTCACGGTATTCGTACTGGCGTGCTTTGTCGGCTACATGGTGGTGTGGAATGTCACGCCAGCGCTGCACACGCCGCTGATGAGCGTAACCAACGCGATCAGCGGCATTATAGTGATCGGTGCCGTATTGCAGATATCCAATCCATCCGGATTGGTGGTCACGCTCGCGGCGATCGCGATACTGATTGCGACCGTCAACGTGTTCGGTGGCTTCTTCGTTACCCAGCGCATGCTTCGCATGTTTAGAAAGTGAGGCATTCGACATGACCGAAGGAATTATCACCGCCGCCTACATCGCGGCCAGCGTACTATTCATTCTCGCGCTCAAGGGTCTCAGCAGCCCGGAAACCGCGCGTCCCGGCAACGTTTATGGGATCGTCGGTATGGCGATCGCGCTGATCGCCACGATTGCCGGCACACAAGTCACCAGCTACGGTATATTGGCGGCTTGCATGCTCGTCGGTGCGGTCGTCGGCATCATCGTGGCGGCGCGCGTGCAGATGACCGCCATGCCGGAACTGGTGGCGATGCTCCACAGCTTCGTCGGCCTGGCGGCGGTGCTGGTGGGTTTCGCCAGTTATCTCGATCCGGCGACGCACTTCGCGGGTGTCGAAAAGACCATTCACGAGGTGGAGATCTACCTCGGGGTTCTGATCGGTGCAGTGACCTTTACCGGCTCGGTGGTCGCCTTCGGCAAACTCAGCGCGAGAATCTCCAGCAAACCGCTGGCCCTGCCCGCCCGCCACTGGCTCAATCTGGGCCTGGGACTGATCTGTGTCTGGCTGGGTGTGGAGTTCGTCGGTGCGCCAGGCGTCGACAGCGGCCTGCTGCCGCTGGCGGTGATGACCTTGATCGCATTCGCTTTCGGTGTCCACATGGTGATGGCGATCGGCGGCGCCGACATGCCGGTGGTCATCTCGATGCTCAACAGCTACTCGGGATGGGCGGCGGCCGCGACCGGATTCATGTTGTCCAACGACCTGCTGATCGTAACCGGCGCGCTGGTCGGCAGCAGCGGCGCCATTCTTTCGTACATCATGTGTCGCGCCATGAACAGACGATTTCTCGCCGTCATCGCGGGCGGCTTCGGCTCCAGCGGCGGCACCGGTGCGATCGCCGACGGCGAACAGGGCGAAGTGGTGAGCATATCGGCCGAAGACGCCGCGCAACTCCTGAAAGGCGCCAAGAGCGTCATCATCGTACCGGGCTACGGCATGGCCGTCGCGCAAGCGCAGCACACGATCAACGACATCACCAAAAAGTTACGCGACAAGGGTGTCAATGTCCGCTTTGGTATCCATCCGGTCGCCGGCCGAAT
>CBDUNM010000001.1:0-127011 GCA_965368585.1 uncultured Chromatiales bacterium | reverse complement strand
CCTTGTCGGCGTCGTACAGGCGTGTCTCCTGCACCACGTCACCACCCGATTCGATCACGTCGATCTGGCGTTCCACCTCGAAATTGATGGCGCGCTCGAGAAACCGGAAGGAATTGATATTCTTCAATTCCGCCCGCGTACCGAACGCTTCCCGTCCCTTTGGCCTGATCGACACATTGGCGTCCACGCGAAACGATCCTTCCTGCATATTCCCATCGCAGATACCCAAATAGGTGACGATCTGGTGGACCTTGCGCGCATAGGCGACCGCTTCTTTGGCCGAACGCATATCCGGTTCCGAAACGATCTCCAGCAAAGGCGTACCCGCCCGGTTCAGATCGATACCGGTCAAGCCGTGAAAATCCTCGTGCAGCGATTTGCCCGCGTCCTCCTCCAAGTGCGCTCGGGTCACCCCGACGGTCTTCGCCGTACCGTCTTCGAGCACGATCTCCACGCTGCCGCGACCGACGATCGGCAGCTCGAACTGACTGATCTGGTAACCCTTGGGCAAATCCGGATAGAAGTAATTCTTGCGCGCAAAGACCGATCGGTGTGCGACTTGCGCATTTATCGCCTTGCCGAACTGCACCGCCATTTTCACGACTGCGCCGTTGAGTACGGGCAACACGCCCGGCAACGCCAGATCAACCGCGCACGCCTGGGTGTTCGGCGCGGCGCCGAAGGCCGTCGAGGCCCCGGAAAAGATCTTTGACTTGGTCGCGAGTTGGCTGTGTATTTCCAGCCCGATCACTGTTTCCCATTGCATCTTAGTACGGCTTCCCCTGCTTCTAACTCAGGCGTAAGAAGGCGGCGTCGCCAGATGCCAGTCGGTGGCGAGCTGCAAGTGATGCGCGGTACGCAACAAGCGTCCTTCTTCGAAGTAGTTGCCGATCAATTGCAGCCCCACGGGCAGACCGTCGACCGGCGCGACCGGCACCGACATACCCGGCAGACCGGCGAGATTGACCGCGATCGTGTAGATATCCGACAGATACATGGTGACCGGGTCGTCCGATCGCTCCCCCAGACAAAACGCGGTGCCCGGCGACGTCGGCCCGACAATGATGTCGACCCGCTCGAAGGCGCGGCGAAAATCGTCTGCGATCAGTCGGCGCACCTGCTGCGCCTTCAGATAATAGGCATCGTAGTAGCCCGCGGACAGCGCGTAAGTCCCGATCAGGATGCGGCGCTTGACCTCGTCACCGAAGCCCTCGGAACGCGACCGCTCGTACAAGTCTTCGAGGTTTTTCGGGTTGTCACAGCGATGCCCATAGCGAACGCCGTCCAACCGGGCCAGGTTGGAAGAGCATTCGGCGGGCGCGACGACATAATAAGCGGGCACCGACAATCCGGAGTTGGGCAGGCTGATGTCCTGGATCTGGGCACCCAGTCGCCGCAACTCGTCCAGCGCCCGCTCGACGGAACCGGCCACCGCCGAATCCAGGCCCGATTCGAAAAACTCTTTGGCCAAGCCAATCTTGAGGCCGTTGATGTCACCGCCCAGCGCGGCGACGTAATCATCGACGGGTTGTTCGGCAGACGTCGAATCGCGCGGGTCGTACCCAGCCATGACGCCCAGGAGCTGCGCGGCGTCGGCGGCGCTGCGCGTCATGGGTCCCGCCTGATCCAGGCTCGAGGCGAATGCGATCATGCCGTAGCGCGAACAGCGGCCATACGTAGGTTTGAGGCCGGTAATACCGCACAGCGCCGCCGGTTGGCGAATGGAGCCACCGGTATCCGTGCCTGTCGCCGCCGCGCACAGGCGCGCCGCGACGGCCGCCGCCGAACCGCCCGAGGAACCACCGGGCACCCGATCGGTGTCCCAGGGATTGCGCACCGGGCCGTAATAACTGGTCTCGTTCGACGACCCCATGGCGAATTCGTCCATATTGGTCTTGCCGAGCATGACCACGCCGGCAGACTTAAAACGCTCCACCACCGTAGCGTCGTACGGTGAGACATAGTTGTCGAGCATCTTCGAACCGCTGCTGGTACGCACGCCCTTGGTGCAGAATATGTCTTTATAGGCCATGGGGATACCCGTCAGCGGGCCTGCCCCGCCGGCCTTCAGCCGAGAATCGGCGGCGCGCGCCTGTTCCAGCGCCAAATCTTCGGTGACGCTGATAAACGCGTTCAGTTGGCTGTCCAGCTTCCGGATGCGCGCCAAAAAGTGGCGGGTCAGTTCCTCGCTCGAGAAATCACCCGCGCGTAATCCGGCGCCCAGTTCTGCGATGTTGAGTTCGTGTAAGTCCATGTCTAGATGTCGCACCGGAGCGACACGGCCGGCCAAGCCGCATCGGCACAGTTCATTCGATGACCTTGGGTACCAGATAGAGTCCGTCTTCGATCGCCGGCGCCACCGCCTGAAATTCCGCCCGCTGATTGTGCTCGGTGACGACATCGGGGCGCAGACGTTGCACCATGTCGAGCGGGTGTGCCATGGGAATCACGCCCGTGGTATCCACCGCGCTCATCTGCGCGACCAAATCGAGGATGTTGGACAAATCCGCCACCAGGTCAGTGGCCTGGGATTCGGAAACGCCCAGTCGGGCGAGGTGGGCAATTTTCAGGACGTCGGCACGATCGATGGCCATAACTGACTCGCTGTGGCAGGCTGGAGCTCTCTTGACGTGACCATGACGGAATCGGTGTCGGCCGGATTTGCCGCCGCAGAATGCACGGCAGAACCCACCGTAAACGCTGCAAAAATCGATTCGAGCCGCGTATCTCACGCCTTGTGGAGTACAGGGTTGACGGTAAAGACGAGGAAATTACCACAAACCAGTTCACAGGTGCAGCGCCGATTGTTTTTTTCGACCTTGCCCAACTTCAAGTGCGTTGCTAGATTACGCGTCTTCCGGCGGAGCAGGAACCGCCGCTCTTTTCACGTCGACGCATTAGACATTGAGTCACCGGAACCCCTTGCATGTTCTTTAGACGCATTCGCGGCATGTTTTCCAACGACCTGTCCATCGACCTGGGCACGGCGAATACCCTGATTTACGCACGTGATCAGGGTATAGTCCTGGACGAACCCTCAGTGGTCGCCATTCGGCACGACCGCAGTCCCGGCGGCGCCAAATCCGTGGCGGCGGTCGGCGAGGAAGCCAAGAAAATGCTCGGGCGGACACCGAACAACATCGTGGCCATTCGTCCGATGAAAGACGGCGTAATTGCCGATTTCACCGTGACGGAGAAAATGCTGCAGTACTTTATCCATAAGGTACACGAATCGAAGATTATACGGCCCAGTCCACGGGTCCTGATCTGCGTGCCCTGCGGCTCCACCCAGGTCGAGCGCCGCGCGATCAAAGAGTCGGCTGCGGGCGCTGGCGCGCGCGAAGTGTATCTGATCGAAGAACCCATGTCTGCCGCGATCGGGGCCGGCCTGCCGGTCGACGAGGCTCGCGGCTCGATGGTGCTCGATATCGGAGGTGGTACCTCGGAGGTCGCAATCATCTCGTTGAACGGCATCGTGTATGCCAACTCGGTGCGTATCGGCGGTGACAAGTTCGACGAGGCGATCATCAATTACGTACGGCGCAATTACGGCACCCTGATCGGCGAAGCAACGGCTGAACGGGTGAAGAAGGAAATCGGATCGGCATACCCGGGCAACGAGGTGCGCGAAATCGAAGTCAAGGGCCGGAACCTCGCCGAGGGCGTACCGCGCAGCTTTACGTTGAACTCCAACGAGATACTCGAGGCCCTGCAGGAGCCCCTGTCGGGCATTGTCGACGCGGTGAAAAAGGCGCTGGAACAAACTCCGCCCGAACTCGGCGCCGACGTGGCCGAGCGCGGCATAGTCCTGACCGGCGGAGGTGCGCTGCTACAGGACATCGACCGCCTGCTGGAAGAGGAAACCGGGCTGCCCGTGGTCATTGCCGAAGATCCGCTGACCTGCGTGGCGCGCGGCGGCGGCCGGGCACTCGAAGTCATGGACGAGCGCGGCGGCGATGTATTCACCATCGAGTGAGGATACCGCGACGTCGCCACGACGAATCGACTGGCGGTGTTTGCGTGACGTCTCGGAACACCGATCCGCGCGGCGCGCCACAGACATGCAGATCTAGGACCAATGGCACTTAACTTTAGGCGCTACGGCTCGTTTCTGAAGGAAACGTCGGCGGCAGAGACGCCGTCGTCGAGCCTATGAGGACGTATTGGCGGCGATTTCCCGGAAAAATGAACCGTGTGCGGGCCAACAACGCCACAATAGCCGCTAAGTAAGCGCCAGTAGATCCAGGACGGGACTTCCGAAGGGCAGGACCTTGGTATGGCCGGCCCTGACCGCCGGCGGTGAATACATGGCCGCGCGGCATCATCAGCCCGTAGTGATCGCAAAGAGGGAATAGTCTATCAAGCTCATTTTTGCAGCTGGCCCATCGCATACGACCCGTGTTGTGGTCGCGATCGTTCTATCACTTGGTCTGATGCTGGTGGATCACCGCTATCATCATCTCGAATCGTTGCGCGCCGCACTGTCGGTCCTAACCTACCCTCTGCAACTCATCGCCGATCTACCGGTAAGCGGCTCGCGCTGGCTGTCGGAGGCGTTCGCCACGCGAGACCGACTGCAGACCGACAACCACAGGTTGCGGGAAGAAAATCTGAAGTTACTCGCCCGCTTACAAAAGCTGGAGGCCCTGGAAGCGGAGAATTTTCGCCTGCGCGACCTGCTCGAATCGTCGTTCAAGGTGGGCGACCGGGTGCTGGTCGCCGAGCTGTCGGCGGTGGATCTCGACCCCTATAAACAACAAGTCGTGATCGACAAGGGCGCCACCTCCGGCGTGACCGAAGGACAGCCGGTACTCGATGCGCATGCGGTCATGGGACAGGTCGTCCACGTCAACCCTTTTACCGCCACGGTATTGCTGATCACGGACGCAAGTCACGCCTTACCGGTCCAGGTTCTACGCAACGGCCTGCGCACCATTGCCGTTGGCACGGGCAGAATCAACCAGCTGGAGTTGCCATATCTGCCGAACGATTCCGACATTCGCGAGGACGACCTTTTGGTCACTTCCGGTCTCGGGGGAAAATTCCCGCCGGGATACCCGGTCGCCCGGGTTGCCCAGGTGCAACGAACACCGGGCCAACCCTTCGCCCAGGTAGTGGCGGAACCCCGCGCTCATCTCGATCGAAGTCGTGAGGTGCTCCTGGTGTGGACGGTCGACCCGATGGGCGGTGCGCAGGGTTTGGCCGACGAAGAGGCACCGGCAACACCATGATGCAGCGCGGCGGCTTGGTGGTCTTCGTTTCCCTGTGCGTCGCGATGACGCTCATGATCCTACCCCTGCCCGACTGGGCCAGGCCGTTCCGCCCGCAGTGGGTTACCCTGATCCTGATCTACTGGGTGCTGGCACTGCCACATGGAATCGGTGTTGGGGTCGGGTTCCTGGTCGGGATCGCGGTCGACGTCTTGACCGGGACGCTGCTCGGGCAGCACGCGCTCAGCTTTTCCGTAGTCGCCTACGCCACGGTCAAACTGCATCAGCGGGTGCGGGTTTTTCCGCTGTGGCAACAGTCGCTGGTGGTATTACTGTTGCTGGTATCGGAACACCTCATTGCCTTGTGGGTCATCGGGGCGACGCACAAACAGCCACCAGGGCTAATCTATTGGATCGTGCCTCTCCTGGGTGCAATCCTCTGGCCCTGGGTCTTCGTGCTGATGCGCGATGTCCGGCGCCGTTTCCGGGTGCAATGATCCCAATTCCGACGCAAACGCACCGAACGTATCCTTCAACCCGTTGAGAGTAGTGATGTTTATGGCATATTTAATCTGCTTGGAATAATCGGCGATTCATGCGGCAAGTCGAAATAAGAGATCATATACGCGAGAGCCACCGGTTCCTGGGCCGGTCGGTGTTCGCCGGCATTTTTGTCGTGCTGAGCTTGAGTGCGGTAGGTGTCCGTTTGTTCTATCTGCAGGTCGTCGACCATGCACACTATACGACGCTATCGCAGGACAACCGGGTCAAGTTGGTCCCATTGCCGCCTACCCGTGGCTTGATTTACGACCGCAACGGCGCGGTGCTGGCGCTGAATCGTCCCGCGTACAGCCTGGAAATCACGCCCGAGCAAGTTCCTGACCTGGAAAAGACGCTTGCCGACCTGAGTCTATTGCTCGATATCACGCAGAATGACTTGGAGCGCTTCCACCGTCTACGCAGTCAGCGACGACGCTTCGACAGTATACCGATACGGGTGCGATTGACGCCCGACGAAGCGGCCTTGTTCGCCGTGCAGCGCCATCGGTTTCCCGGCGTCGATATCGAGGCACGCCTGTTGCGCCACTATCCGCAGGAGCACCTGTCGGTGCACGCCATGGGTTACGTCGGGCGCATCAGCGAAAAGGATTTAGAGGTCATCCAAAAATCGGACTACGCAGGTACCACCCACATCGGCAAGATCGGGATCGAGAAATCCTACGAGAGCACGTTACACGGTGAGGTTGGCATGCAGCGTGTCGAAGTCAACGCCCTGGGAAGGGTGGTGCGGGTACTGGAGCGCCAGGCGCCGACACCGGGTCGGGATCTGCGGCTGCACCTGGATGTGCGCTTGCATGAGGTTGCCACCGAGGCGTTTGGCGACCGCAATGGCGCGGCCGTGGCGATCGATCCGCGCAGCGGCGGTGTGCTCCTGCTGGTAAGTAAGCCCGGTTTCGACCCCAACGCATTCGTTGAAGGCATCAGTCGCAAAGACTATCGCGATCTGCAGCAGGACCCGGATAAACCGCTGTACAACAGGGCGCTGCGCGGCGAGTATCCGCCGGGCTCCACAATTAAGCCATTCATGGGGCTGGCCGGCTTGGAAACAGAAACCATCTCGTACGACACGGGCAAGTATTGCCGAGGTTTCTATCAACTTCCCGGACACTCGCATCGCTACCGGGACTGGAAGAAGTCCGGTCACGGCGCCATGGACCTGGACAGTGCGATCACCCAGTCCTGCGATGTCTTCTTCTACGGCTTGGCTCACGACATCGGGATCGACGAACTCCATCGATACCTCGGCTATTTCAGGTTCGGCAAACCGACCGAAATCGATCTGGTGGGCGAACGCCCGGGCCTGCTGCCGTCGCGCGCCGGGACGGGGCGCGCGCGCCGGGAGCCTTGGTATCCGGGTGAAACGCTGATCGTCGGCATCGGCCAGGGCTATTTCCTGACGACCCCCCTGCAGCTGGCCGCGGCCACCGCCGCCATCGCCAACGGCGGCAATTACCTGGCACCGCGCGTGGTCGCCTCGATACGCGACCAAACCACCGACGTGGAACGACCCGTGGTCGCACCGGCCGAACGAATTCCCACCCACAGCGGGCAGCACTGGCAGGACGTCCGGTTGGCCATGCAGCACGTGGTCGAAGGGAAACGCGGCACGGCCAAGCGGATCCGGACCGATCAATACACCATTGCCGGCAAAACCGGTACCGCGCAGGTTTTTACCGTGGCTCAGGACGAGGAGTACAAGGAGGAAGAGGTGGAGGAGAAACTGCGCGATCACGCGCTGTTCATCGCTTATGCACCCGCCGACGACCCGCAGATCGCGGTCGCGGTGATCGTCGAGCATGCCGGACATGGCGGGTCGCATGCCGCACCCATTGCGCGAAAAATCCTGGACGCCTATCTCCTGGGCGCGGATTCGTGAAAAACCCGACGCCCTTCTCGCCCAGCGGGCTGACCCCGCAGGACCCGAACCGGCGACAGGGGCTGCTCGCCTTCGTTCATCTGGACTTGCCGCTGCTGACCGGTTTACTGCTTCTTTGCGGCTTCGGCCTGATCGTGCTGTATTCCGCGTCCGGCGAAGACCTAGCGCAAGTGCAAAAACAGACCATCCGGCTGAGTCTCGCCTTCCTGGTGATGCTGGTGCTGGCGCAGGTTACTCCAATCACGCTGCGCCGCTGGAGCCCATGGCTCTATCTGTTGGGCGTCATGCTGCTGACCGCGGTATTGATCGCCGGCGTCGTCGGCAAGGGCGCCCAGCGCTGGCTGGACCTGGGCATTCTGCGCTTTCAGCCCTCGGAGCTGGTCAAGATCGCCGTGCCGATGATGGTGGCGTGGTACCTTGCCGAGCATCCGCTGCCGCCCACCTGGAAGCGCATCGCGATTGCCGCCGTCATGGTAATCGTGCCGGTCGCGATGATCGCCAAACAGCCGGATCTCGGCACCGCTCTGCTGGTGGCGAGTGCCGGCATCTTCATCCTGTTTCTTGCCGGTATACGCTGGCAACTGATTGTCGGGCTGCTGGCCGGCGCCGCGGCAGCGGCACCCGCTTTCTGGTACCTGATGCGGGACTACCAACGGCAGCGCGTTGTAACCTTTCTGAACCCGGAAAACGACCCGCTGGGTGCGGGCTACCACATTATTCAGTCGAAAATCGCCATCGGATCGGGCGGTATCTACGGCAAGGGGTGGCTGAACGGCACCCAGTCTCAATTGGACTTCCTGCCGGAGCGGCATACCGATTTCATCTTTGCGGTACTGGCCGAAGAATTCGGCCTGGTCGGCACTATGCTGTTGCTGGGCCTGTACCTGTTCATTATTCTGCGGGGCCTGTACATCGCAAGCCAGGCGCAGGACACCTTTGCCCGCCTGCTGGCGGGGTCGTTGATTTTGGTATTTTTCGTATACCTGCTCGTCAATGTCGGCATGGTGACGGGACTGCTGCCCGTGGTGGGCGTGCCGCTGCCGCTGGTGAGCTACGGGGGCACGTCGCTGGTGACCCTGATGGCAGGGTTCGGTATCCTCATGTCCATTCACACTCATAGAAAACTTTTACCGACCTGATATGTATAAGCCACGCTGGATCCGTTCACTTGTTTTGTTACTGCTGGCCGGCCTGCCGCTGTCGGGCAGCGCCGACGATAAAAGCCAGTTCATCCAGAAAATGGTGTCTGAACACGGTTTCGATAGCCGGAAACTACAGCAACTGCTGGACGGCGCGCAGCGTCAGCAGACTATCCTGGATGCCATTTCCAAACCGGCCGAAGGACTCCCCTGGTGGAAATACCGGCAGATCTTCGTCAAACCCGACCGCGTCACACAGGGAGTGGAGTACTGGACGCGCCACCGCGACACCCTGGAAAAAGCCGAGCAGCAATTCGGGGTTCCCCCGGAAATCATTGTTGCCATCATCGGTGTCGAAACCTACTACGGTCGACATACCGGCAAACACTCGGTCCTGGACGCGCTGTACACACTGGGCTTTCACTACCCACCGCGCGCGGCCTTCTTCCGCAAGCAGTTGGGTGAGTACCTGTTGCTCGCCAGAGAAGAAACGGTAGACCCGCTGCTACCCAAAGGTTCGTACGCAGGAGCCATGGGGAAGCCACAGTTCATCCCCTCGAGCTTTCGCGCCTACGCCATCGACTTCGACAACGACGGCAAGCGCGACATCTGGGAGAACGATGCCGATGTGATCGGCAGCGTGGCCAACTATTTTTCCGTCCATGGCTGGAAAAAAGGACAGCCCATCACCGCCAGAGCCGGCGGCGTCAGGGCCAAGCATGCACATTTCGTCGAAGCGGGCATGAAACCGACGCTGACCTTACAAAAACTGGCCGCCGCGGGCATCCGAGTCACCGCCGACCTGCCCCGCGAGGCCGCCACCAGTCTGGTCGAACTGGAACTCGAAGAGGGGCAGCGCGAACATTGGACCGGCCTGGATAACTTTTATGTCATCACCCGCTACAATCACAGTAATCTGTACGCCATGGCGGTATTTCAGCTGAGCGAACTGATCCGCGCCGAGTTCGAGAAATCATGAAACTGCACGCTGTCGCAACAACCCTGACGATCTGTATGGTGCTCGCGGCAGGCTGCAGCGTCCACGACCGCGATATTCTGGATCGCGACGGCGCACCGACCAACCTGCCGGATATGAGCCACGTGCCGGACGCCGTACCGCGACAGGAAAGTCTCAGCCGTTACGGAAACCCGGCGGTTTACGAGGTGTTCGGCACGCATTATCGGGTGATGCAGTCTAGCCGAGGCTATATCGCGCGCGGCTTGGCATCCTGGTACGGCACCAAGTTTCACGGCCGTCGCACCTCGAGCGGCGAACCCTATGATATGTACGCCATGACCGCGGCCCATAAGCATCTGCCGTTGCCGACATACGTGCGTGTGCGGAACCTGGAGAACGGTCGCAGTACCGTGGTAAGGGTCAACGACCGCGGACCCTTCCACGACGACCGCCTGATCGACCTGTCCTATGCTGCGGCTTCGAAGCTGGGCGTCCTGCGCAAGGGGACGGCCATGGTCGAAATACAGGCCATCGATCCCGCGACGGACGGGCAAGCCAAGCAGCGACCGCCGTCGCCGCGGCACGCGCCCACCGCCCGCACGAACCTGGCGACGGCACCGGCTGAGCCGAACGTCTTTCTGCAGGCGGGCGCCTTTAGCGACCATGCCAACGCCGTGCGCTTGCGTAACCGCTTGGAGAAATCCCTTGCGCGCGAGGTACGCGTGTATTCACCGCATGACGGGAGCGGCCTGCACCGGGTGCGGATCGGTCCGCTCGCGACGCGCGAACATGCGGATTCCGTCGCGTCACAGCTGCACCACATGGGCGTCGCCGGCACACGCGTCGTTGTCGACTGAATCATCAAGAATCCCGTCCGGTCGGCGGCCACCGGCAGGCAGCTCAACGGTGTACCCGATCGGTGACCGACAGTGGCAAAATCGACCCGCGAGGCGGCACCGCTCAATTGTGTACACTCAATCAACTTGCAACCCAGGGTAGCCAGAGTAGTGTTCAAGATTAGATCGTCCGTCGTTCAAGTATTGTTTTTAGTCCTGGTAAATACCGCGCTTGCCGCACCGCCCGTCCCTGCACCGCCGGCAGTCGCCGGCACCGGACATCTGCTTATCGACATGCACAGCGGGCGTATTTTGGCCGAAAGCAACGCGGACGCCCGCCTCGAACCCGCCAGCCTTACCAAGATCATGACCGCTTATGTGGTTTTTCGGGAACTGAAGAGCGGCCACATTAAAATGGCTGATCAGGCGCTGATCAGCGAAAAAGCCTGGAAGACACCCGGCTCGCGCATGTTCATCGAAGTGAACAAAAAGGTCGCTATCTCGGATTTGCTCAACGGTATGGTGATCCAGTCGGGAAATGACGCCAGTGTCGCGCTGGCGGAACACATCGCCGGCAGCGAGGAAACCTTCGCGCAGATGATGAATGATCACGCCCGGCGGCTCGGCATGCCAAGCAGCAACTTCGTCAACGCCACCGGACTGCCGCACCCCGATCACTACACCACGCCGCGTGACATCGCGGTTGTGACGGCCGCAACCATTCGCGAGTTCCCCGAGCTGTACAAACTGTACGCCGTCAAGGAATATACCTGGAACGACATCAACCAATCGAATCGCAACGCTCTGTTATGGCGCGACGATTCCGTCGACGGGGTAAAGACGGGGCACACCGAATCGGCCGGTTATTGCCTGGTGGCATCGGCTGAGCGCGACGGCATGCGGCTGATTTCGGTCGTCATGGGTACGGACAGCGAAAACGCGCGCGGCCAAGCCAGCCAGGCACTGCTCAGTTACGGCTTCAGGTTTTTCGAAACGCATCGCCTCTACGGCGCCAGCGATGCGTTGATCAATGCCCGCATCTGGAAAGGCGAGCAGGAACAGGTATCGCTGGGCCTGGAAAGCGACCTCTACGTGACCATTCCGCGCCGTCAGTACAACGACCTGCAGGCTCGAACCGAAGTCAACCGCTTGGTGGAGGCGCCTATCGCGCCGGGAGATATTCTGGGGAAGGTCATCGTCGATCTCGGGGGTGAGCCCATCACCGAGGTGCCGCTGGTCGCGCTCGCCGAGGTACCCGAAGGCGGCATCATCCGTACCGCTATCGATTACGTATTGATGTTGTTCGAGTAACGAACATGGCCGGTATCGCAGCCAATGTTTACCTCAACGGCGACTATGTCGATCTGCATTCGGCATGTCTGCCCCTCACCGACCGCGGACTGTTGTTCGGCGACAGCGTATACGAGGTTGTCCCCGTATATGGCGGCCGTCTGTTTCGAGCCAGTCAGCATATCGAACGACTCGACCGCAGTCTTGCGGCAATACGCATGGTCAACCCCCTCAATCTGGGTGACTGGCTGGAGGTCTTGCAACGCCTCGCGGATCAAGGTCCCGACGCCGACCAGCAGATCTATCTGCAAGTTACCCGCGGCGCATACCCGGTTCGGATGCACGCGATCCCCGACCAAGTGGAGCCGAACGTGTTCGCGTTCACCTATCTCATGGCCGACTTCAATCCTGCGCTGGCCGACCGGGAGATCGCTGCGATAACGCTCGACGACATCCGCTGGGACCGCTGCAATATCAAGGCGACCACTTTGCTGGCCAATGTATTGGCTCATTCTCAGGCGCGTGACGAGGGGGCGGACGAAGCAATACTGGTGCGCGACGGGTACGCGATTGAAGGAACCGCCTCAAACCTGTTTATCGTCAGTAACGGGCTGATCATCACGCCACCGCAAGGCGATCATCTGTTACCGGGCATCACCCGGGACCTGGTACTGGAACTGGCGCAGAGCAACGATGTGCCCTGTGCCGAAGCCGATATCGGCGTTGCGGAACTGCAAGCCGCGGCCGAAATCTGGCTGACGAGTTCGACGCGGGAGATCATGCCCGTGGTGAAGCTCAACAGCCACCCGGTCGGAGATGGCGCCGCAGGGCCGGTTTGGCGGCAGTTCGACGCTCTGTACGCGGCCTGCAAACAGCGCTTGCGCGAGCACGGGGAGTGCGGTCGATGAGCACCAGCAACGCAGGTTTCGCTTTTCCTTGCGCATACGCGGTTAAGGCGATGGGAATCGCCGAACCGGGGTTCGATGCCCTGGTCGTGGAAATCGTCCAGCGCCACTGCGAAAAAGTCTGGGAGGGCGCAGTCTCGACGCGCCCGAGCCGCAACGGCAAATACCTGTCGGTGACGGTCATGATCGAGGCGCAGAGCCACGCGCAGTTGAACGCAATCTATGCTGATCTCACCGCGCACGAGAAAGTATTGATGCGACTGTAAGTGGTGGTGTGCTCGCACCTGCGCAGGTTAAGGCTTCAGTTGCCAGATCCACCGAGTTCGGCTGCCGCACGTGGCAAAGACAACTCACCTGCCTCGCGAAAAGACAGCCCGCCAAAGGCTTCATCGATCGATAACCGCCCGGAAATGCTGTAGTCGAGCACCTCCGCCTCGCGTGCTTGCAGGCTCCTGAGTATCCGCAGCATGCCGAACAGCGTGCTGACCATGCGCACCTCGATCTTCGCGTCGGCGTAAGGCGGAATGGTGACCTGAGTATCGGTGACGCCTGAACCGAAGTCCCTGCCGTTGATCTCCAGGTCGAAACTGCCGCCCCTCACGCTTAAAGGCCGGTCATTGCGGTTTTGGATGCGCAAAGTCACGCGATACAATTGTTCCATCATGGTGGTTTCGAGTATCTCCATGTCCGAAACGGTCACCCGCACCCCCTCGCGGTAGTCGCCCAAACCGGCACAGCCGCTGAGGGCGAGAACAACTGCGATCCACGGCCACAGGCGGCGATGACAAAGCATAACGCGGGTTCCTCTGGTCAGAGCAAAAAGGGCGTAAACTGGCCGTCTATCATAAACGCCGCGCGCCGCCGCTGCTAAAATCTTTTGTCGTGAATGCGCCATCGATCGATATGTTTGTCAGGATCACCAGCCGGTGAGCGGGCAACGCGCTCGCCCGCAGGTCATCACCCGTTATCTGGGTATGCAGGAGTATTTACCGATCTGGGAGGCGATGCGTACCTTCACCGATGTGCGCTCCACCTCGCAGCAATCCGAGCTATGGTTGCTTGAACACTACCCGGTCTTCACCCAAGGCCAGGCGGGCAAGGCCGAACACCTGTTGGATCCCGGCGACGTTCCGGTGGTAGAAACCGATCGCGGAGGGCAGATCACCTACCACGGCCCCGGACAGCTGGTGGTTTACCTGCTGGTCAATCTCCGTGCAAACGGCCTGGGTATTCGGCAACTGGTCACGGCCATGGAACAATCGGTCATCGACTTCCTGGCCGCGTTCAACGTAATCGCCGTGGCACGGGCGGACGCACCCGGCGTTTACGTCGGCGGTCGAAAGATTGCGGCCCTCGGCCTGCGGGTTCGACGCGGTTGCACCTACCACGGATTGGCTTTGAACGTGGATATGGACCTGGCGCCGTTCGCCCGCATAAACCCATGCGGCTATGCGGGATTGGAGGTGACGCAACTACGGGACCTCGGCATCCATATGGGGCTGCCGGACGCGGGCGTCGCCTTGCTTCCCCACCTCTGCCACCATTTGAGACTGCAGTGTGCGCCGGGCGACGGTTCCCTGCCGTCACTGGCATCCGTCAAGCGCGCTTGATGCGGGTCAACAACCCGCAGTAACTAGGTTGTATCCATGACCTGACGGCGTCCAAGCTGTGCGAGTCAGCCACTGTCAACCAGGATCAATATGGCCCGCGAACAGGTCACTATCGACGGCAACGAGGCGGCCGCCTACATCGCGTATTTGACGAACGAAGTCATCGCGATCTATCCCATCACGCCGGCGTCACCGATGGGAGAGTGGGCCGACGAATGGTCCGCCACCGGCACCACGAACATCTGGGGTACGGTTCCGCAGGTTGTCGAGATGCAAAGCGAAGCCGGCGCCGCGGGCACCACCCACGGCGCTTTGCAGGCAGGTGCGCTGGCGACGGGGTTTAGCGCCTCGCAGGGGTTGCTGTTGATGATCCCCAACCTGTACAAAATCGCGGGTGAGCTGACGCCCACCGTCCTGCACGTCGCCTCGCGGTCGCTGGCCGCCCAAGCACTTTCGATTTTCGGCGACCATTCCGACGTCATGGCCTGCCGCGGCACCGGGTACGCCATGCTCGGGGCGGCCAGCGTGCAGGAAGTGATGGATTTCGCCCTGATTGCCCAAGCGGCCACCCTGGAAGGCAGGGTGCCCTTTATGCATTTTTTCGACGGTTTCAGGACCTCTCATGAGATCGACAAGATCGAACGTCCGGATCGCGATACCGTGCGCGCCATGCTTCGCGAGGAATCGATAAGCGCCCATCGGCGGCGTGCGATGTCGCCCGATCACCCCGTGATACGCGGCACGTCGCAGAATCCCGATGTGTATTTTCAGGGACGTGAATCCGTCAATCCCTATTACCAGCGCCTACCGGCCGTTGTACAAGAGGTCATGACCCGCTTCGCCGGGCTCACCGGGCGCCGGTACCGCCTGTTTGACTACTACGGTGCTGAGGACGCCGATCGGGTCATCGTATTGATGGGATCGGGCATTGGTGCCGCCGAAGAGGCCGTGGATACGCTCAATGGTCGCGGCGCCCGGGTCGGGCTGCTCAAAGTACGGCTTTTTCGCCCGTTCGACAGCACCACGCTGCTGCGCACGATACCCGCCAGCGCGACACGCATCGCCGTCCTCGATCGCTGCAAAGAGCCGGGCGCCGACGGCGAACCACTCTACAAGGACGTCTTAACCGCCCTGGCCACCGCCTGCAGCGCCGGCGAACGAGCGCCCTTGCCGCTGGTTGTCGGCGGACGATACGGGTTGTCTTCGAAAGAATTCACCCCCGCCATGGTGGCCGGCATCTTCGACGAACTGGCAGCAGACAGGCCGCGCAATCAGTTCACCGTCGGGATCATCGACGACCTGACACACTCCAGCCTGGCCTGGGACGAAAGATTCAAACCATCCGCCGCAGAGGGCGTAACACGCTGCGTTTTCTACGGACTCGGTTCGGACGGCACGGTCTCCGCCAACAAGAACTCGATCAAGATCATCGGTAAAAATACTGCTTTTCATGTCCAGGGTTACTTTCAGTACGACTCGAAAAAGGCCGGTGCCGTCACGGTATCCCACCTCAGGTTCGCCCGGTCACCGATTCGATCAACCTATCTGATCGGTGCCGGCGAAGCGCAATTCGTAGCCTGCCATCAACCCCATTTTCTGCTGCGATACGACATGCTCGACAAGGCCGCCGCAGACGGCGTGTTTCTGCTGAACACCCCCGACGATGCAAACCTCGCTTGGCAGAAACTGCCGCTCAGGGTGCAACGACAAATCATCGAAAAGCGGCTTAAATTCTTCGTGATCGACGCCTACGGTATCGCACGAACCAACGGCATGGACCGCCGGATCAACACCATCATGCAAACCTGTTTCTTCGCCATCACCAAGATCCTCGACCCTGCGCAGGCAATCGCCGAAATCAAAGACAGCGTAACAAAGACCTACGGGCGAAAAGGTCGCCGCTTGCTGGAGCGCAACTTCAGCGCCATCGACAGCGCGCTTGCCGGGCTGGCGCGGGTGAGCGTACCGCGCGAAGCCACCAGCACGGTTGAGGTCCCCGCCGTGGTAGCCACCAACGCTCCGGCATTCGTACAGCGAGTGACGGCCGAGTTGATTGCCGGTAACGGCGACCGGCTACCGGTCAGCGCGATGCCTGCCGACGGCACCTGGCCGCTGGGCACCGCGGCGTACGAGAAGCGCAGACTGGCACTCGAAGTACCGCGCTGGGAATCCGATCTGTGCACGCACTGCGGTAAGTGTCCCCTGGCCTGCCCGCACGCGGCGATCAGATCCAAGGTGTTCAGCGAGGCCGCCGCCGGGCAGGCGCCCGAGGGGTTTCAGTACGTGCCGGTCAAGGGCGGTCGCGACTTTCCGGCCGGGACCCAGATTACCTATCAGGTCGCACCGGACGACTGCACCGGGTGCGGCCTGTGCGTCGATATATGTCCCATTCGCGACAAGCAGAACCCTGAGCGCAAGGCGCTCAACATGGTGCCCGTCGAAGACGTACGTCAAACGGAACTGGCGAATTGGAAGTTTTTTGCCGAACTACCGGAATTCGATCGCCGCATGCTCAAGGAAACGACGCTCAAGGGCGCCATGATCATGCAGCCGCTGTTTGAGTTCTCCGGCGCCTGTGTCGGATGTGGCGAGACGCCATACATCAAACTGGCAACACAGCTGTTCGGCGATCGCATGCTCATCGCCAACGCTACCGGCTGCTCATCGATCTACGGTGGCAATCTACCGACCACGCCCTACACGACCAACCCGGAAGGTCGTGGTCCCGCCTGGAACAACTCGCTGTTTGAGGACAACGCCGAATTCGGTCTCGGCATGCGCATCGCCGTGGACAAACAGCGCGAACAGGCCCGCGATTTGCTTGAAAGCCTGCGCGGTAAGCTGGAGCACGCGTTGGTCGAGGGACTGGCGAACGCCACACAACACGACGAGGCGCAAATATTCGAACAACGCGCCCGCGTCGCCCAGCTCAATGCCGCACTGAAGGCTATCGACAGCCACGCGGCGCGCACGCTGGAAGACCTGGCCGATTACCTGGTAAAGAAAAGCGTCTGGTTGATCGGCGGCGACGGCTGGGCCTATGACATTGGTTACGGCGGCCTCGACCACGTACTCGCCTCCGGTCGCGACGTCAATATCCTTGTCCTCGATACCGAGGTCTATTCAAACACCGGCGGCCAGACCTCTAAGGCGACGCCGCTGGGGGCGGTGGCCAAATTTTCCTCAGGCGGCAAACCCTTGATGAAGAAAGATCTCGCCATGATGGCAATGGCCTATGGTAACGTCTACGTCGCACAAGTCGCGTTCGGCGCCAAGGACGTTCATACCCTGCGCGCGTTTCTCGAAGCCGAACGCCACGACGGCCCCTCACTGATCATTGCCTATTCACCCTGCATCGCGCACGGCATCGATCTTTCCAACAATCTGAGGCAGCAGGACCTGGCGGTGCGCTCCGGTCATTGGTCGCTGCTACGCTATGATCCAAATAAGGCTCGGCAAGGGGAAAACCCGCTGCGCCTGGATTCAAGAGAACCGACCATACCCTACAGCGATTTCGCGGCCACCGAGACGCGATTTGCAATGCTGGAACGTACGCATCCGGACGCAGCGGCAAGGTTCATGAAACAGGCGCAGCGCCATGCGCGATCCAAATTTCATCTGTATGAGCAACTCGCCCAATTGGCGATAGAAGGTAACGAACATGACGAATTCGAGTAACACTGTACTAAGCAGCTTGCTAATGGTTACCGCTATGGTACCCACTGGTTGGGCAGCTCTCCCGGGTCCGCCGAGCCTCGTCGGCTCGCCCGGCCAATATGATGACGTCGCATTCAACGGCAAAGTACTCGCCCAGGTCGCAAAGGATCTGCCACCGGGCAAGGTCGGGGCAACCCTGGTCTGCCTGAACGGATACCAATTTGCGTTGGGCGCCATGCTGGGGATCAACACGGGCACACCCGCGGTAAGCATCGTGCAAGTGCACGAAGCACATCAGGGCGGCACCCGCCCGGCGACCTGCCAAACGCGCTGACCCCGGACATCGACATGGAAAAAAGAACATGGACCTGCAAACAAATTGGTTAGGACTCGAACTCGAGAACCCGCTGGTGCCGTCTGCTTCGCCGCTGTCGCGCAGTCTGGATTCCGCCAAGCAGTTGGAAGACGCCGGCGCGGGCGCCATGATCATGTATTCCCTGTTCGAAGAAGCGGTACGCGCTGAAGAGGAAGGCATGGTGCGCTTTCTGCATCACCAGGAGCACGGTCATGCGGAAGCAAACAGCTTTTTACCCGACCATCAGGATTTCCCCGGTGAACTCGATCGTTACCTGGAGCAGGTTGCCGCCTTGAAGGCGTCGCTGGACATTCCGCTTGTTGCCAGCCTCAATGGTGTCACCTCGGGCGGCTGGCTACAACACGCCAAGGAAATCCGCGACGCCGGCGCGGATGCCATCGAGCTGAACGCTTACTATGTTGCCGCCGACATCGCAGAGCCCGGGCAATATGTGGAACAACGCTACATCACATTGTTGCAGGAACTGCGCGCAGAACTCGACCTGCCGATCAACCTGAAGCTTTCACCATGGTTCAGCTCCGTGGGCAATCTCGTCAAGCTGCTGGACAACGCCGGCGCGTCCGGCGTCAGTCTCTTCAACCGGTTCTACCAACCCGATATCAACGTCCACACGTTGCGGCTGCAGCATTCGCTGCATCCTTCGAAGTCCGCGGAAGCGCTGCTTGCCATGCGGTGGGTGGCAATCCTGTACGGCCGCCTCAATTGCTCCATCGGGGCGACGGGCGGCATACACACGACCGAAGACACGCTGAAGCTGTTGCTGGCGGGGGCTGACGTGGTGCACCTATGCACGGCCCTGCTGCAGAAAGGACCGCAGCACCTCACGCGAATTCTCGCCAATACGCGGGAATGGATGGAAGAACACGGGTTCGAGTCGGTCGGTGATTTTCGCGGGCGTCTCAGCCAGGCCAGCGTACAAGACCCCGCGGAGTTCGAACGGCTCAACTACATCCAGGTCATCGACACCTACAGCTTCAAACCGGGCGTTTGGACGTGATTCGGCGGATCTCAGGGGCTCTACTGACGTGCGCTCACGGCAACCAGAGTTCGAAACAACCGCCCGCCAACTGATGACGGTTGCTCAAGTTGATATACCCACAGCGACCGTTCGCGGTATGCAGCTGTGCCACCTGGGCGGCAAAATACAAGCCCAGGTGGGTACGCCCGCTGCTGAAGCTGCGAGCTCCTGGCGCGGCGTGCGTGTGCGCCGTGTCGATCATGCTGACGGGGTATCCCTCGCCGTCGTCTTCGACGCGGATCACGAGGTATTGGTGCTCGATTGATGCGCTCAGTCGTATCATCGTGCGGGCGTAGCGTTGCGCGTTTCCGATGGTGCCGCCGATGACGCCACGCACCAGGTCTTCGTCGAAATAACCGGTGAGCGTTTCGTCACAAACGCCGTCCAGACCGGCGCCGAGCGCGCTGCATACCGGATGGTTTTCCGACACCACTTCATCGAAAAAATCGGCCAGGCTGTGCTCGGCGATATTGACAGCCAGTTCATGCTTGTCGAGTTTATAGAGCGACAGCAGTTGAATGAGATTGTGGTTGGCACGTTTGGCTTCGTGTTGCAGCAGTCGTGCGCCGCCCTGGTCCTCAATACGATTTCCGGGGTCCGACAACAGATCATCGATATTGTTGAGTATCATTCCCAACGAATTCTTAATGTCGTGTACCGAGTGGGCGAGAATATCGGAAAAATCCATGCTTGCTTCAAAACGCTAACTGTTCAAGACCAACTGCTGTAAACGCGACTGTATGTGCGCCAAGCGCCAATCGTCCGGGGCCACATGACGGACCCTGTCCACGTAGTGACGCACCCGCCGGAGTTGCTCGGGACTGGAACCGTTTTTCTCCATTTTCAGGCACAGTGCCTTCGCCGCGTTCAGATTGACGGTACGGTTGCCGGTCACCTCGGCCGCCGCCTGCTCCAGCAGTTCGATTGCTGCGTCCAGATTACCTTCCCTGATCAGTTTCACACCCCTATTGTTGGTATCTCTCACCGCCTGGCGGATGCGCGTGATCGTCGTCTCGGGTGCCTCACCCGTGCCGATTTCGCGGTAGGCCCGGGCGACCTCGGCAAGCAAGGCATCGTCGTCATGATTGTTTGCGACCACCGTTTGCAACAGGTCGTCCGCCTTCTCCTGGCTGCCCAGCAATGAAAAGGTTGCCGCCATTTCGAGTGCCTGGCTTGAGTCGAACGCCCGGTCGACGCCACGCATGGCCGCTTCAGCTTTGTCCGCTTGGACGGCGGCGGCCTCGGCGTCGCCGCGGTGCCACAGGATCGCCGCGGTGGCGGTGGCGCGATAGAACGCGGTTCGCGCATCGTCGCTGAAAACCCGGCCGAGATCCTCTACCACGCGCAGTGCTGCATCGGGTTTTCGATTTGCGATTTTTGATTTCGCCAGCCCGCAGAACAGCGACGGATCGTTGAATACCGAATGTTTCGCCAAACACACCGCGCTGTCGAAGGCCTTTTCCGCCACCGGCGCGTTGCCGTTCGCCAGCGCCAGTTCTCCTAGAGTTCGCTGCCGCCTGATCGCCCGTGGCGACAGACTCACCGCTTTGGTCAAGGTCAGTTCCGCGGCGTCGGTCAGGTGCATGACCATTCGGGTCTTCGCCAACCAGTCATAGGCCGCCACCAGGTTCTGGTGATGGTCGACCAAGTGTTGGAACACGGCTTCTGCCTCAGGGTAGCTCTTGCGGGCGAACAGGACCCTGCCGATGCCTAGGCGTGCCCAGGCGATTTCGCGGGCCGCTAGTATCTTCTCGTAGATGGCAGTCGCTTCGTCAAACCGCCCTGCGGTCAGGCAGGTTTCCGCTTTCAACTTCAGCAATTCCGAAAGGTGCTTGGGCCGTCGAGCGATCAACTCGTCGCATAAATTGATTGCACGACCAAAGTCCTTGCCTCGCAGTGCTTTGTTAACCATCGACAGGTCGGTCTTGCGCTCGATCAGTTTTGCCAGCCTGGTGCGCAACAGGTCTTTGGTAAACGGCTTAGACAAGTAGCTGTCAGGTTCGTATTCCACGACCCCCATCACCATATCCCGTGCGCTCTCGGCGGTAATCATGATGAATATGCTGTCGACTCCGATCAGATCGCGGTGCCTCGCCTCTTCCAAGACCTGCTGTCCGTCCTTGCCGCGGCCCAGGTTGTAATCGACGAGCAGGACGTCGTAGCGGGTTTTCGCCATTTGCGCGATCGCCTCATCGCCGTCTCGTGCCTGATCGACATTGGCGACGCCGAAAGATCGCAGCATGCTGCGCACGGTCGACCGCATGTCGGCGAAGTCGTCGACCACGATGTAGGTTTTCTCATTGAAAGGATTGGTCAACATAACCACATTCTTGGCCTGGGTCTCGCCGACAGTTACCGCCTGCCAACAGCTGCAGAACCCACGGCAACGGCGAACCCGCGTACGCCCTTCGACGGACCGGCCGCAACGGCAGCCGAACCAATCCCATTCGGCGGTACCCGGTATCGGTGCGCTGCGCGCCGTATCAGTCGAACGATCCACCGGGGTTGCATAACACGCTTAGCGGCCACGGCATGGCTTTTACTTAGCGGAAACTACCGGGCGGTTCCGATGCGGTGTTGACGGTGACGTTGCGGTCGCTCAGTTTTCGGATTGCCGATACTGGAGCAAACGACGTTCCCAGCCGCTAAACTATCCAGGTACACACATGAGCAACCGAGCGTTGGCGCATCTAAGGACAAGATTCTTCCAATTCACCGTGATCTGGTTGCTGTCGACGCCGCTGGCAGTCGCTGGCGATCGCACGGCACCCTCGCTGATTCTGGCGGTCCACCCGTACCTAAGCCACAATGAAATCGCTCGAAAATTCAGCCCGTTAGCTGAATACCTCGGAACCGGCTTGAAGCGAAAGATCGAAGTGCGCGTCGGCGAGACCTACCAAAAACATATCGAGACGGTAGGCGCCAATGCGGTGGATATCGCGTTCATGGGGCCAGCCTCTTACATAAGTCTGGTCGAGCAATACGGCCCGAGGCCGTTGTTGGCCAGGCTCTCGGTAAGGGGAAGGCCTTTTATACTGGGACATATCGTTACCCGACGTAACAACGGCCTAAAGCGTCTGTCGGACTTGCAAGGCAAACGTTTCGCATTTGGCGATCCCGACTCAACCATGAGCTACCTGCTACCAAGATATGCCCTCTCGCAAGCGGGCGTAGACTTGGCTTCGCTCGGCGACTACCGTTTTTTCAGATCGCACGAGGCCGTTGCTTTGGCCGTGCTCGCCGGAGATGCGGATGCGGGCGCCGTGAAAGCGGAAACATTCGAAAAGTATCGTCACCGCGGATTGCGCAGCATTTACGTCACCCCCGCGGTCTCCGAGCATCTGTTCGTCACCCGCGCCGACCTGCCTGCTGACCTGATCAAGTCGCTCCGGCAATTGATGCTGGCACTGCGGCGCAACACTCCGGAGGGAAGGAGGATACTCCAAAGCCTGAGATCAGGGACGACGGCGCTGGTACCCGTAAAGGACGCGGACTATGCGGAACTCAGGCAGATTCTCTCGCACATGCAACCGGCCGGAACCGTGCATTGACCGCCCGCTGGCCGCGCAAAGAAACCTGGGTGACGCTCAGCTGGAGCATTGTCCTGGGATTGCTCCTGAGCACCGGCGCGCTGTGGCTGGTCTGGACGCAGCATGACAGTTTGATGCAACTGACCCATGTCGAGGCGAACGAAACTCTGGATTTCCTCGCTCACATAACGGGTAACGAACTGCAGGACGGCGAATACGACAAACTGCCGGAGTTGTTCACGCGCTGGGTGGGGCAAAGAGCGGGCGTGCACAGCATCAGGCTGGTCGCGAACAACGGTTACGTTCTCGCGGAGCATCGACGCCGCACCGACAAGGCCTTGAAAAACTCCCTGACGCTCTCCCGCTCGATCGAATATTCATACAGCGGCAAGGCCGTCCTGCAGATGGTCAGAGACCTGGCGCCCGTTTACGCGAAGGCACGGAAGCTGCTTTTCATCGCCGCGACTGCGACCGGTGTTCTTACCCTACTGTTCGGTTTGCTGATTTATCAATCACTGCGAAGAAAGCGTGAGGCGGGTGAGCTGCGTTTGCAAAGCCGCCACCTGCAGGCCGCGAATCAACGGCTGGTGGCCGTCGTGGACGAACTGGAGCGCGCCGAAAACGAGAACCGGCGACTCGCCGCGTTTCCCCGGGAAAATCCGAATCCGATTGTGGTGTTCGATCGGCACGGCGAGGCGGTATTCGAAAACCCGGCGTTCACCTGTCTCACCGCCGACATTCGCGCGACCAGAAGCCGAGACATCCTGCCACCCGACCATGACGAGTTGCTGGCACGCACGCGCAGCCTAAAGACCCGGGTCACTACCCACTATCCGCTGAATTCGCGCCATTTCAACGCTCAGTATCACTACAGCGTGAGCAACGAAGAGGTGTATGTCTATTTGAGCGAGCTGACCGCGCAACGCCAGGCCGAATTGCGGCTGCGCCAGGAACAAAGCCGCGCGCTGGTAACCCTGGCGTCGATCGGCGACGCGGTCCTGACCACGGACAGTCTGGGGCGGGTGGAATACCTGAATCCGACCGCGGAACGCCTTTGCGCCGTATCCAGAGACGACGCGATCGGACATCAGCTCGCCGACATTCTCACGCTGATCCGTGAAGACAGCCACGAACCGCTCGGCAATATCGCGTCGCTGTGCGCCAGACGTAAAGTGGCCCTGTCGATGCAAGACCGGATCTCCCTGATGCGGCCCGACGGTACCCGATTTCCGATTCAGGCGACCGCAGCGCCGATACGCAGCGAATCGGAGATCGTCCGCGGCGTGGTTGTCGTTCTGCGCGACGTCAGTCGCGAACGTCAACTACAGACCGAACTCACGCGCCAGGCGACCCACGACAGTTTGACGGGGCTGTTGAATCGCAACGCGTTCGAAACGCATCTCGTGCAGGCGCTCGATTCGGCACGTGCCCGCGGTCGCGAACACGCCTTGTGCTTCATCGACCTCGATCAATTCAAGGTGGTTAACGATACCTGCGGTCATGTTGCCGGGGACGAATTGCTGCGCCAGTTCGGTCTGCTTATGCGCCGCCACTTTCGCGACGGCGACGACGTCATAGCGCGCCTGGGCGGAGACGAGTTTGCGGTCCTGCTGCACGACTGCCCGATGGATCAGGCGGTGAAGCGTGCCGAAAATCTGAGAGAGGAACTGGTCGAGCAGACCTTCAGCTGGGATCAACAGGTTTTTCGCCCGGGAGCGAGTATCGGCATCACCCCGATCAATCACGACAGCAAGGACATCGGCCAGCTGTTGAGTGCGGCGGATGCCGCCTGTTACGAAGCCAAGGATCTGGGCCGCAACCGCGTCAACCTGTACAACCCGGACGACATCGAGGCCGCCCAGCGGCACGGTGAGATGCACTGGGTATCGCGGATCAACAACGCCCTGGAGCGCAATCTGTTCACGCTGTACGGCCAGCCAATACTCGACCTGACCGACGACGGCAATGAGCACTGGGGAGTCGAGGTGCTGCTGCGCATGACTGAACAGGACGGCACCTTGATACCGCCGGGGGCCTTTCTGCCGGCGGCCGAGCGCTTCAACCTGATCGAGAGGCTGGACCGCTGGGTGATCAGCAAAGCCTTGGATATGCTCGAGTCCTGCACTCGACTGCCGCAGCAATTGTTCTTGAACATCTCCGGACCGACCCTCAACCAGACCAGTTTTCTACCCTTCCTCAATGACCAGCTGGATCGTCACCCGGTCGACCCCAAGATCCTGGTGTTCGAAGTGACGGAAACCGCGGCGATACGTAATCTTGCCAGTGCGCTCAACCTGATCGGCGAACTGAAAGCGCTGGGCGCGCGGTTCGCGCTCGACGACTTCGGCACCGGCGTCTCGTCGTTCGCCTATCTGAAAAACCTGCCCGTCGATTTCTTAAAAATAGACGGCAGTTTCGTCAGAGATCTGGACCAGGATCCGTTGGATCAGGCCCTGGTGGAAGCCATCCACAAAGTAGGGACGACGCTCGGCCTGGAAACCATCGCCGAATTCATCGAGACGCGCAGCATCCTGGAGCACGTGCGCGCCCTGGGTATCACGCGGGGCCAGGGATACGGCGTTGCCGCGCCGCGACCGCTGGGTGAACTCCTCGCGGGCGATCACCAGCCGGGGCAACCTCTCGTTCATGCAGATGCTTTCAACGAATCCCGCGGGAAGTAGGTGTTACCCAAGGAATACAATTCTTTTTTGGGGCAGTTGCATGCGCCAGCCACCCATACATCTATCCGACCGGGTTTTCGAGATAGAATAAGCAGCACATGCCCGACCAGGACTGCCCATGAGCCACAAGAACTTCTCGGCCCCGTCACGCGAAAACCCTCGGACCCACCAGCGGGGACAGGATAAAGTCAGCCGCATCCCGATAAAGGTCGAACCGGTGGTGCAACTGCCGCGTAAGCCGCATTGGATACGCGTGAAGGCGCCCACCGGGCAGGCGGTATCCCGTATCAAGCAGATCTTGCGCGAACGCAAGCTCAGTTCGGTGTGTGAAGAAGCACTCTGTCCCAACCTCGGCGAATGTTTTAGCCACGGCACCGCCACATTCATGATCATGGGCGATATCTGCACCCGCCGCTGTCCCTTCTGCGATGTCGCCCACGGAAAACCCACCGCACTGGATCCGCGTGAACCGCAGCAACTGGCGGAGGCAATCGCCGAGATGGGGCTGGCGTATGTCGTTGTCACTTCCGTCGATCGTGATGATTTGCGCGATGGCGGAGCGAGTCATTTCGCCGCCTGCATCGCCGCCATCCGCAGGTTCACACCACGTACTGCCATCGAAGTGCTGGTGCCCGATTTTCGAGGCCGCTTGCAACCGGCGCTGGATGCGTTCGCGCAGCATGAGCCCGATGTGTTCAACCACAATTTAGAAACGGTTCCACGACTGTACCGACAGGCGCGTCCCGGAGCGGACTACGCCTGGTCGCTACAGTTGCTCGCGCGGTTCAAGTCGAACCATCCCGGTGTGCCGACCAAATCCGGCGTCATGGTGGGGCTGGGTGAAGAGCGAGATGAAATCGTCCAGGTGATGAAAGACTTGCGTGCTCACGGTTGCGAAATGCTGACCATCGGTCAGTACCTGCAGCCAAGCCGCGACCACCTTCCGGTTGCGCGCTACGTCACACCGCAGGAGTTCGACACCTATCGGGATATCGGCGATGCCCTTGGGTTCGCCAATGTCGCCAGCGGCCCTATGGTGCGTTCGTCGTATCACGCAGACTTGCAGGCTAACCCTGTGCTGGCGGATTCGTGAGTTCCGAACTCGTTCTTCGTACCCTGCTCAAGTCACTCGCCCTGCCGCCAGGCTTGTTCGTCCTGCTGCTGCTGCTCGCGCTGGTCACTTGGCGATCGGCGGTCAGCCGTATTCTGGTGCTCATATCGGCGGCCGGGCTGTATCTGCTCAGCACCGCGTTCATGGCCAGTTGGCTGGCCGAGGGACTGGAGGTCTACCGCCCGGTGGATGCCGCGGAACTCAAGGCGCAACAGACCCAGGCACTGGTGGTACTCATGGCGGGCCGCCAGACACTCGCGCCCGAATTCGGGGCCGACACGATTGACCGCTACAGCATGGACCGCCTGGCCTACGCTGCCAGACTGCACCGCGAATCGGGGTTGCCGATTATCTTGAGCGGCGGAAGTTTCAGGCAAAACGAGATCTCGGTGGCTGCCTTGGGCGCCGAAACGCTGATCAGTCAGTTCGACATCGAACCCCTGGCGCTGGAAACCGAAAGCAGAAACACCTGGGAGAACGCGCAAAATGTCGCTCAGATCCTGCGCCAGTACGAGCTGGATAAGGTAGCCGTGGTGACTCACGCCTGGCATATGCCGCGTGCTCTGCACAGCTTAGAGCAGGCCGGTGTGTCGGCGATTGCCGCGCCGACCTACTTCATCCACAAGGAAGGCGACATCACCTGGGACGACTGGATCCCCAACGCCACGAGTTTCCACGACAGCGCGCATGTGCTGCACGAGCGCCTGGGACTGCTCTGGTACCGGAACTCACTCGATGACAGCTGAGCCCCAAAGAGGCAGCCGATCACCCACTGTCGCCCGAGGATTGCGCACGCGCAACAGGGTTTCGCGCAGGATCAACGCATCCCCGCTGGCACGGTGGCGTCGCAAGGCCAGATCGCGCACCACTTTGTCGCGCGTCTCGTGCCAGATATTGCGCTGACGCTCGCTCAGCAATTCGACTATGGAGGCAAGACGAAAGTGCTGCGGGATTCCCGCGGATTCGAATAACAGACCGATCCAGGACAAATCGAAAGACCAGGCATCACTGTAAACCTTGTTGTTCGCGAGCAGGGAGTTGAGTCGCTGCGCGACATACGGCGCCGGCTGGCCGCCGCGCCGCAGGATGTCGCGCGTGATACCGTGGACCGCTTCGGCTGCCGAGTCCCAGCTCGTCCAGCTCCGTTCCGGCGCCACCAGGAAACAATGCGGGGTGCCGTCGGGCATTGCCACACCCACCTCGATCGGATAGCTGCCCGGCCCGAAACCGGAGGCTTCAATATCGATGATGAGTGGCGCGAGCTCGGGCAGTTCCGCAGCCAAGCTGCTGTCGTTGGACGCTACGCGGTCGTCGCATCGCTGAGGTGCTCGTCGTATCTTTCCATTAGATAACACAGACAATCCTGCCGAATAACATTCACATCGCGGGTAAGCATGGAGGGCATGACGGCGCACCGCGTGCGCAGCTCGCCATCGGTTACCGAAAAGTAGCGGCTGGCGACGTCGATATTTAACTCATTTCGAACATCCAAGGGTACGGTAGCGATATCGCGTACGTGACCGAAGACCGTGCCGGCGGGCAGCTCACGGAAATTCAGGAGATCCAGGTCGTCGACGAAGTCCAGATTACGCCCGGCGCGGCCAAAATCGAATTCGACGGCCGACGGCACTTTCACGATCGCGACCGTGTGGTACAGATCGATGTCGTGCGCCGATATCTCGTGTTGCGGGAACTCGGATAATCTCAGGCAGGAATCCAGATAGCTGACCGCATGCTCGGCACCCGCCGGCTGATCCGGCTTGCCGCACTCCAGCGTGACCGACGGACACACCGAAGCCATGGCCATCGAGGCGACGCCGGTGGGCCGAATGAAGTACACCACGGTCCGGCCGAACAGGGCCGCGAGATGCAGAAACCGGGTGTCGATGACGTTCACACACGCATAATGCGGGTTGAAACCGGTGTTGTTGTGGATATCGACGCTGGCAAATGCGCCGCGCGTGCGCATGCGGTTTACGACCTCGGCCATGACTTGGTGCTCCGGCGTGATGGCGGTTTCGGCGCCCGGCCAGATGCGATTGAAGTCCGGCTGCTCCACCAAATGCCGCAGCCCTCGGGCTGCGGCGGCCGTGTTGCCGATAAACAGACTCAGCGCACGGGGCAGCGCACGCTCCCCGCCGCCAGGTTGATAGCGGCGCAACAGCGTTCGAATCGCTTCCCAACCCGTCGTTTCGTTGCCATGCATCAATACCGCGACGAACAGCGCCGGTTCGCGACGACCCGGGAGGTGGATCAGCGTCGGACCGCCCAGCACTTCGTGCAATTGGTCGGCCGACAATTCGAGGATCCCTTGAGGCAAGGCGGACAACTCACGCAACAACTTATATCTCCCACTCATGTACCGGTATGTCTTGTTGCTGAGCTTCATGGTAGGCGAGGACGAGATCCTCAAACCGGCGTCCATGCCTGGCGACCCACGCGCGCTGCCATTCAGCCCCGTTGCGACCTGTCGAAATTCGCCCCGCCACGATGCCCAGCCAGTGATTAATCTCGGGTTGCTCGAGATCGAGTTGTGCCAGCCCTCGGCGCGCCAGCGGCAACAAATGATCCCGGCACAAGGCTACCAGCGGCAGGCGCTTGCTACCCCAGTCCTGTTCAGCCCGTATCCCATCGCGCGCGGCATGGTAGAAATTCGCCTTTGCGACGGCGAAAGGCACCTGCAACTCAGGCGACGCCCGCTCGCTCAACAAGGCCGCAGCCATGCCGAAAAAGAACGCCGCATTCGCCACCGCATCCGTCGGCGTGGGGCCTGCGGGCACCACACGGTGCTCGATACGGATATGCGGCTGGCCGTCGCCGGAAAATCCGACCAGGGGCCGGTTCCAACGCCAGATCGTGCCGTTATGCATGCGCAGATGCGCGAGGTGCTCTTCGGGCTCGTCCATCAATGCTGGCAGCAATACGGGATAGCGTGTTTGATTCGCCCCAAAACATTCCATGATGGATTCGCGGGCGTAGCGCACGCCGAAGGTGACCCGTTTCGAATAATCCGAGGCACCGACCGCGACCGACTGCTCGAACAAGGGGACGCGAGTTTCCGCCCACAGGTCCTTGCCGAACAGAAAGGGTGAGTTCGCCGATACGCCGATCATCGGGCCTGACAACATCTTGGCGACGTTGAACGCGCGGACCGCTTGTGAAATATCGACTTGCAAATGAATCTGAAAAGAGGTTGTCGCGGCCTCCAGCATGACGTCTTGATGTTGTAACTCAAGCGCGTCTGTACCTTGTATCGAAAGCTGAATAGGACGTCCGCGGCGTAGCCTGAATACCTGCTCGTTGAGCGCCCTATAGCGCTGCAGCGAGGACATATTGGTCAGGCACAGATCGGTTTGCCGTACGGTCGGCAAGGTGCCGATCATAAGCATGCCGGCGCCGTGATTGTGCGCCTCGGTCTCGCACGCACTCCACAAGGCGTTCAGTTCGTTGTGCATTGCGTCAAATACACCCGGCCCCAAGCGCGCCGGCGGCGTATTGAGTTCCACGTTGAAGGTCGAAAGCTCAGGGACGACCAGCGGATGCCCGAGGGCGGCCAAAAAGGCGTCGTTGACCGGCGCCGGATGACCGTGACTGTCGATCAACCAGGCTTCAAGCTCGAACCCGCCTATCAGTTCCGAGGAGCGCAGCCCGCCCTGCTCGATCCATTGGCCCAGCAGCTCCGTTTCACGATCGAGTCGACGCTGAAATTCGGCGAAGTCAGCATCGGAAAAAAAGCTGTCTGCGATCTCCTGGCCCATGCCGTGAGATTAGCGCGATTACGTGGCCAGTGTCTCGTTCAATTGCTGCAATCTTTCCGGCGTACCGATGTCCCACCATCGGCCCCGATAGTGTTCGCCGCTGATGCGCTTATCCCGCATAGCTGAGCGCAACAATGGCGCCAGTGGAAATGCCCCCGGTTCGCAGCGTGCGAATAATGCCGGCGCGTATATGCCGACGCCACTGAAGGTGAGGCGCGGTTGTCCGTCCGCTACGACCCGTGCGCCCAGCAGCCGAAAGTCGCCTTCGGGATGGTGAAGCGGGTTGTCAACCATCACCAGGTGCGCTAGCCGATGCCGCGGCAGACGAAGCTGCCCGTAGGGCATTTCCGTCCAGATATCACCGTTCACTGCAATGAACGGTTGACTGCCCAGCAACGGCAGAGCCTTGAAAATACCGCCGCCGGTCTCCAACGCGCGTCCCTGTCCCTCGGGAGAATAATCCAGCGTCACGCCCCAACGGCTGCCGTCGCCCATCGCCTGTTCGATCTGCTCTCCAAGATGTGCGTGGTTAATCACGATATGCCGGATCCCGGCCAGGGTCAGTCGCTCCACATGCCATTCGAGCAAGGATTTCCCGCCCACTTCGAGCAGGGGCTTGGGCGTGCGGTCGGTCAAAGGACGCATACGGTTGCCGCGGCCGGCGGCAAGGATCATGGCGGTTGTCGGACGAAATAACACCGAGGAGGAACAGTCGGGCGGAAGTACCGGGGAAGTACCGGCGGGATCTAGCGCGGACCCATTGGGCCGCGTACGGGTGCGCCGGGCGGCATTCGGGTGCTCACCCCTTCATGGAAGAGAAGAACTCGTCATTCGTTTTGGTGACTTTCAGTTTGTCGAACAGGAATTCCATTGCCGCCAGTTCGTCCATGGGGTGGAGAATCTTACGCAAGATCCACATCTTCTGCAGTTCATCGGGTTTCATCAAAAGCTCCTCGCGGCGCGTGCCCGAGCGGTTGATATTGATCGCGGGGAAAATGCGCTTCTCAGCGATACGCCGATCCAGATGCACTTCCATATTGCCCGTGCCCTTGAACTCCTCGTAGATCACATCATCCATGCGCGATCCGGTTTCCACCAGGGCGGTCGCGATGATGGTCAGGGAACCGCCCTCTTCGACGTTCCTCGCTGCGCCGAAAAAGCGCTTGGGTTTTTGCAGGGCATTGGCGTCCACGCCGCCTGTGAGCACCTTACCGGACGACGGAATGACGGTGTTGTAAGCCCGGGCCAGGCGGGTGATGGAATCGAGCAGAATCACCACATCCTTCTTGTGCTCGACCAGACGCTTGGCCTTTTCGATCACCATCTCGGCGACCTGTACATGGCGCGCAGCCGGTTCGTCGAAAGTGGACGAGATCACCTCTCCGCGCACCGACCGCTGCATTTCCGTCACTTCCTCGGGACGCTCGTCGATCAGCAGCACGATGAGATAGCATTCCGGGTGATTATGGGCGATGGATTGGGCGATGTTCTGCATCAGCATCGTCTTGCCCGCTTTCGGCGGTGACACGATCAAACCTCGCTGCCCCTTACCGATCGGCGCGCACAACTCGATGGTCCGCGCGGTGATGTCTTCGGTGCTGCCATTACCGACTTCCAGGTGGAACTTCTTGTTGGCGAACAACGGCGTGAAGTTTTCGAACAGCACCTTGTTCTTCGCATTTTCCGGCTTATCGAAGTTTATCTCAGATATTTTCAGCAGTGCGAAATAGCGTTCGGAGTCTTTCGGCGGCCGAATCTTCCCTGAAATAGTATCGCCGGTGCGGAGATTGAAGCGGCGAATCTGACTGGGGGACACGTAGATATCGTCCGGTCCGGCCAGGTACGACGAATCTCCGGAACGCAGAAACCCGAACCCGTCCTGCAGGATTTCGAGGACGCCGTCACCATGGATGTCCTCACCGCGCTTGGCGTGGGCTTTGAGTATGGCAAAAATCACGTCCTGCTTTCGCGAACGCGCCATACCTTCGATTTTCATCTCTTGAGCCAGTTCCACGAGTTCTGAGGCCGGCATTTTTTTGAGTTCGGTAAGATTCATGATTGGACACTAAAAGTGAAGGAGTTACGCATAAAATTGGCGAGAACGACCGAAAGGGTATCGCTCCACCAAACTAAAGTTGGTCAAATGAGAGCCATTCCGCGAGGACCGGCACGATTATCCGGTCAATTAGACCCGCAGGCTGGGACGACCGCACGACGTCCCGTGTAAGTCGCAAACCTTGATCTAGCGTCTACCAGCGTCTAGACGTTGCTGTCGATAAAGGCCGTCAGCTGAGATTTAGAAACTGCCCCAACCTTGGTCGCCTCTACTTCGCCGTCCTTGAACAACATCAGCGTCGGTATGCCACGGATGCCGTAACGCGGGGGCGTATTGGGGTTTTCGTCGATGTTCAGCTTGGTTATCTTAAGTTTTCCTTGGTATTCGTCCGCTATCTCGTCGAGGACGGGGGCGATCATCTTGCATGGACCGCACCAATCGGCCCAATAGTCGACGAGTACGGGAGCACCCGATTTGAGCACTTCTTCTTCAAAAGTGTCGTCCGTTACATGAACGATCTTGTCACTCACTGACTGTATCTCCGAAACGGTAAGGAAGCTTTGGCTACTCGAATCCACCGCTCAAGCGGCTATCGGTCGTAGTTATAAATGTGTAGAGAGCCGAACAAAAGGGAGCGTTTTTCTGGGTGCCGTTATCTATGAATCACCGGCTATTTGCCAATTTGAGCCCATAACTTATAACTTTGCAACCCCCAGGTGTTTGAAAATTCTAGTATCCTATTCAGCTATGACTGAAAAACACCTGACCAGCACCCGCTTCGACAGTTTCGGACTGTCTCATGAAATCATGCAAGGAATTATCGACGCGGGTTTCGAATACTGTACCCCGATCCAGGCGAAAACACTCCCGGTCGCACTCGATGGCCGCGATGTCGCGGGGCAGGCGCAAACCGGAACCGGCAAAACGGCCGCCTTTTTACTCGCGACGCTGCATCTGCTGGAGGCCGAACCGGTGAGCGAACAACGGCGTCCGAACCAACCTCGCGCACTGATGCTCGCCCCTACACGCGAACTGGCGATACAGATTCACCGGGACGCGATGGTGCTGGCGCGCCATACCGGCCACAAAGTCGAAGTGGTCTACGGCGGCACCGGCTACGAAAGCCAGCGCAAGGCGGTGGAGGCGGGCGTCGATATCCTGATTGGCACGCCCGGCCGTCTGATCGACTATTTCAAGCAGCACGTGTTCGATCTGCGCGCGGTGCAGGCGATCGTGCTGGACGAGGCCGATCGCATGTTCGATCTGGGCTTTATCAAGGACATCCGATTTCTGCTACGGCGCTGCCCCAAGCCCGAACAGCGCCTTGGGATGCTGTTCTCCGCCACCCTGTCGTACCGGGTGACCGAACTTGCTTACGAGCACATGAACAACCCCCAACTGATCAAGATCGAAAACGAGCAGATAACCGCCGACAAGGTGCACGAAACCAGCTATATGACCGGGAACGAAGACAAGATCCCACTGCTGCTCGGTCTGCTGCGCCGCTGGCAGCGCGCCCGCACCATTGTTTTCGTCAATACCAAGCGAACCGCCGATCAGGTCTGGGGCTATCTCGAGGGCAATGGATTCAAAGCGGCCATACTCTCAGGCGACGTCCCGCAAAAGAAGCGCACCAGTCTGCTCAGTCAATTCACCCAGGGTGAACTGGACGTACTGGTAGCCACCGACGTCGCCGCACGCGGATTGCATATTCCGGCCGTTACCCATGTCGTCAACTACGATCTCCCGGAAGACGCCGAGGACTATGTACACCGGATCGGCCGTACCGCACGCGCCGGTGCCTCCGGCGAGGCCATCAGTTTCGCGTGCGAAACGTTCGCCTTCTCGCTGCCCGATATAGAAGCCTTCGTCGGGCACAAGATTCCGATCGAACCGGTCGCGCTCGAACTCCTGGCCGACGTCGATCCCGCCAGCCGCGTACGCGTGCATCGCAAGAAGCCGCTCCGTTCCGCGGGCGGACAGAAACGTCCGCGGCACGCAGAAGGGCATAAAGCCAGGCCCGATGGCGAGGGTGCGCCGAAAAAACGACGGCGCAGAAGGCGCAGCCCCGGCGGCGGCGAAAAACCCAAGAGCGATGCCTGAACGGGCTTGAAGATCGACTCGACAAACAAGTGCAGCCGGTGTCTAGGCTCCCTCTGCTGCACCTACGCGACGGAGGCGCTGGGCACGTTGCGCTCGAAAAGCGACTTCGATCATCTGCTCTGGCAGGTGTCGCACGAAGCGGTAGAGGCGTACCGCGATAAACACGGCTGGTACCTCCTGCTGCGCGGCCACTGTGAGCACCTTCAGCCCGATGGCGCCTGCGGCATCTACGATACCCGACCCCAGGTATGTCGTGACTACGACAACACCTGGTGCGAATTCGACGAGCCCGCCGAGAAGCACTTCGAGTTGCATTTCCGCGATCACGCGGAACTGCTGGCCTATTGCCGGCGGCGATTTCGCCGCTGGGACGGGTGATTGAAGCGACACCCGATTGACCGTCGCCGGGCATCAGCGCGGCAAGACCTCTGCCTAATGGGTTTCGTGCGCCCGCAACCCGGTGAACAGCGATGAAAAATCCGGCACCGCGGGGAACTCCGTCACTTCGCGCAACGGCTGCCTGGAATCCGGATTGACAATGGCCAACAAAAACCCGAATCCGTAGTCCGCCGCGGAACGCAGCACCGACAAGCTGTCGTCAACGAACAGCGTCCGCTCCCGATCGAACGGAAAAATGGCGTGCAAATGGCTCCAGAAGGCGCGATCCTCCTTGGGTAGCCCCAGCTCGTGGGCGCTCACGATTCGGTCGAAATGCCCTGCCAGCTGGGTTTTCTCCATCTTCAATGCCAGCGCCTTCTGGTGAGCATTGGTCACCAGCACGCGCGATCTTCCTGTTGCCGCCAAGGCCTCCAAGAACTCGAGCACATAAGGATGAACCTGGATCAGGTGCTCAACCTCTTGTTTGAGCAAGGCGATATCCAACCCCAACTCGCGGCTCCAGTGGTCGACACAATACCAGTTCAGGGTGCCTTCGATATCCCGGTAGCGCGACAACAGTTCACGTTTCGCCGTCTCGAGGGTGACCCCTCTGGCCTCGGCGAACCGACGCGGCACATGCTCGAGCCAGAAATGGTTGTCGAAGTGCAAATCGAGCAGGGTGCCGTCCATGTCCAGGAAGACAGTATCAATCTGAGACCAGTCAAACATCGTGCTACACCGTCGAGAACCAGCGATACGGTAAAGTTACGGGCACAGGACGATCCGAACTAACAACGACAGCCCGCGTTTTTCTCTATTCGATCACGAACCTTAAAGTAAAATCATGCCAATGCAAATCACCATCGAGCCCATCATGGCGCTTGCCCGCGCGGCCGGCAAGGCCATACTGGCGGTCTACGAACGTGACTTTTCGGTCACCGAAAAGGCGGACAGTTCGCCCTTGACCGAGGCCGATCTCGCCTCGCACCGTTGTATCCTTGCAGGTCTGGCAAGGTTGACGCCGAACATTCCCGTCTTATCGGAAGAATCGGCGGATGTACCGTTTCTTACACGGGCGGGCTGGGACCGCTACTGGCTGGTCGATCCGCTGGACGGTACCAAGGAATTCGTCAAGCGCAACGGCGAGTTTACCGTCAACATCGCCCTGATCGAAACGGGTGCACCGGTTTTGGGCGTGGTCTATGTACCGGCATCGAATCTGACCTATGTGGGTCAGGCGGGTGTCGGCGCATTCGCCGAAAACGCCGCGGGCCGCCGTCGTCCGCTACACGTCGCGGAAAACCGGCATACCCCGCTACGCGTCGCCGGCAGCCGATCGCACGCGGGCGACAGCCTAACAGCGTTCTTACACAATGTCGGCGCCCACGAACTGGTGAGCATGGGCAGTTCGCTGAAACTATGCCTGGTCGCCGAGGGCCGGGCAGACATCTATCCGCGCTTCGGGCCCACCTCGGAGTGGGACACGGCTGCGGCCCAGGCCGTCGTGGAAGCCGCCGACGGGCGCGTGACCGATACCGCCCTGCGGCCGTTGCGTTACAACACCAAGGAGTCTCTGCTCAATCCTTTTTTTCTGGTCTTCGGCGACAAACACTGCGACTGGGGTGCATACTTACCGGCAGGCTTAAAAGAAGTAAAATAACCAAAACTGCCCGACAGGACTCGGCGGGTCATCCACCTCCGAAGCGCGCTCGATCACAGCGCCGGCGACCAACAACGCAGCGGCGACTGCAGGTGGATCGACGCTGAAAGTTGCGTCGCATCGATGTACGAAGTTCGACTGGAGGAGCCATGATCGAAAAAGGCCTGCTTAACCGATTGTTGGGCCTGAGCCTTCTGGCGGCGTCTCTCGGGGTGATCGCCGCAACAGAACCCGACGAGGCCTACGAGTTCGACGATTTCCCGCTTGAGGAACTGCTCGTATACCCGACCTGGTTCAAGAAAAGCTTCCTGGACCTGGGCGACGACCTGGACGAAGCGATCACCGCAGGCAAAGTTGGAATTATTGTCTACTTCGGGCAGAAGCGTTGCGCTTACTGCAAGATGCTGATGGACGTCAATTTCAAACTCAGCGACGTGGTCAATTACACGCGCGAGCATTTCGACGTTATCCCCGTCGACATCTGGAGCCCCGAGGAACTCACCGACCCGCAGGGCAAGTTGATGACCGAACGCGAATACGCCATTCGAATGGGGACGAACTTCACTCCTTCACTGATTTTTTACGACAAGGACGGCAAGATCGCGCTGCGCCTGCGCGGCTACTACCCGCCGTATCAGTTTCGCGCCGCCCTGGAATATGTCGCTGGCGCGCACTATAAACGTGAGCCCTTCGCCGTGTACATGGCGCGCGGCGACGCCACACAGCGCTTCGAGAAAACGGACTTGAACGAGCAGGAGTTTTTTAGCCCGGCTCCGCACAATCTCGACCGCAGCCGCTTTCGTGCCGAACGTCCACTGGTGGTGTTTTTCGAACAAGGCGATTGCCATGCCTGCGACATTCTGCACACCCAGCCCTTGAACCAGGGTTCGTTGCGCAGACTATTTCACCAGTTCGACAACGTACAGTTGGATATGCACGCCGACACGCCGGTCGTCACACCAGATGGGAAACAGACCACAGCTCGTCAGTGGGCGCGGGATCTCGGAATATTTTACGCCCCCTCGATCGTGTTTTTCGACGAACAGGGGACGGAGATCATCCGCGTCGATTCAGTGGTGCGCTTCTTCAGGCTGCGCAACGTCCTGAACTACGTAGTCAGCAAGGGGTACCAAACCTACCCGGACTTTCAGACCTGGCGGGTCAACAGCGGACTTTGATCTAGCGACAAAACGCGCGCAAGTACTCCGCGTAATCATCTCGTTGGCGACGCAGCGCGTCACCCTGCGCGGGTTTGTAACCCCGCCGCAGCTTGGCCTGCACCCGCTCCAGCAACTGCTTCTTCTTGAGACATTTTTCGGCGTCTTGCCGTTGTTTCCCGACGACATCGCCGGAACGGGTTTTCTCGATACTGCGGCCGGATCGTCGCGTACGCGATTTCAACCACTTTCGTTCGGTTTTTCGCAATCCGTCGCCGAGCGTGTTTAACGGCGTCATCTCGAGCGGCTCGTGACCGCTATAGCAAGCGCTCTGTTGAAATACGAAGGTGCCGTCGGCAAGTTCACAGCGGTAAACGGCGCTCTGGGCGGGGTTGTGGCAAACCGTCAGTGCGACGAGCAAACCCAGGCAAGTCTGTCGAGTTTTCATAGAGATCCATCTCCGGTTGGGTTCAAGCTTCCTACTACACGGTCGATTATACCTCACTGAACCGTACCCGGAGCATCGCGTTTTGTTTGCGCCCATGACAACAGACAACGGGCAACTGTGCCGACTGTTGGACCAGTTGAAAGCCGACGCCGCACACAACGCGTCGGTGATGGAGCGTTGCGCCGAGCGCGAACTCGCGCTGCTCACCGCCGACGGCCTGACCTCGCTGCTGCTGCGGCTCACGGTGGGTCTGCAGAAATCGTTCAATCTGCGAGATGTCAGGCTGGCGCTGCTCGACCCCTACCAGGTGGTGCGCGATCTACTGAGCAGTCTGGGCGTTACCCCTCAAGAGGTACCGGGGCTGCGGTTGCTGAAAGGGGTCGATGAGGTTCCATACGATCAGGTCACGGCCGCATCACCCGTGCTTGGCCTGTGGGATCAGCAGCGACACGGCTGGTTGACGAGAAAAGGCGCCCGCAGCGTCGCGATTCTACCCCTGCGCCGCAGCGACGGGTTGGTTGGATTCCTGAGCCTCGCCAGTACCGATCCAAAACGCTTTACCGTCGATCACGCCACGGATTTTCTCGCGCGACTCGCCAATATCGCCGCGGTTTGCCTGGAAAACGCGGTCAACCGGGAACGCCTGCGGCTGACCGGCCTCACCGATGCCCTGACGGGGTTGTTCAATCGCCGTTACCTGAATCAACGACTGCACGAGGAGACGGCGCGGGCATTACGACACCGGGAACCCTTGTCCTGCCTATTCCTCGACGTCGACCATTTCAAACGCGTCAACGACAGCTACGGGCATGGTGCCGGAGACCGGACGTTGTACGAATTCAGTCGCTACCTGCTGGCGCAACTACGCGCCAGCGACATCGCCACCCGTTACGGGGGTGAAGAGTTCGCTATAATTTTACCCAACACTGATAAACACAACGCTTGCCATCTAGCGGAACGCATCCGCTTGGGAATAGGTACCCACCCTATCGAACTGGATACCGGCGAGCGCATACGCATCACTGTATCGATCGGGATCAGTGACTTGCAACCGGGAGGCGCTGGCACAAGCGTCCCGAGCGCGGCGAAATGCCTGTTGGAGCGGGCCGATGCGGCGGTCTATGGCGCCAAGAGCAGCGGCAGAGACCGCGTCGTTCACGCTGACGACATTGCCGCAACGACGTCTCGGTCGATGCCGTCGCGTTCAGACGGACAAGGCCTGAAAGGCGTCGATGAAGTTTTGCTGAAAGGCCCGTAAGTATTTGTCTTTGTTATAGGCGATCTTGGTCACTTCCCAGGGAAACAGATGACTGAGGTCGCGCATCTCGAGATCCCCGTCGTGCTGCTCGGAGAACGCCAGACGCGCGATGATTCCAATCCCCATCCCCTCGCGCACGTAGGTCTTGATCACGTCCGTGTCGGCGGCACTCAAAACGACGCGGGGGCGTAACCCTAGCTTGCCGAAGGCAGCCCGAAAATGCCCGCCGCCGGTAAAACCGAACACATAGGTGATGATCGGGTATTCGCACAGTTTATCTAGCGTCAGCGGACGCCGCAGCAGCAGGGGATGCCCGGGTGGTGCTATCACACAGCGATTCCAGCGGTAACAGGGTATCGTCGTCAAAGCCGGGTGCTTGTCGAGCGCCTCGGTGCAAATGGCGAAATCGACCTTGTCATCGACGGCCATATCGACCAATTGCGCCGGCGTACCCTGGTGCAGCTGCAGTTCCACGTCGGGATACCGCCGGGTGAATTCACGCACCACCGGCGGCAACACATAGCGCGCCTGCGTGTGCGTAACACCGATGCGCAAAACACCGCGCTCCGCCTCCGTCTGATCGCGGCCCACCGCGAGAATATTCTCGGCTTCGGCCAGGGTCCGCCTCGCATAGCCGAGCACCCGCTCACCGGTCTCGGTCAGGCCGACCAGGCGCTTCCCGTGGCGTAGGAACAGTTCCGCGCCAATCAACGCCTCCAACTGACGCAAGTGCTGCGATACCGCCGGCTGCACGATATGCAAGCTCACCGCCGCCCGGCTGACGCTGAAATCGGCGTCGGCCAGTGCGATCAACGAACGGAGCTGCCTCAGATTCATATCACGTTTTTTTATGTATAGAAATACGAGATAATTTTACTTGATTTTTGTCGCACTGAATACGTCAACCATCGCACCCATCGAAGCGGGGCCATCGGAGGACTCATGTCCTTATCGCTACCAAACGCATCCGTCAGTCCCTTGAGCGCACTGCAAGTCAGACGGCATCAGGCAATGCAATACTTGAACCCCTCAGGGTAAAACTGCGCCCTATCATCGATTGGATCAGCTGCGCTATCTATCGCTACCTGCAACGGCACGACCTGGCCTATCACCCGCTTTGAGAGAAAGCTATGTATTGCTGGGCGATATCCATTCAACTCACGCACTCGCCCCAGGCATGACCGTGCAACAAACGCGTTTCTTCGGCCTGACACGCGAGTGCGGGCTGCGCGATCAAGAACGTGCTTTCCGCGGCAGCACACCATGAGCAGCAATGGATTCTGGCAACACCGCCCGGTCGATCAAACCGTTCGGGCCGAGCAGAAAAGGCAATGACCGGTGGTCATCTGGTTTACCGAACTGAGCGCTGTACCTACCGCGGTCATCGTCACGCCTTGTCGTCCGCAACGCTTGCACGCAATTGCCTACCGCGAATTGAGTTAAGTCGTGGCCCTTTCTTTTCTCGCGTGCGGTGATGTTAATAAATGCGTTAGTAAAGCCGCATGTCGGGTAAAGGTTTAAGTGACCATTTGCTGCAGGCAAGCAGCAGCCGAGCCTACAGGTATGTATTCACGGCGTGTCACTGAACGCTTTACCCGGCAGGAGGCACTGGAAACGTGAGGCTTTGTCAGTGATTCCCTTTATAACAATACAATGCCCCCCGCTCCGGCGCGAAACCTAAACCGGGTGAGCGGGCAGGTAACATCAGGACACTGGTGTCCCGAGTCACATGTTCAAGCTTGTCAAATTTCCTCGCACCGATTCAAAGTCCAAACGCGTCAAGTCCTTATCAACCTCTTCGACAACGACGCGGGACAACGCCGAGCCCATATGTTGCCGCAAGAGGCCGAGAAAATGCGGTTCGGCAACCACGCAGGCCCTATTGAAGCGTTTTTGGCGCAAACCCTCCTGCACGAATTCGACGGTCTTTTTGGCAAAACGGCGCGCCTCCTGTTCATGCGGTGCCGTCGATTTACCTAAGGCATGCCTATGCCCCCCGAATGAATCGAAGGATCGCCCCGGTTTATCGCTCTTCAAATCGCGCTCCGGCAATCGGTCTTCCGGATTGATCAGATCAGCTACTTCCGCAGCCTTGGCGCGACGGTCGGCCAGTTCAAAGACGCGGGCGCGCGCAGCGCTCGCTACAACGACCCAAGTAGTCATAATTCACCCACCTCCACGGGTTTACCCTAGCGCCCACTACGATCAACCTACCCCTAATGAATATCTTACTTCCCAGCCCGCACCACGACGTTGACATCCATCGATATTACCGACGGTGCACAGCGTCAACGGACCGCGGTCTCACCGATCTAGATTGGGTCCAAAACTACCCCAACGCCTGGTCTGCGGTAATGCCTCCTAGCGCCGTTCCCTTGCGCGCCTCGCGCAAGTTCGCCCTCCCTCAACCAGCCGCTTCGTGTTCGGCCAGCGGCGGGCGTTGCCACAGCGAATCGAGCAACACCTTGGTTTTCTTGCCATCGCCCAGGCGGTCGCTGAGCACTTGATGGGTGAGGTGACCGGTCAGGGTCTCCTGACGCAGTACGCGGCGGGTAAAGATCAGATTGAGCAGAGCAAACGCGCAACCGAGCAGAAACATATTCAACCAGACCCAGATAACCAACCAATCGCCGAGCAGGCTCACGTACTCACGATGGAAATGGCTGACGAAGTTCCAGGCGCTGCTTGTGGCGCCGGGAAGCGATGCGATGACGACACCAACTAGATAGGTACCAAAGAAGTAGGCAGCGGCCAACAAGACGAGTGTTTTGCTGTCCTTGAACACACGCGACCAACTATCCAAAAAGTACCGCAGCGAGGCCCTCCAGTTACCCGCCACCAAAAGGATCAGTTCGCTCACCGGACGATATTCTTCCGCATCTACCTGGCCCAATTTGAAGACCGGATAACCATAATAGGCTGTGTTGGGTAGCCGTGGCTCGACTTCGCCGACGAGAAACACGATAAACTTCCGCAGCGTCGACGCCACCAGCACTTCGTTTTCGACAAACGACGGCTTTTGCCCGGGTAGGCATACCATCACGTCACAACGTCTGATTTCCTCCTGAATCGAACGTATCAAGGTATCGTGATGGTAATCGCCGCGAAATGGAATTCGGCTCACACTCATGCCCTGTTCGGCGAACCTTTGCTCTATTTCAGCCGCGGCTGCCTCTCGGGAGTGATGGAATGAGACGAATACGCGCACGTTCGATCCAGCGTGAATGAACCGGGCCATCCCTAGCAGCACAAATCCGCAAAACAATGCCGGCATGGCGAAAAAGGCGACGCGGCTAGCGAAAGACAGACGTTGAAAGACCTCCGACGTAGCGAGGAAGCCCTGATAGTTCGTCAACAGGAAGATCAAACCACCCGCACAGACCGCCGCAACCAGCGCCAGCGTTTGCACCGCTTCATTTCTCAGGTCGGTGAGCGACTTGTTTTGTTGGCGCCGGTAGAACAAGGCCTCGGCCGGCACCAGCAAGACGGCCAGTCCCGATACCACCGCCGACCATGGGTAAAAGACGTCCCAGGCCTCCAGTGATCGACGCACGAAGCTGACGAAAAAGGCCAGCAGCAAGGCAACGACCAGCACCTGGATGTACCACAGATACAACTGGTTCATGCGTAGGATCATCGGGTCTCGATGCCAACCGGCATCGGCGGGCGCCGAACGCCGCCAATCCGCTTGCAAAAACAACGCTGCGATCGTTGCACCGACGAGGGATATTCCGCCGACACCTGCTATCACCGGATACCGGGCCGCCACTGCCGGTCCGAACAGACTGGCGAAATGTTCAAGGAATCCAACCGACATCGCTTGAGCAACGAGTACGCCTATGAGTGCCCAACCGACGTACTCGACCGATTCCAAATTGCTCGCCTGACGGCAGCGATCACCGCCGGCCGCGGCATTCCGCGCACGACGGCGCCAAACCTTGTATAGCGCAAGCAACGCGCTTGACACCAGCAAAATCATTGCCAGGGTCACCAAACGCGCGACCAGAGGATCGATGCGCTCTGAGATCCAGTCCGCCAGACGATCAACCCATTCACGCAAGATCCAATGGCCGATAATGGTCAGCAGCAGCGCCAGGACCGTATGCCCGATTGCGGTTTTAGCGCGGAATATGATCGAGGAATTGTGCATACCGTCACATACTCGTCCGGGTTGTCGTTACCGGGCTCGCACCTCCCGCCCCGCCCCGTTACTTAGTCGCGTTGCGCGGCCGGGCTGAGGCGCCCAAGGAACCGAGTGCATTTAGGCGGATACTAAGGAAACCGCGAACGCTTGTTAGCGAAATATTCACGAAACTGCGGCAACCGTCCCGGTCGGCAAGGCGCACGCCGACCGAACTCGGAACCGGAGCAACGCGGGTACTTAAAAGCCGATTCCATTCGTGCGCGGCGCCGTTGTGCCAAACTAACGGGAATACCCGCGGCTTACAGAATTGCAAAAGATGCCCCATATCAGGAGACAACTGCTCCAGCAAATCGCGATTTTCGGCGCCTTATCCGAAGACACGCTGGAGTTTCTGCTGCAGAAAGCGGTCGAACTCAGATGCGCGACTGACGAGGCTTTTTTTCACGAGGGCGACCCGGCGGAATCTCTCTATGTCATCGAAACCGGCAAGGTGGCGATACTGAAGCGGTGGGAAGGTCGCCAGTATCTGCTCGGGCATCTCAAAGCCGGTGACTGTTTCGGTGAGATGGCCCTAATGGATATGCATCCCAGGAGCGCGTCGGTGGTCGCCCGCGAAGACACCCTGGTGTTCAGGATCGATTCCGCGGCGCTACTGGACCTCTACCAACACGATCTCGAGCAATTCGCCCTCCTGCAAATGAACTTCGGGCGGGAGGTCAGCCGCCGGCTCCGCGAATCAGATGAGCGCATGTTCCTGTGGCGAGTCAGTCCGGAAGCACGCCGCGAGTTGCCGGAGTTCGTGGCCGATCGGCACGCAAGGCAAACATAACCCGCGTATGGTGGAAGCTCCTCGGGCCGAACTCCCCGGGCCGCAGATATTCAAGTCGGTGCCAGGGTGCTTAACCGCGCAACGCCAGGTATTCCGTGCGCCGCGCGTCGAAACGTTCGACCAAACGGTTTAATTTCGCTTCATCGAATGCGCGCAACCCACTCAAGACGAGTTTCTTCCGGCCCATTCCGACAACTTCTCCGGCGTTTTTGACGTAAAAGGTCAGATGCGCTTTACCACGCTTACCGCGGACATCCAGTCGCGTTTCGGCAAGTTCCAGAACGGGACTTACCAGGTCCAGGCGCTGGAGATCCAAGGCCATGCTTTCGTACACCACCAGAGGTCGCTCGGTATTGATCATGACACGATGCTCGGCCATCAGGGGAACCAGGATATGCGGAAAGTTTTGACCGGAAAAAGCCACATAACTCTGCGTGAAAGCTGCGATTAGCGATCGATCAACGGACGCGGGGCCGGAACGATCCACCTGCAGATAAGGCTTGTCGGTTTCGTCACAGACCGCAAATTGTGCGCCGGGCAATTCCGGAATCACCAGCGCGACGCCGGAGCCCACCATGCCCGTGAAAGAAAAACGCATCCGGCGATTGAGACCGCACTTTTCCAGCACCAAGGCGAACAGCAAATCTCCCGGGACGCAAAATCGTTTTGCGTCGGGATCGTGTATCGGATTGAAATCACCCGCCACCTCTTTTGCAAAACGACTCGCCTGCTCGGGCGTTATCCGGATCTTTTTTCCGTCTGCGGAATAGTAATCATCAAGGGTCATTCTAAAAACCTAGGGCGTTCAATAAGATGCCGCTCGCGCTCCAACGCTTTACTCCTGCGCTATTCGACGTACCAAGCGATTGGCGAAGCGAGCGTAGCGCAGAAACCGTATTTCTAACCTACGCCTATGATAAGTATTGGATTCTCGGTCGCTATGGTTATCTTTTCTCGACCGGATAGCTCGCGAATGGCAACGTAGATCAGCCGAATTATACGCGCCAACAATGCTGAAACCGAACCGCTGAAGAAGCGGGTAATGGCTCATCATACGCAATAACCAACAATATTCGTCGGCGCGTTGTAAACGTCGGTCGCGCTAACGAGGAAAGAATTCGATCGATGCGATTCATGGGAGGAGCCCAAGTTTTCGCCGCGAAGCGGCGCTGTCGCGCAATGAACATTCTCGCATCAGGAGGCAATGCCCTCGCCGCATTCGGCGTCGCTTACGGTGTGATCGGCCAGACAACCACCGCGGAAAGTCGAATCACGCGTGGCTTCGAGCGGTTAGCCGGGCATCCCGGGGGCAGCCGACGCAGCCGTAAAGCACTCAGCGCTGGTTTCTAAAGACGGCATCACACGGTTAAGTGTTAAATCTCTCACAAATTTGCGATATGTGTGCGGACAATCCAAGATGCTTGGACGATGATGTGCGTAGATGCGTCGAAGTCCGTCACGCACGCGGCGTTCGACGCCGGAAAGCGTGGCCTTGTCAGAACAGGCAGAGTTGGCATTGACACGGTTACAGACGCCGAGTTCGTGGTCTGCGATGATGTAAAACGCGACGGGTTGGCAAACGCCAATCGAACCCGGCCGGCGGGTAGGGCGTACGAAACAGCCTGACTCGAGGGAACCGGGTCGGCGCAGGATGTTGATGCGGTAATAGGCCCTTCTGGGGTCGTGGGCGCACCACCGCGCGAGTAGCGGCGATCATGGAACGATGCTGCGTAAGACTAATTATAAATTTTCGGAGAACCAGGATGAAATGCGAGACAAATACCGTTTGTGCAATTGCTTTGGTATTGGGCGGAACGATAGGGAACCTGTCTACAGCAAGTGCGGCAAGCATCACCTATGAAGGTGCACTCAGCTTGCCCTTCGACGCGGTATCGGGCTCGGTAAGCGGCACCGGCTGGGCCGACGACGATGCGACAGGGACCGATTTCTGGTCGTTCGATGTCGGCGCCGGCGGCGCCACGCTGGACATCTGGGCGCTTCGGAGCGAGCCGGGGCTCGATACGGTATTTACCGTCTACGCCGGCACCACCACGGCTGAAGAGTCGGAATTCATGCACCTGAAGGATTTCGGCGGCATGACCGTATTCAAATTCGCGGATGACCAGATCATGGCGGACGGGCCTTTCGGTGACCCGGCGCTATACAGTACGCTGTTTCCGGAAGGCGCTTACACGATTGCGGTGGGAGGCTTTCTCAGCGGTGGAGACGGGCCCTTTTCTTACAAGCTTTCAATCGGCACGCCCGGATCAGCCCCGGAACAACCGATCGGTCCCGCAGTGATCCCCATTCCAGGGGCCGTTTGGCTTTTCGGTTCGGCGCTGCTCGGTCTGGTCGGACTCGGCAGAAACGTATCGAAGAAGGCGAGCTAGCCACCCACCGGGCTGCGCGTTCGTATACCCCCATCCATCATCTATAGCGCAACCCATCGCAGTACTCAGGCAAACCACTAGACCGGCGATCGCGACCGCGATCGCCGGTTCATCAAACTAGACCCGCTCAAACACTCCCGCAATCCCCTGCCCGCCACCGATACACATGGTGACCAGCGCATACTTGCCGCCGATACGCTGCAGTTCGTACAGAGCCTTGACGGCAAGCACCGCACCCGTTGCACCAATCGGGTGCCCCAAGGCGACCGCACCACCGTTGGGATTGGTCTTGGCCGGGTCGAATGACAAGCCGTTGCTGACCGCAAGTGCTTGCGCCGCAAAGGCCTCGTTGGATTCGATCACATCCATATCGTCGACACTGAGACCGGCACGCTCCAGGGCCTTCTTGACCGCCGGAATCGGGCCTTCGCCCATGTACGCAGGATCGACGCCCGCAAATCCGTAGGAGACCAGGCGCGCCATGGGCGCAAGGCCTTTCGCGGCCGCGTAGTCGGCATCGGCCAGGACCAACGCTGCCGCTCCGTCGTTGATGCCCGAGGCGTTACCCGCCGTCACGCTGCCGTCTTTCTTGAACGCAGCGCGCAGTTTCGCCATACCTTCGATCGTCGCGTCGCTACGCACGTGTTCGTCGGTATCGACCACGGTGGTGCCCTTTCTGGATTTGACTTCCACCGGCATAATCTGATCTTTGAACCGGCCCTCGGCAATCGCCGCAGCGGCACGCCGATGACTCTCGACCGCGAACTCGTCCTGAACCTCGCGCGTCAGATCCCACTTGGTCGCCACGTTCTCCGCAGTAATACCCATGTGTATGGTTTCGAACGGATCGGTCAGCGCCCCGACCATCATGTCCAGGACCTGCGTATCGCCCATACGCACGCCCCAGCGCGCCTGCGGCATGACGTAAGCGGCTTGACTCATGGATTCGGTGCCGCCACCTAGGGCCACGTCGGCGTCACCCAGCATGATCATTTGCGCCGCGGACACGATGGCCTGAAAACCGGAACCGCAGAGCCGGTTTACCGTAAGCGCCTGGGAATCGTGCGACATGCCGCCGTTGACGCAGGAGACGCGCGAGGCGTACATGTCTTTGGCCAGTCCGTGGATGACGTTTCCGATCACACCGTGACTGACCTGCTCGGGGTCCACCTTGGATCGGGCTATCGCCTCGCGAACGATCATTGCGCCCAGGTCGGTCGCACCAAACGTCTGGAGTGAACCGCCGTAGTCGCCGATCGCCGTACGTACGCCACTCAGTACTACCACCTCACGTGTCTTACTCATGTGTTTTCCGCCTCTTAAGATTTTATTGAAACAACTACCGGGACGTCGCTGACATCGAATCACCGAAGTCCGAGACGTAGAGCATAGACCATGCGGCGTCACAGATCGGTAAAGGAGAGGTCAAGGCGCGACTGTCGTTTGAGATAAATCCAACATTGAGAAAAACGACCCACTAATTTATCAGATAATACCCCACGGTGGTCACGACTCTGACACGCTTGCTGTATACGGTGATGGAGGAACTGCCCGAATAACGAAATGCCACATTGGTACCGTCGCCGCAAGCCTGGGTCTTGCGACCGACGATCGCCGGCGCGGATAGGCTGATCTATTCGGTCTGAAAACCGGCTTGCACAAGAAAGTCGCTGTCCAGCGCGGGCTTCTTGTTCAGGCCCGCGTACAAAGCGCCAAGCTCGTTACTCGCCTCGTTGAATTTGATGGTCCAGATGGCCACGTCGGCCGCCAGCTCCCGCTCCGCCAGGCCCTTTACGCTCACGGTGCGATCCAGCGGCTTGGAGCGCGGCATACCGCCGGCGGGAAGATAGCCCAGCACAGCTAGGCCGGTGGTGATAGGGACGCCCAACAAAGCGGCCGATCTGGCATGGTGTGTCCGCATGCGCCCTCCGCCAAAGTTGCTGACGCTGCGCAATCCGCGCTCGTCGCACCTGAGCCCGCACCGGACCGCGCGGTTCACTGGCCGCCCGGACTTCGCCGGTCGTACGGCCCCGCATCATGTCCCGCAGGTTGCCCCAGGCACGTCGTTGCCGAGCGTCGCTGTAACCCGGTGGTGATCGGCATCAAAAATCGAGAAACGCGCAGTGCCGCTGCCGGGGCGAACCTGTACGCCAACATCAATCGCCCATAGTTGGCGGTGATGAAGGCGGCGATCAGGCCGCATCTGACTGATGTTGTGACGCGCACCACCAAGCAATGGCTCGCAATTGATGTCGGCAGCGCGGCGTACAGCCGGCAAAACCGCTATCTTCGCATCACCTGCCGTAAGGCGGCTAGGCTTCCGCGGTGATATGTTCGTACTTGGCTTGGAGTTCTTCCTTGGTCTCGGTGTGATCGGGATCTACGATGATGCAGTCAACCGGACATACCTCTACGCACTGCGAAGTCTCGTAATGTCCGACGCATTCGGTGCAAAGCGCAGGGTTGATCTCGTAAATCTCCTCACCCTGGTAGATGGCGGCGTTTGGACACTCCGGCTCACAGACGTCACAGTTGATACATTCATCGGTAATTGTCAAAGCCATGATATTGCTCCTGGCGTTAAAAGCACAAAGAATCCAAACCGGCTAACACAGCTTTTCCTTGAGCGCTTGCTGAACCTCCGGATGTACGAATTCTGACACATCTCCGCCCAGACGGAACACTTCCCGCACCAACGTCGAGGAAATGAAGGCATACTGCTCTGCGGGCGTCATGAAGATGGTTTCGATCTCGGGGGCGAGGCGCCGATTCATGCCGGCGAGCTGGAATTCGTACTCGAAATCAGACACGGCGCGCAGCCCGCGGATAACCACCTTAGCCCGTTGCTGGCGGCAATAGTCCACCAGCAAACCGGAAAACGGTTTCACCGAGACGTTGTCCAGATCGACCAGCGCTTTTTGTCCCAGCGCCACCCGTTGCGCGACATCGCAGACCGTCTGCTTTCCCGTGTCCTGAGCGACCGCTACGATCACGTGCTTGAACAAGGTAGCTGCGCGCCTGATCAGATCCGTGTGACCGTTGGTGATGGGATCGAACGTACCGGGGTAAACAGCGGTATGCATAATCTAGTCCGCACGTGGCCAAATTGGCAGTTTAGCAACCTGCGCCGGTCGTTCGCACGCGTTTCATCAAGCGAAAAGCGGCTTGTCCGGCCTGCCCTTCCCGGTGATTCAGCCACGCGGACGGCAATTCCGGCCAGGGGTGTGCGACATCCTGCTCGAGATAGATCCAGGCCTCGGGGGCCAGCCAGCCGTTGCTTTCCAGCGCATGGGCCGTCGATCCCAATAAACCCGCCGAGAAAGGGGGATCCAGGAAAATCACATCATACCCCCGTTCCGGCCGCACTCGCACCACGCGAAGGGCGTCGGCGTTGTGCACCTGCGCTCGGTCCCCGAGCTGCAACGCGATCAGATGTTCGCTCAGACGCGCCGCCACTGGCGGCGATCTTTCCACCAGCAAGACATACCCGGCACCGCGGGATGCCGCTTCCAGCCCCAACGCACCGCTGCCCGCAAACAGGTCGGCGCACCGGGCGCCGGCCAGTACCGGCTGCAGCCAGTTGAACAAGGTTTCTTTCACTCGGTCCGCCGTGGGGCGCAGCCCCGGGCCGCCCGGGAAGATCAGTCGACGCCCCTTGTGCTGACCGCCGATTATGCGAACGCGGTTGGCGCCCGCGCCACCGTGTTTCACTGCGTCGCCGGCGACGGACCGGCCTTTCCGCCGACAATCACCGCCGCCAGCTTCTCGGGGTCGAGGCGCCGCGCAAAGGCGTCGCGGATCTGCTCCGCCGTTACCGCTTCCACCTTGGCGACCAGGGTCTCCAGCCAATCGAGCGGGTACTCGTAGAAACCCATCATGGCAATGTACTCGACAATCTTCTTGTTGCTGGCGATAGTCAGCGGGAAACCACCAGTGATGTTGCGCTTAGCCGCCGTCAGTTCCTCCGCGGAAGGCCCTTCGCTAATGTAGCGATTGAGCGTCTCCAGCATCACGCTGAGCGCCTCCCCCGATTGGTTATTCTTAGTCTGGGCACTCATCAGGAAAGGCCCCGCCGCGCGCATCGGTGAAAAATAGCTGTATACGCTATACGACAGCCCCCGCTTGTTGCGCACCTCTTCGCCCAACAGCGATACCAACCCGCTGCCACCCAACACGTGGTTGCCAACGTAAAGCGGGAAATAATCGGGATCATGCCGTGACATTCCCGGCTGTCCTACGTAAATGTGGGTCTGCGAACTGGGGAAATCCTGACGGATTTCTTCGCTCCTGGCCGACGGCGGCGCGGGTAACGCCGGTGCGTGTTTGCCGACCGCCAGTCCGGCCGTCAACTGTGCGGCAATCTCGGCGGCGCGCGGTCTTTCGACCGCCCCGACGATGGCCACCAAGGCGTTGCGCGCCACGTAGTAGCGTTGGTGGAACGCCCGCAGATCGTCGCGCGAAATCGCCGCCAGCGACTCTGTATTCCCGGTCGGATCGTGCGCATAGGGATGATCGCCGTAGACCGTTCTGTAGAACGCCCGTTGGGCCACCGTACCCGGAGATTGCAGGGCATGGCGCAGTGCGGCCTGCATCTGCTGACGAATCCGTTCGATATCGTCACTGCCGAACCGCGGCTGGGCGATTACGCTCGCCAGGGTCTCCAGCGCCACGTCCAGCGTCGCCGGCTCCGTAAGGCTGCGTACGCTGTACCAGGCCATGTCGCGCAGCGAGCCGTTACTCATCTCTATGCCCCGGTCGCCCAGGCGCTCGGCGATTTCATCGGCACTCCATTTGCCGGCGCCCTGATCGAGCACGGCGTTGGCAAAGTTGGCCAGTCCGGGCAGCCCGGCATCCCGCGCGCTGCCGGCATCGAACACCACGCGGATGTCCACCATCGGGAGTTCGGGCGCGTGTACGAAAATCACCTTGGCGCCGTTGTCGGTGTGCCAGCTGTGGACCTCGGGCGTCGCCGCCGTGGCCGTGGCGGCGCCGAGCACGAGCAAACCGAGCAACGACAGGTTACGCACCATGGCGTCCTCCGGAGGTGGCACGACGCGTCTTCGCTTCCGTCATGGGCAGGGGCTTCAGCGTCGCGATGGAGAGGTTTCTGTCGTCGAGATACTTGCGAGCAACCATTTGTACCTGCTCGGGCGTGACGGCGCGGATGCGCTCGACCTCCTCGTCCGCCAGCCGCCAATCCAGTCCGATCGTTTCCAGCATCCCGATCTGCATGGCCTGATAGAAGACCGAATCTTTCTCGTAGACCTTGCTGGCGATCGTGCTGGTCAGGACGCGCTCGAGTTCCTCAGGCTTGACCGGCTCGCGCTTCAAGCGTTCGACCTGCGCGCGCAATGCCTGCTCGACGTCGTCGGTGGTGCGATCGTCGGTGGGCGTACCGCTGAGAACCAGCATCCCCGGCAATCGCCCGTATACGTCGTAGCTGGCGCCTGCCGAGCTGGCCACGCCGCTGCCGCGCACGACGTCTCGACTCAGGCGGGCGCTGCTACCGCCATCGAGTATCGCCGACAAGACGTACAGTGCAAACGGCTCCCAGGGTTCGTCGGCCAACCCGACCACCGGTGTCTTGTATCCCATCAGCAGGTACGGCTGACGGGCCGGGATCGAGACCTCGACCCGCGTCAAACCCGGTTGTTCGGGTTCGCTCTGGGGTTTTTCAGATACCCTCGCGCCCCCCTCCAGGGGGCCGAAGTACTTTTTCGCCATGGCCAGAATCCGCTGCGGATCGACATCACCCACCACCACCAGGGTGGCATTGGCCGGCGCGTAATAGCGCTCGTACCAGGCGCGCAAATCGTCCGCCGTCATGTTGTCCAGATCGTGCATCCAGCCGATGACCGGGTTGCGGTAAGGCGAGGCACGCCACGCCACCGCCTGAAACTGCTCGTAGACCTTGCCGGTCGGCTTGTCTTCGGTACGCAGGCGCCGCTCTTCTTTGACCACCTCGATCTCTTTGGCAAACTCGTCGGGATCGATGATGAGGCCGCGCATCCGGTCGGCTTCGAGTTCGAGCGCCCGTTCGATGCGGTCGGAGGCGAGGGTTTCGAAATAGGCGGTGTAGTCTTGCCCGGTAAACGCGTTGTCGTTGCCGCCGAGCGCGGAAATGATCCGCGAAAACTCACCCGGGGGGACCTTTTCCGTCCCTTTGAACATCATGTGCTCGAGCGCGTGCGATATGCCGGTCAGGCCATTGGGCTCGTAACTGCTCCCCACTTTATACCAGACCTGAGTGACCGCGACCGGCGCCCGATGATCCTCCTTAACGAGGACCTTTATCCCGTTGTCCAGCATAAACTCGCTGACGTTCATTGCAGCGGCGAGCATGGGCGATAGCGCGATCAGCGCAACGAACACTGTACGAAACATGTTCTCCTGACTCCTGGCCAACATATGCGGCGATAGCTTTCCGATGGTGATACGATGCCCGGCATTCTGACATACAGCCCCGGTGCGGATACACCTGCCGGTCGTTTGGTTGACCGCCGCGCCGTGGGCAGGTTCCCTGGAGTCCCCGTCCACATGTTCGGATTCGGTCGTAAAAACAAAGCGGTTCAAGCAGACGCGGCAGAGACCACCGCCAGCGATGTCGCGACTCGGTCGTTATATCAGCGCCTCAAGCAAGGATTGACCCGTACCCGCGCCAACTTTACCGACGGGCTGGCGGGCCTGGTATTGCGGCGCAAGCAGATCGACGACGATCTACTCGAGGAACTTGAAGCCTTGTTGTTGACCGCCGATGTCGGCGTGGACGCAACCAACCGGATTATCGACGACTTGACGCGACGCAGCCGCCGTAAAGAGCTGGCCGACCCGCAAGCCCTGACAGACGTGTTGCGCGCGCAGTTGACCGAAATACTGACCCGGGCCGACGTGCCCGTGAAGCCAGCGGCCCCCGGCAAGCCCCAGGTGGTTTTGATGGTGGGTATTAACGGCGCCGGAAAGACCACAACTATCGGCAAGCTCGCCAAACGGCTACAGGACGAAGGCCAGCAGGTGATGCTGGCGGCTGGCGACACCTTTCGCGCGGCGGCGGTGGAGCAACTCCAGACCTGGGGCGAACGCAATAAGATCACGGTCATCGCGCAGCACAGCGGCGCCGATGCGGCATCGGTCATCTTCGATGCGCTGCAAGCAGCCACCGCGCGGGGTGTGGACGTGCTGATCGCGGATACGGCCGGACGTCTGCACACCAAGACGAACCTCATGGACGAGTTGTCCAAGATCGCCCGAGTCATGAAGAAAATCGACCCCGAAGCCCCCCACGAGGTCATGCTCGTGCTCGATGCCGGTACCGGCCAGAACGCCCTCAACCAGGCACTGCAGTTCCACGAGGCGGTTGGACTGACCGGCATCACCCTGACCAAGCTCGACGGCACCGCCAAAGGCGGCATCGTATTCGCCATTGCGGAACGTCTGCGGGTGCCGATTCGCTTCGTCGGGGTCGGTGAGCAGATCGAAGACCTGCGCCACTTCGACGCCGCAGAGTTCGTCCGGGCGTTGTTTGAGAAAGACTGAACCGCGCGTACACCCCGTCACGGCCAGCGGTTCAGCTTTGGCCGCCTGGGCGATGAGAATGGCATATTATCCATGATCAAGTTCGACAACGTCCGTAAACGCTACGCGGGAGGTCACGAGGTTCTCTCCGGCGTGAGCTTCGAGATGCGCACAGGCGACCTGACGTTCTTGACGGGGCATTCGGGCGCGGGCAAGAGCACGCTGCTGAAGCTGATCGGGTTGCTGGAACGCGCGTCCGGCGGCCAGGTCTGGGTAAACGAACGCAATCTCAACCGTCTGCCGAACCGCGCCGTGCCTTATCACCGGCGCGAGATAGGGATGATTTTTCAGGATCACCGCTTACTGCCAGACCGCACCGTGTTCGACAATGTCGCCCTGCCATTGGTGGTCGCGGGACTGGGTCACATCGAAACCAGGCGCCGGGTGCACGCGTCACTGGACAAAGTAGGCTTGCTGAAAAAAGAAAAATTGTTGCCGGTGATGCTGTCGGGCGGCGAACAACAACGCGTCGGAATTGCCCGCGCCGTGGTCAGCAAACCCCGCGTCGTACTCGCCGACGAGCCGACGGGAAACCTGGACCCGGACCTGTCCCGTGAAATCATGGACCTGTTCCTGCAATTCAATCAGGTCGGAGTTACGCTGCTGATCGCGACCCACGACATCGCGCTGATCAACAGTCTGCGACGGCGCATCCTGACCCTCCAGGAGGGCCGACTGATACAGGATATCGAGGGTCTGATGTGATTCGCGGAGCCAGACGCACCAAGGGCAGGAAGTCCGCCACCCGGGTGAATGTCGCGCGGCGCCGCTTAAACCCGGCGATCTGGTTGTTGCGCCACTTCCAGGTCGCCCTGGCGACGCTGGGACGTCTGACCCGCAACCCGATCGGCACCGTGATGACGGCCGCGGTGATCGGCATTGCTGTCGCCCTGCCCGCAGGCTTGTATCTACTAATCAAAAACGCCGAAACACTGTCCGGCGCCTGGAACGAATCCGTCAGTATCTCACTCTACCTCGATACTGAGGTCGACGATGCGGCAGCGCGGCAACTGGCTGAACAATTCCGCACCGAGTACGGGGTCGGCGAGGTCAAACTGGTGACGCGGGCCGAGGCATTGCAGGAATTCCGGGCATTGTCGGGGTTTGCTGAAGCGCTGGATCTACTGGATAAAAACCCGCTTCCGGCGGTGATTCTGGTTCAGCCAACGGACGCGCAAAGTACGCCCGAGCAAGCACAAGCCCTGGCCGACCGGCTGGGCGCCGCCGCCGAGGTGGAACTCGCGCAGCTCGACCTGCAATGGATGCAGCGCCTGCATGCCTTTACACAGGCGATGCAACGCGGTGTCCTGTTACTTGCCGGGCTGCTGGCCGCGGCCGTGACGCTGGTCGTCGGCAACACCATACGCCTGGAAATTCAACATCGCCAAGCCGAAATAACCATCACTCAACTGGTGGGCGCAACCGACGCATTCGTGCGTCGCCCCTTTCTGTACACGGGTCTTTGGTTTGGTCTGCTCGGGGGCCTGATTGCCTGGGTGCTCGTCAGCGGCGGCCTGTGGCTGTTGCAAGGCCCGATGGCCCGTCTCGCGGATCTGTACGAAGGCCAATTTCAGCTCGTCACGCAGTCGCCAACCGTGCTTTGCGCCGTTTTTCTCGGCAGTCCCCTTCTCGGCTTGGCCGGCGCCTGGCTCGCCGTCAACCGCCAGCTTGCCCGAATCAAGCCTGAATAATCCAGTGCATTGGACGGTATCGATTGAACTACTGATACCGTTAGCAGTCGCAGGCAAAGAGTGCTAAAAAGGTATTGGCAGTGGTCGATATAGAATGTTAGTCTAATCTTGACAAAATTAGTAAGGAATTCGCAATGAGTAACGAACTCGCCATCCGTAACACCCTGCCCACCGGAAGCATGGAGGCCTATATCAGTGCCGCCTTCCAGCTTCCTATGCTCAGCGAGCAGGAAGAGCACGACCTGGCGGTGCGTCTGCGCGATCATCAGGACCTTGAGGCCGCGCGCAAACTGGTGTTGTCACACCTGCGATTCGTCGTGCGTATTGCGCGCCAGTACAGCGGCTACGGTCTGCCGCAACCGGACCTGATCCAGGAAGGAACCGTTGGCCTAATGAAGGCCGTGCGGCGTTTTGACCCCGATATCGGCGTGCGCCTGGTCTCTTTTGCGGTGCACTGGGTGAAAGCCGAGATCCACGAGTACATCCTGCGCAACTGGCGCATTGTCAAGATCGCTACGACCAAGGCTCAGCGCAAACTGTTTTTCAATCTGCGCAGCTCCAAGAAGCGGCTCGGCTGGTTTTCGCACGAAGAGGTGCAGCAAGTCGCGGACGACTTGGGCGTCAAACCCGAAACGGTGCTGGAAATGGAGGCGCGCCTGGCCAACCACGACATGGCTTTCGACGGGACAGATACTGAAGAGGACGATGGGCCGAGCCTGTCGCCGGCCGCCTACCTGCCCGATATGCGCATGGATCCGGCCACCCTGGTCGAAGCGATGGACGCCGAAACGCACGATCAGGACCAGCTGCTCGAAGCGCTCGATCTGCTCGACGATCGCAGCCGCGACATTGTCCAGCAACGCTGGCTGAACGACAGCAAAGCGACGCTGCACGACCTTGCCGATCAGTACGGCGTGTCGGCCGAGCGAATTCGCCAGATCGAAAAGAACGCGTTCAAGAAACTACGCGGTCAACTTGCCGCGTAGCACAGTAGCGAGACTAATCGCAAAGGCGGCATGAGACTGGCTTTTAATATTGCTCTCCGCTCGTACCGGAAATTTCGCTATCCAGCAGGCGGGGTGAGCTTTAACGGAAATCATTGGTAAAGGCTCACGCAACCCGAACCTCCTGCCGGGTAAAGCTTTCAGTGACGCGCCGTGATTACACTCGTGCAAGCCCGGCGGCTGCCTGCCCGCGGCAAACGGTCACTCAAACCTTCACCGGACGTGAGGTTTTACCAACGCATCTCTAGTCAACCCGCCTTCTTCACCGCGCCCGCAACGCCGTCACCCGCATGTGCTGCACCGCCCGTCTCGTTCGGGCGCGCCGTAGCCGCCGTCTTTTTGGTCACCCGCGCGTCGTCCGGAATCATCGGGTCGTCGTCGTCCATCAGGATGCGATGGGCAGGGCCTTCCAGATCCTCGTATTGTCCGCTGCGCACCGTCCACAGAAAAAACCCGATGGCAATCGCCATCAACCCGACCGCGAGCGGGATCAGCAAGTACAGGATTTCCATGGCGCAGACCCAATGTGAGTGAAATCAACCAGTACGACGCAGGCGCAGGGCGTTGCCCACGACCACCAGCGAACTCAGCGACATACCGATCGCCGCCATCCAGGGTGCGACCAGCCCAGCTGCGGCCAGCGGTACTGCGGTTAGATTATACATCACCGCCCAGGCCAGATTCTGCTTGACGACGGCCAGGGTACGCCGCGCCATCCTGACGCCTTGCGCCAATACGCCAAGTCGTTCCGACAGCATGACCATGTCCGCAGTGGCGTGCGCGAGCTGGGCACCGCTGCCCATCGCGATCGAGACATCAGCGCCGGCCAGCACAGGTGCATCGTTAACACCATCACCTACCATGACCACGGCCGAGCCGCCCGCCTGGCGATCGCGCACGACCGCCAGCTTGTCGTCCGGCTTGAGGCCCCATCTGATGTCCCGAATCTTCAGCGCCGCACCCACTTCGCGCACGGGTTGCTCGGCGTCACCGCTGAGGATCTCGACAGTCATCCCGAGCGACCGGAGCTCGGCGACCGCCGCGGCTGCGTCCGAGCGCAGCGTATCGGTCAATACGAAACGGGCGATCGCCCCCCTCTCGTCGGCCAGCAAGACCACGGTGGCCGCCGCGTCCGCCTCGACCTCCGGCAGCTTGCCCGACAGCTCGAGTGCGAAGCCGGGGTTGCCTATACGGTAACGCTTGCCGTCGAGTACGCCTTCGACGCCGAATCCGGGGCGCGCCAGGACGTCTGAAACCGTGACCGACTCGTCTGTCCGGGCCGCCGCCAGCACACGCGCGACGGGATGTTCCGAACCCTGCTCCAGCGCCGCAGCGATCGCCAGCGCCCGTGTCTCGGACACATCGCCCAGCAGTTCCGTACCATCCAGCTTGAGGGACCCCTTGGTCAAGGTGCCCGTTTTGTCGAATATCAGATGGTTGGCGCGGGCCAAGGTCTCGAGCGCATGTCCACGGGTGGTCAACAACCCTAAACGGGTCAAAGCCCCCACCGCAGCCGTCACCGCCGTGGGAGTGGCCAGCGACAACGCGCAAGGGCAGGTCACCACCAATACGGATAAGGTGACCGCAAAGGCGCGTTCCGGGTCGTTCACGCCCCACCACCAGGCTACGCCTACCGCCATCAGCAGCAGCCCGGAAACAAACCCAGCGGCCACGCGATCGGCGGTACGCGACAAGCGCGGCTTTTCGGACTGGGCCCGATCCAGGAGCCGCACGATGGCCGAAACCATGGTCTCCTCGCCGACCTTCGCAACCCGCATCTGCAGCGGACTCTCCACGTTCACGCCGCCACCGACCAGTTCGTCGCCAGCCGCCCGCGGTCGCGGCATGCTTTCACCCGTCAGCAACGACTCGTCCACGGAACTCGTACCCGCCAGCACGACACCGTCGGCCGGTACGGTTTCGCCCGGACGTATCAACACAACGTCGTTCGGGGCCAGATCGGCAACCGCCACCACCCGCTCGCCGCCGTTGCCCAATACCGTCGCGGTTGCCGGCAGGAGCTTTACCAGTTGCTCCGCCGCCTGACCCGCCCGGTGGCGCGCCCCCATTTCCAGGTAGCGGCTGGTCAAGAGAAAGAAGGCGAACATACAGACGGAGTCGAAATAGACATCGGCGCCCCTCGCCACCGTCGCGTAAACGCTCGCCGCGAACGCGCCGCCTATCGCCAGCGAGACCGGCACATCCATGCCAAGCTGGCGCCTTTTAAGGTCGCGCCAAGCGGATTGAAAAAAACCGTGTGCGGAATACACGACAACTGGCGTCGCAACCAACATGCTGACCCAGCGCATGAAATCGCGCATCTTTTCGTCCATGCCCGAGTAGTCGCCGGCGTACATGGAGACCGCCAATATCATGACCTGCATGGTGCCCAGCCCGGCAACGGCCAGCTTGCGCAAGGCGGTGGATTTTTCTCGCTTGTAGATTTCTTCCTGCCGACCGGGGTCGAACGGGTGCGCGACGTAGCCGATTTCCGCAATGGCTTTGAGAATATCGGACAATTGCAGCCGGCCGTCGTCCCAGGTCACACGCGCCCGGTGGGTACTGTAGTTGACGTGGAACTCGGTCACCCCGGGCAGGGCGCGGACGTGCCGTTCATTCAGCCACACGCAGGCGGCACACGTAATACCCTCGAGGATCAGCGACGCCGTCTTCAGCCGGTCCGGGTTGATCTGAACGAAGCTCTTCTGCAGCGCAGGCTGATCGTACACCGCCAGCCGCTGCAGTTGGTCAGGTACGAGTTCCTCCGGCCGGCGCGACGGCACCGAGCGGTGCTCGTAGAAACTCTCCAAACCGCCATCGACAATGGCCTGCGCCACCGCCTCGCAACCGTGACAGCACAGCGCACGGGTTTCGCCCAGGATTTCGACACGGTAATCGGATCCAGGCGGCACCGGCAGACCGCAGTGAAAACAGGCTTGGTGCGACGCGCGCAACAGCGTGAAGGTCAAAACATCCGAGGCAGCGAATCAGGCTAACCAATCTACCAATACAGGTACATAATGATCGATCAGGAGGAAAGCAAACAACGCCATCAGATAGACGATCGAATAACCGAAAGTCTTCATCGGCATGCGCTCGTCGTCACACTGGTAAAGGCGCACCGCGTAGAACAAGAAGCCCAGCCCCAGGATCAGGGCGCCACCGAGATAAAAGCCGCCGCTCATGCCGTAGCTGTAGGGGAGCAGAGTCACAACCAGGAGCAGTACCGTATAAAACAGGATATGCAGACGTGTGTACCGATGCCCATGGGTGACGGGCAACATCGGCATGTCGACCTTGGCGTACTCTTCGGCGCGATGGATCGCCAACGCCCAGAAATGCGGCGGCGTCCAGGTAAAGATAATCAGGAACAGGAGCAAAGCGCCCGGGTCGGCCGAACCAGTGACCGCGGTCCAGCCCAGCACGGGAGGCGCCGCACCCGCCGCACCGCCGATTACGATGTTTTGCGGCGTCGCCCGCTTCAGGTACATGGTGTATATCACGGCATAGCCGATCAGCGAAACGAAGGTAAGCACGGCGGTCAATACGTTGACGAAGGCGACCAGCAGGAACATCGCCAACGCACCTATGCTCAAAGCGAATGCCAGCGCATCCCGCGTACCGATGCTCCCCTGGGGCAAAGGCCGACTGCTGGTGCGACCCATCACAGCATCGATGCGCCGGTCGACGACATGGTTGATCGCCGCTGCCGAACCGGATGCCAACGCTATACCCAGGGTGCCGAACACCAACGCATCCAACGGCACCATTCCGGGCGCGGCGAGAAACATCCCCACCACTGCGGTAAACACGATCAGAGCGACGACCTTGGGCTTGGTCAACTCGAAGTAGTCGCGCCAGCTGGTCTGCAGGGCAGTGTCTAACGTGGTTGTCGCCATAATTGATAATTCAACCAAACAAGTGATAGCAGGAGCAAAGCCGCGCCCGCATTATGCGCCACGGCGACCGGTAATGGTAGATACAGCACGACGTTGCCGATACCCAGGGCAACCTGCAGCACCAACAGGACCGCGATCAGCCAGCCGTTTGTTTTCAGCGACCCTTCCCCGCGGTGGATCAGACGCCAGGCCAGCCAACCGACAATCACCAAGGTAATCACCGCGCCGATACGGTGGGTCAGATGGATTGCAGTTCGAGCCGCGGATTCGAGCACCCCGAATTCATAGTTCACCCCCAGACCCCGCCACAGCACGAATGCCTCCCTGAAATCCGTTTCCGGCCACCATTGCGCCTGACAGGTGGGGAAATCGGGGCACGCCAGGGCGGCGTAATTGGAGCTGGTCCAGCCTCCCAGGGCGATCTGTGCGACCAGAACGATCAGCGCCACGACTGCAAGCCCACGCCACGCCTCGGGCTGCAAATTCAACCGGACGCGTTCGTTTAACGGACGGCTGCGCAGGGCGAGCAACACCAGCAGAGCCAACGTAGTCAGCCCGCCCAGCAGATGGCCCATCACCACCACCGGCTTCAGTTGCAGCGTCACCGTCCACATCCCCAGCAACGCCTGAAACATTACCAGCACCAGGAGCGACAGCGGGAGCCATACCGCTTGACCCGGGTACTTGCGGCGCGCCAACGACCACCCAGCAATCGCGAGGATTACCAGACCCAGGGTACCGGCGAAATAACGGTGTATCATCTCCTTCCAGCCCTTCTCGGGCTCCAGCGGGCGCTGCTCGAGATAAGATTTGTCGATCACCTCGACATCGGTGGCCGGCACGAACAGCAGTCCATAGCAACCCGGCCAATCGGGACAGCCCAGTCCGGCATCCGCCAGTCGCGTGTAGGCACCGAGCACGACCACGAAAAAGGCCAGCAGGCACGCAAACAACACCAGGCGAAAGTAGGTCACTACCTGGCCCCCTGCCGGTTCGAGAAACAGCGTTCGCCTGCCACCGTCACTATCCTACCTGGGAGACCTTCAACAGCTTGCGCAGATCCTTTAACACGCCGCTGGCCGGAATCTGGGTGGTGTATACCATCATCAGGTTACCGAGCGGATCCGCCAGGAATAATCTGCTGCCATCGGGCGTGAAACCCGCCCGGCTGAATTGCTGGGCGAAGGACTGATCGTCTTGCGAACCGACAACCGTCACCAGCACGTCCGGATGCTCCTCTTGCATCGCGCGCAGACCCTCCTCGGTGAGGCTTTCTCCCAACACCAGGATGCGCTGAACGCGATGCATATCCTTGTTTACGCTGACCCGGATCTGGCGAGTGTCGTGAAGCTGGTGCCGGCACCGGTCGCCGCAACCCTCGGGCGCGAAAACAATGTAACTCCAGCGCCCCTCGAGCACGTCGCTCGCAACCGGCTTGCGCTGCACGTCGACCAGACCCGCTGTCTGCAGTGGACGCGCCGGCACCACCAGATCCCCGGCGTTGGTGGTACTGCCGATGCCGTGTTCACCGACGTATTTCCACGCTACCCAAGCCGCAATAACGGGCGCCATGAAGAGTAGCGCCAGCATCACGAACTGGACGCGCCTGCGACGGCGCTCGGATTCAGAAGGTTGTGTGTGTGTCATTGTGGTCGTGGTCTGCACGTTTCGTATTCGTTCCGATAAAAATGATCAACAAGGCCACCGCGAGACCGAACCATTGCACCGCATAACCGCGATGCTTCTCCGGCGTCATCGCCTCGATGTAGTTCCAGTCGTACTGCAAGGCGCCCGGCTGCTGCGCGTCCAGTATCAGCGCGTACGGCGACAGTTCACGATCGATAGCCGCCGCCACGTCGTCGATATCCAAATGCTGAACGACGATGGCGGGCGCCAAACCGCCGAGATCCGAGGTCGCCAGTTTGATCCCGACCGATGCGGGGCGATCGAGTCGTCCGTGTAGCGTGACCTGCTCCTGCGGCGTTGGCAGATTCGGCAAAAATTGCCGCGTTTCGCCAACCGGCACCCAACCGCGGTTTACCAACATGCTTTGCCCGTGATCGGCGCCCGCGAACTCGAACAGCGAATAGACGTGATAACCGACCTGTCCTGCAACGACGCGATTATCCAGCAGCCATTGCCGTTCGCCCCGATAACGTCCCTCGACCTGAACCGGCGCGAACCGGTCTTCGATGGTCACGGCGGTCTCATTGAGATTACGCACCTCTGATTGGGTCCGCTGCGCCTTGCTCGCGATCAGAGACGCCTTTTCGGCGGCCCGGCTCAATTGCCAGAACCCCAGGCCGAGCAACAATGCCAGCAGAACCAGGAAGACCATGCTCGGGACTAGTGCGGGACGAAAGTCGAAGCCTGCCAAACGCATAAATCAGTCCAATCAGGCGAGCTGTTATACTCTACGCACGATTCTGCGGAGGTTCGTGAAAGTGTGGGTCAAGGTTGTCATCATAGTGGTGTTTCTGGGTATCGTCGTGAGCCTGGCTTCCGGTTTAATGTTTCTCGTAAGAGATAGCGGCGACTCACGTCGCACGCTGCGCGCGCTCACCTGGAGAATCGGCCTATCCGTAGGACTGTTCGTGTTCTTGATGATTCTTGTCGCCACCGGAGTTATCACGCCGCACGGTGTCATGCCTGGTTCTTGAGCGTGCACTGATTGATGCGTTTGGTCGTTCGGTGCGCTTCAGCGGGAGTTTTTGACCGACCTTCAGTCCGCCGCGCCCCGGGACGCTACCGAGGCAGCGTCCCGAAACGTGTTACAGAACGTAGACAAAGATAAACAAGCCGAGCCATACCACGTCCACGAAGTGCCAGTACCAGGCCACTGCCTCAAACGCGAAATGCTTTTCCGGTGTGAAATGCGATCTTGCGGCCCTGATCGTAATCACAAACAGCATAATGGCACCGATGGTCACATGCATGCCGTGAAATCCGGTCAGCATGAAGAAGGTGGAACCGTAAACGCCTGACCCCAGGGTCAAATTGAGCTCGTGATACGCGTGGTAATACTCGTACGCCTGCAAGCCAAGGAAGATCGCGCCGAGAACGACGGTCGCCACCAACCACAACACGGTCCTTGCCTTATCGTTGGCCTTGAGCGCCCAATGCGACATAGTAATCGTGACGCCCGAACTCAGCAGCAGCAGCGTATTGATAGCGGGGATGCCCCATGGCCCCATCGTCGTAAATTCGCCGCCGACATCGCCAGGACCATTGGTCGGCCACGTTTCGTTGTAGCCGCTCCACAGGAACTCGTGCGTGGCGAGGCCGCTGTCCATGCCCAACAACCAGGGCACCGACAAGACCCGGGTGTAGAACAAGGCGCCGAAAAAAGCGGCGAAGAACATCACTTCGGAGAAAATGAACCACATCATACCCTGGCGGAAGGAGCGGTCGACCTGCTCGTTGTACGTGCCACCCAGACTTTCCCGAATCACCGTGCCGAACCAGCCGAACATCATGAAAAAGATGATGCCCAGGCCAACGAACATTATCGGGAATCCGGAATCACCGCCGCTGTTAAAAGCCAGTGCCGCACCGATGACACCGGTAAACATGCCCACACTGGCCACAATAGGCCAGTGACTGCCGTGCGGCACGTAGTAGTGATCGCCTGCTGTATGCGCCATTATTAACTCCCCCTTGAACTGTAAAGACGCGCTTATTAATTGCGCGGGGTTACTTTGAAACTCAATTGACTGCCTGATCGGTTACGTCGAAAAAGGTGTAAGCCAGGGTCAGCGTATTGACCTGCTTGGGCAGCGACGGCGAGACGATGAACCGTAGCGGCATGTCTTTCTTCTCACCCGATGCCAGTGGCTGCCGGTTAAAACAGAAACACTCGGTCTTGTTGAAGAATCGTCCTGCGATGCCGGGCGCCACACTCGGCACTGCCTGGCCCACCATGTCGCGATCGGTGGGGTTGTAAGCGACGAAATTGGTCGCATAAACCTCGCCGGGATGAACGTCCATCTCCGCCACTACCGGCCCGACCTGCCAGGGCATGCTGGCGTTATTGCTCGCAACGAACTGAATCTTTACTGTACGGTTCAAATCGACTTCGTAGCGCGCCGCCGCCTCCGCCTCAGCCACCTGTCCGGTCTTCCCGTTCAGGCCCGTGATGTCGCAAAACACATCGTACAACGGCACCAGGAGATAACCGAACCCGAACATTCCAACGACCACGAGCAGCATCTTGAGGACGCCGCGCCGATGGTTCGCTGCTGGTACTTCGTTCACGTCAAGCTACTCCGGCATGTTGATCAGAATAAAGCCCGCAAAAAACCCGAACGCTACCAGCGCGAGTATCAGGGCCAGAACGATATTGGACCGACGTTTTTTATCTGTTAGATCCGACATAATCGAATACGGCCCGCCTGGCGGCGGGCCTGACCTTCGCTATTTGATTTCCGGGGCGTCCGTAAAGCTGTGGTAGGGCGGTGGCGACGGCAACTGCTCGAACTCCAGACCGGTTGCACCCTCCCAAACGCGGTCGGTAGCCTTTTCGCCGCCCTGGATGGTCTTGAAGACGATCCAGACGAAAAACAATTGGGACAGGCCGAACACAAACCCGCCGAGCGACGAAACCACGTTCCAGTCGGTAAACTGTACCGAATAATCCGGAATGCGCCGAGGCATACCCGCCAGACCGAGGAAGTGCTGCGGAAAGAACAGCACGTTGACCGAGACCGTCGAAACCCAGAAGTGGATCTTGCCCATCTTTTCGTCGTACATGTTACCCGTCCACTTCGGCAACCAGTAGTAGGCGGCGGCCATGATGGAGTAGATCGCGCCGGTGACCAGTACGTAGTGAAAATGCGCCACCACGAAGTAGGTGTCGTGATACTGAAAATCCGCCGGGGCGATAGCCAGCATCAAACCGGAAAATCCGCCGATAGTGAACATGAAGATGAAACCGATCGCGAACAACATGGGCGTTTCGAAGGACAACGACCCCTTCCACATGGTCGAGACCCAGTTAAAGACCTTAACCCCGGTGGGGACGGCGATCATCATGGTTGCGTACATGAAGAACAGCTCGCCCACGGTTGGCATACCGACGGTGAACATGTGGTGCGCCCAGACGATGAAGGACAGGAACGCTATCGAAGCGGTCGCGTACACCATCGAACTGTATCCGAACAGCGGCTTACGCGCGAAGGTCGGCACGATAGAGGACACCACACCAAACGCCGGCAGGATCAGGATATACACCTCAGGGTGACCGAAGAACCAGAAGATGTGCTGGAACATCACCGGATCACCGCCCCCGGCCGCGCTGAAGAAGCTGGTCCCGGCAAACTTGTCCGTCAGCAACATGGTCACAGCGCCGGCCAGAACCGGCATGGTGGCGATCAACAGGTAGGCCGTAATCAACCAGGTCCAGACGAACAGCGGCATCTTCATCAGGGTCATGCCCGGAGCCCGCATGTTGAGGATGGTTACCACCACGTTGATCGACCCCATGATGGAACTGATCCCCATCAGGTGGATGGCGAAAATCAGGAACGGAAATCCCTCACCCATCTGCAGCGACAACGGCGGATAAATCGTCCACCCGGCCGCGGGGCCTCCCCCCTGCATAAAAAAGGTCGACAGCAGCAACGTGAACGCAAAGGGCAGGATCCAGAAGCTGAAGTTGTTCAACCTCGGCAACGCCATGTCCGGTGCGCCGATCATCATCGGAATCAGCCAGTTGGCCAGGCCCGTGAAGGCTGGCATGACCGCGCCGAATATCATCACCAGCGCATGCACCGTAGTCATGGAATTGAAGAACTGGGGCTCGACCAACTGCAAGCCGGGTTGGAACAGTTCCGCCCGGATCACCATGGCCATGGCCCCTCCGACGATGAACATGACCAGCGCGAACAGCAGATATAACGACCCGATGTCCGTATGGTTGGTCGTGGTTACCCAGCGCATCAAGCCCTTGGCCGGCCCGTGGTCATGGTGGTCGTCGTGCGTAGCAGTCGCAGTACTCATTGGATTTTTACCCCTTGCAACGGATTCTTATCGTGCGGCCTTGACGGCGGCAGGTTGAACGGCGCTGGCGGAGTTACCCCAGCTCATTCTCTCGTAAGTGATGACCGCAGCGATATCGGCGTCGTTCAGCAACCCGCTGTAGGCGGCCATGGCCGTACCTGCCTTGCCGTTCAATACGATATCGATGTGCGCCGCGGGATCTGCATCGATGGCGATAGCGCTGCCGGCCAGAGCCGGAAATGCGCCCGGCACACCCTGCCCGTTTGCCTGGTGACAAGCTGCGCAACTGGTCGCATAAACTTCCGCGCCGCGCTTCATGAGCTCGTCATTGGTCCATTCCCGGTCGGCCGATGCGAGCGCGGCGGCGGCGGCGCTTTGCTTGGCAGCTACCCAGCGCACATACTCATCCTCGGGTACCGCCTTGACAACGATAGGCATGAATCCGTGGTCTTTCCCGCACAGTTCCGCGCATTGGCCGCGATAGATGCCGGGCTTGTCGACCTTCGTCCAGGTCTCGTTGATGAATCCGGGTATGGCGTCTTTCTTCCAGCCCAGGTCGGGCACCCACCAGGCGTGGATCACGTCTGCCGCAGTCAGCAGAAATCTTACTTTCTTACCAACCGGGATCACAACCGGCTCATCGACGTCCAGCAGGTAATTCTCGATCTGCGTGACGTCGACGTTTGAGCCCAGCTGCCGCGCTTCGTTGTGCTCGGGGTGCAAGCTGGACACGAACGAGATGTTGTCCTCGATGTAGTCGTACTTCCACTTCCACTGGATGCCGGTCACCTTGACCGTCATGTCGGCATTGGACGTATCCTCCATCGCCAGCAAGGTACGCGTTGCCGGAATGGCCATTGCGACCAGAATAACAATGGGGACGACGGTCCAGGCGATCTCCGCTGCCGTGCTTTCGTGAAACTGCGCCGGTTTGGCACCCTTCGATTTGCGGTGCTTGATCATCGAATAGATCATCATGCCGAATACCACGACGCCGATCACCACACAGATCAGCAGAATCGTCATGTGCAGATCGTACACCGACCCACTGGTCTCGGTGACGCCGGTCGTCATATTCAACGCGAAATCGGCCATCGCCGGCGTCGTGCCCGCCACCAGGCTTGATGTTGCACCAACCGCTGCGTACCACTTTGAGCTTCTCACTAACTCGTCTCCCCTAGATCTTACCGTTCGGCAATTTATGTTCGACGGGACGATCACGCGCGCCCCCGATATCAGCGTCTTGTAAGAGCCGCCGCAGGTAACTGGCCAATCCGTCTTTCTCATCCTCGGTGAGGAATTCTCCCACCTCCACGCGACGCCCCGACGCGCCCAGCCACAAACGCCTGGAGCGTTGCTGGTCGTTCGCGTGTTCGAACAAGACGCGGGTCCAGGAGCGCGGCAAGTCCATGCGGCTCTGCGGACCCTGACGCAACTTCCCCTTCTCCACGGTTACCAGATCCGCGGTTATCGACACGACCTGCCGGCGGCTGGTCGCGTGTGCCGCCACGTACAGGCCGGCGCCCAGCGCGATCAGTTCGAGACCGGCAAACGGAAAGATAAGCCAGTATCCCTTGACCGCGAAAACCGTCGCGATCGACAGAAGCAGCACCGATATCCCGATAAAAAAGGCCACGGATTGGCGCCAGGTGAGCGAACAATTCGGCTCGATGACCAGACGCCAAAAACTGCCTTCTGCATTGCTTTCGGTCGTAACCACCCGCATCGACCTCCGTTCGGTATCGGCGCTCGGGTATCGCACGCGCAACTGCCGTCGGGACTTGTACGTCGGGTCCGCAGACTAACTCACGGCTAAGCGGTGTCGCAAGAAAAATTGACGACCATCAGCGAAAATCCAGCTTATGACTTTACTATTTCATTACTTAATTATTTAAGGCTCAAATAATCTAGCAAGGCCTTCCCGACTACCGGTGCGCGGTCCTGCGCTTGCTCGCAGGATTTACCCCTGAGTACGTTTTCTACCGAGGCCCGCGATCGATCCCGCCAAACGCAACCGCGCAGCCACTCGATCGATATCGATCGCCGGCAAGTGCGGCAGTTCGCCGAGACACGGCGCTTCGAGCCGGCTATGCAAGGTTTGAAGATTTTCAGGCATACGCTCCATACCCAACTGCACCGTGTTGGCGACCCAGCCGATCAGCGGCAGGCCCGTGGCGTGTATCGCCTCCTGCGTCAGCAAGGCGTGATTCAGGCACCCCAACCGCATCGCCACCACCAGCACCACGGGAAAACCGAGGTGCAACGCCAGGCCACCCATGTCCAATCCGTCGGCGAGCGGCACGCGCCAGCCTCCGGCGCCCTCGACCACGATCACGTCGTGATCGGCGGCGAGCGCGTCACGTGCCGCCACGATGGGCGCTAGCGTAACGGGGCGGCGCGCTTCCGCAGCGGCGATATGCGGCGCGATAGCCGGCGCGAAACAGATGGGATTGACCGTCTCATAATCTGCCGCGGGATCGCACAGCGACTGTATCGCCAGTGCGTCATCGTTACGCAATCCCGTCGGCGTGGACTCGGCACCCGCCGCCACCGGTTTCATCCCGGCCACACGCTGACCGGTCAGCGCAAGCGCCCGCAGCAAACCCAGGGTGACCAGGGTCTTCCCGCACCCGGTATCCGTCCCCGTCACGAACAGGCCGGCGGTCATTTCCTGCGACCGATCGCAGCGACCGGGATGCGTGTTTCGCCGTCTACCTGCAGCTGCTCCGGGGCCCACGCATGACCGTAAATCACCTCGTAGGTGGCGGGCAGTCGCTGTGACGCATCGCGAAACCGCTCATAGGCCGCGGCCAGGCCGGCCATCCGCCCCTTGCCGGTCATGCCGCGTTGCCGATCGGTGGCCGCATTGGCGGCACCTATCCCTTTCAGGTCCTGCATCAATCCCCTAATGTCCCCATAGGTCAGATTGAGCCAATCGACATCCATGACCGGATCGGCGAATCGGGCATGCACCAGCATATCTCCGACATCGTGCATATCGAAGAACGGACTGACGTGCGTCGTGCCGTCGACTGAGGCCCAGGCGGCACGCAGCTCCTTTAGCGTATCGGGACCCAAGGTCGTGAACGCGAGCAGCCCGCCGGGCCGCAAAACCCGCTGACACTCCGCAAAGGCGCGCGGCAGATCGTTCGACCACTGAAAGGCGAGATTGGAGTAGACCAGGTCGACACTGTTGTCCCTGCAAGGGAGGTTTTCGAAGTCTGCGCAAACGCAACCAGGCCGGCGCAACAGGCGTCCGCGCCGACGGGCGCGCGCCAGCATCGGCAACGCGAAATCCAGCGCCAGCATACGGGCGCCGCGAAAGCGCGTCAGCAACGGGTCGATCGCCAGCCCCGTGCCGGCACCGATATCCAGGATCGTTTCCGGCTCCAGGAGCACGGCATCGAGCTTGTCCAGCAACCGCGCGCCGACCTCTTTCTGCAGGACCGCCGTATCGTCGTAGGTTGCCGCGGCGCGACCGAACGCGCGGCGCGCGCGCGACTTGTCAATCGGGCCGGCTGAGTCGTTATGCAAGCGCCACCCCCAGAAATCGCTCGGCGCGCTGCGTCAACTGCGGCAAGTGCGACAGAAAGGGCGCGTGTCCCGCGCCGCAAATGATCTCCGTGCGCGCGGCCGGCATCCACTCGGTGAGGTCCCAGCCCATGGCGGCGGGCACCAGGGTGTCGCGATCACCCAACAACCACAGCGCGGGGCGGGTGAACCGCTTCAATTGGGGCCGCAAATCGGTCTCGCGCAACAGTTTCAACCCGACCGACAAGGCATCGAGGTGAGCCGATGGCAACCCGCCCATGGCGGCCTTGAGACGCCGCAACGTGGCTGTCGCTTCGTCGGCACCCCGTACCTGTAAGGCCAGAAACCGCTCCACGGTCGCGCGGGCGTCATCGCCGAGCAGTTCGGCGAACTGATCCAGGACCTCGGGCGCCATCGCGTTCGGCCAGGTCGCATCCTGTACGAACCGGGGCGTGCCGCTTACCAGGACCAGGGCCGCGACGTCCGCAGGCGCCTTCAGCGCCGCCTGCAGGGTCACGGCCGCACCGAGCGACCAGCCGACCCAGACCGCACCCGGCGGAACCGCCGCTCGCACCCGATCCGCCCAACCGTCCAGCGTCGCCTCGCCAGTCCACGGGCTTCGGCCATGGCCCGGCAGCTCGATTGCGTAGACCGTGTACGACCTGGCAAGTCGCTCCGCCCAATCGCCCCAGGCGGCCGCGTTCATCGCCCACCCGTGGACCATGACCAGCGGCGGTCCGGCTCCATGTCGCTGCACGAACAGCGCGCTCATATGGCCGACCCGGACAACCTTTGCAGCGCGTCCAGCAAACGGTCCAGCTGCGTATCGGTGTGGACGGCGCTGAAGGTGAAGCGCAAGCGGGCACTCCCGGGCGGGACGGTCGGCGGTCGAATCGCGGTCACCAGAATACCCTCGTTCTCCAAGGTCCGGCTCCATTCGAGTGCACGCGCCGAAGAACCCGCCACCACGGGTTGTATTGGAGATTCCGAAGGCATCAGATCGAAGCCCATCGCAGCAACTTCCTGCCGAAACCGGCTCGTCAGCTCAAGCAGCCGCTGACGCCGCCAATCTTCGTCGCGGGCGATACGCAAACTGACCCGGGTCGCCTCGGCCAGCGCCGCGGGCGACGCGGTCGTGTAGATATACGGGCGAGCTTGTTGAATGAGAGTTTCGATCAGGTCGGTCGACCCGGCAACGAAGGCGCCAAAAGTGCCCAGGGCCTTGCCGAGGGTACCCATCAGTAGCGGCGCGTCAGCACCGTCCAGTCCGCAGCGTGACAGACTGCCGCGGCCCTGTTGCCCGACAACCCCGAGACCGTGCGCGTCGTCGACCATCAACCAGGCGCCCTGGGCGCGGCAGACCGAAGCCAGATCAGTCAGGGGCGCGATGTCGCCGTCCATGCTGAATACACCGTCGGTCACGACCAGTTTGCGGCCCTCAACGCCGGTCAGCTGCCCACGCAAGGCTGCTGCATCGGCGTGCGGGTAACGGCGGAAGCGCGCGGCGGACAACAAACCCCCGTCGATCAGCGACGCATGGTTGAGCCGGTCTTCGAACACCGTGTCACCACGCCCGGTCAGCGCCGTGATGACGCCGAGGTTGGCCATATAGCCGGTGGAAAACAGCAGCGCCCGCTCATGTCCCGTGAACTCGGCCAGTTCCTCTTCCAGCCGATGATGCGCATGCGTGTGACCCGACACCAAATGGGCCGCCCCGCTGCCTGCACCGTAGACGCCCACGCCGTCTATCAGTGCCTGCCTGACCCTGGGGTCGGCGGCCAGACCGAGATAGTCATTACTGCAAAACGCAACCAGTTCGCGTCCGTCGACCGTGATTTCGGCACCTTGCGGTCCCTCGACCACGCGCCGCGTGCGATATAGATGCTCCCGCCGGCGCCGCGCCAATTCCGACGCTAGTTCCCACATCCCGGGACCGCCTCAGCAACGGCCGCAGGCTCGACCCTCCGGGGGTGCCGGCGATTCGGCGCGCGCTTCGAACTCGATCCCCAGGCGATCGAACAGGCGCCGGTCATGGTCCGCGTCCGGGTTGTCGGTGGTCAGCAGGCGCTCACCGTAGAACATGGAGTTGGCGCCCGCCAGGAAGCACAACGCCTGCAGTTCGTCGTTCATCGCGCTTCGGCCGGCGGACAGCCGAACGTATGACGCCGGCATCATGATGCGGGCAACGGCGATGGTGCGCACGAACTCCAGCGGATCGAGCTGCTCGTGTCCGAACATGGGCGTACCCTCGATCTGTACGAGCATGTTGATCGGCACCGATTCAGGGTGTTGCGGCAGATTGGACAACTGACAGAGCATGGAGGCGCGGTCACGGCGTGACTCGCCCATGCCCAGAATCCCACCCGAGCAGACATTGATGCCGGCCTCGCGGACCGAGGCCAGGGTATCCAGACGATCATTGAAGGTCCGGGTGGTGATGACCTTGCCGTAAAACTCCGGCGAGGTATCGATATTGTGGTTGTAGTAATCCAGCCCCGCCTCGTTCAAGCGTCTCGCCTGGCTGGACGTCAACATCCCCAGCGTCAGGCAGGTCTCCAGCCCCAGCGACTTGACACCGCGCACCATTTCGATCACCTGATCGAGGTTCTTGTCCGTGGGGTTGCGCCACGCCGCCCCCATACAAAATCGCGTCGCCCCCTGGTCGCTTGCCGACTTGGCCGATGCCAGCACGTCGTCCAGCGGCAATAGCCGTTCTTTTTCGAGTCCCGTGTCGTTCCGCGCGCTTTGCGAGCAGTAGCCGCAATCCTCGGGACAGGCTCCGGTTTTGATGCTGAGCAGGGTACTGACCTGAACCCGGTTGGGATCGAAATTCGCGCGATGCGCCTGTTGCGCGCGAAACAACAGGTCATTGAAAGGCCCGTCGAGCAAGGCCTCAACCTCTGCAACGGACCAATCGTGGCGTATTGTGTATTCAGACATCAGCGATTTCCTACACGGACGGAACAACAGCGTCCCAGCGGTCGGCGCGGATACGCGCCAGCGACCACAGAGACCAGGGAATGATGATCAGGGCCGCCAGGCCCCAGGCGATCAACCAGCGATCGGCCCCCTCGCCGGGGGACAAGACCGCGATCGGAATCACGACGCCGACCACCCCGTAAAGGCGACCCGCGGCCCGCCGCGTATAATAGCGGACCTTGGCATTCGGATGGCGCTTGTGCCGCGCGTAGACCCAGGCCGATGCAGCGAGCCAAAACACTCCCAGCGGCAACGGCGACAACGCGGCTATGACGTTGCCGATATCCATAATCGTCGCCGCGCGACGCGACGACTGCACGCTGACGGGGTTGGTTTCACCTGTTACGGTTTGAGAATGGCTCACCGGTGAGGTCCGAGACCAGTTGACTGCCCAGCCTCATAGAGTGGCCGGGGACATGGTCGATGTCAACTCGCGGAAGGAGTCATGGTTTACAACTGGACCGGATTGATCCAAATCTTATGGCAGCCGACCTGCCTGCTGTGCCGCACCCCCTCGACACACCGGAGCGGCTTGTGCAGCGCATGCCGCGACGCCCTGCCCCGCAATGCCAGGCCTTGCCGGGTGTGCGCCTTGCCCATGCCCGAGACCGCTTCAGCCGACGCCAAGTGCGGCGCTTGCCTGAGTCGCAGCCCCGCATTCGACGCTGTGCTGGCGCCGTTTCGTTACGAATATCCGGTCTCCGACCTGATCGCCGCCCTCAAGTTTGGGCATCGGTTGGCGGCGGGCCGCGTCCTGGGTCAATTGCTGACCGAGCATATCGCGCCGCTCGCCGACTCGCGGCCGGACTGCGTGATTCCGGTGCCCTTGCACCCGCTGCGCTTGCGCCAACGCGGCTTCAACCAGGCTACTGAACTCGCCCGCGTCGTCACCCGCCTGCTGGACCTGCCGTTGTCGACAAGCACCGTGGAGCGCGTCGCAGCGAACCCGGCACAAGCCGGGCTGAAACGCAGGCAGCGCTTGCGCAACCTGGCGGGCGCGTTCGCCTGCCGTGACCCGCATCCACCCGCGCACGTGGCACTGATCGACGACGTCGTCACCACGGGCGCCACGGCCGAAGCACTGGCGCAGATGCTGAAGCGCGCAGGTGTCGCAAGAGTGGACGTCTGGGCGGTGGCACGTACGCCCAGAAGCCGATAGCGCGCGGGGCAACGCGGCCGCCGCGCGTTTACTTGCCTGAGCATCATAGATTCGGCAACCCGGACCGCTATCGGTCGGCGATGACCTTTTCTTTCATTTCACGCCGTTCCTGTGCATCGACCGTCAGGGTGGCAATCGGCCGCGCTTCCAGACGCGCCACACCGATAGGCTCTCCGGTATCCTCGCAATAGCCGTAGCTGTTGTCGTCGATGCGCTCCAGGGCCTGCTCGATCTTGCGGAGCAATTTCCGGTAGCGGTCGCGGGTGCGCAACTCGAGGGTATGGTCGCTTTCCCGGCTGGCGCGGTCAGCTTCGTCGCCGACCTCTTTGTAACTGTCGTCGCGCAGGTTGTTCAACGTCTCCTGCGCTTCTTCCATCAAATCTTCCCGCCACTTGATCAGTTTCAAACGAAAATACTCGAGCTGCTGAGGGTTCATGTATTCCTCATCGGGGCTCGGCTTGTAACCAGCCGGGAGTTCCACCGTCATATGCGCAAGACCTTACATGTTGTTGACAAAGCGCGGGGGTTTTAGCTCAGCGCGCGCAGTTAATCAAGCCCCAAGGCGCAGATCAGGAATTAATCATAAGGTACTCAAGCACTCCGGGGGCGTCACCGCGCGTGGTGACGCGAGGAAGGAAACCACCAGTTCAACCGCGCAATCGTGACTGTCCAAGACTCCATGACCGATCCCCGGAAACTGGAAAAGCGCTGCATTTTCAAGCTGTTCAAGCGTATGTTCCGCCCAGTCCGGCGGTGTCACGGGATCGAACTCACCCGCCAAAATCAGGGTTGGGACGGGGGAACTGACCGATTTTCGGAACGCGGATCCGACATCTGTCGTTTTCCAGAATCGACAGAAATGGTATTCCCAGTCGTGCTCCACCAAATCAGTGACCCGGTCGAAGCGCTCGCTCATCGCCAGCATTTCATCCGCGCCAAGCGCGTAGGCGTCATTGCAGTCGACGGCGGAGGCAACCGCGTCGCTGAAACTCGGATCGAGCTGGGTGGCCAGGCTGTCTTGCACCAGGACGTCCAAAGCCGGACTGGGCCTGCCCTCGGCAACCGCCACGATCACCCCAGGCAGGTCCGCCAGACGATCCCATCGGTAGAGCGCCTCGAACAACAGCCAGGCGAAGTCTTCGGCGCCATACACCACGTTCAGGTCGACTCCGGTGCGCGGGTCTTGCGCCTTGACGCGCAACGGATCGCCCTGCAGCACGGCCAGCGCGCGGTGCAGATACTGCGTCATCTCCTCTGGCGTGTACTCGCAAACGCCGAGCAATTCGCAAACTCGCGCCGACAGGCCAAAAACGCGTTCCAACAGCCAGGGATCGGCAAGTTCGAAGTGAATCTCCGGAGGATAAACCGAGTCGAGCACCACAGCATGCAGCCGTTCCGGCTCCAAGCGCATCAAATCGAGCGCCACCCGGGTACCGTAGGAAATACCGTAAAGATCCCACGCCGCATCGGGATTGATCGCGCGCATCAGATCAGCGGCGTCACGGGCATTGGCGCGCGTGGTGAACCGGCTGAAATCATGGCCGTCATCCTCAAGCCGCCGTTTGCAGGCTTCTCCCGCCGCCCGCAAGCGCCGCCCCAATTCCTCGACGTCGATATCCTGCGGCAGGAGTTGACGCCGAGCCGCGAGCAGTTCAGGGCAATCCAGCGTCGGCACTGACCGCCCCACGCCCCGCTGATCGTAAAAAACCACATCGTTGGCCCAGGCCACCTCGTCCAGCCAATGCCACCACTCGGTCATGGACTGCGCGTCCAGCATGGCTGCCCCGCCGGGTCCTCCCGCAATGTACAGCAACGGCGTGCCGCGGGCGCGCCAAGGCCGCGCCGCAACGTAAACGACCGGCAACACAAACTGCGTCGCGTGCCCTTTTTCAAACGCCGTGGTAAAGCGGCCGCAATACGTGGGACGCCACCAGGAAGTGTCGAACCAGCAATCCACCCACTCCAGTACCGCGCCGGAGCCCAGCCGTGCCGGCCGCGGGCTGTTACCGGAAAACTCCCAGCCGGCATAAGCGAGCACAAGCACGGCGCCAAATACCGCCACCAAAAACCGACGCCGCACCTTAACGCTGCCTCCGACACGGGGATACGGCACCGCACACAGTCCGCCGGGTGCGGACGTCCGCGCCGACGTATCGAATTCGGCAGATGTGGCCACGAAGCGGCGTGCGACGGGTGATCATGGCGGCATTTCAGGCTGTGAGATAGTCGAGCAACAACGCTGCGAATAGGGTCATGCCGAAGTAGTGATTGTTAAGAAAGGCACGAAAACAAAGCGCCCGTTCACGATTGCGAATCAGGTATTGCTGGTAGATAAAAAAGCCCGCCGCCACGGCCAGCCCCAGGTAGTACACCTCGCCCAATCCGGCGAGATGGCCTACCAGGAGCATCATCCCCATCATTAGCACCTGCAATGCGCCGATGACCAGCCGGTCGAAACGGCCGAACAGAATGGCGGTCGACTTCACGCCGATCCGCACATCGTCGTCGCGATCGACCATCGCGTACATGGTGTCGTAAATCACCGCCCAGGTGACGGTGGCGAGCAACAACACCCAGGCGACCGGGGGAATGGCGTTCTGCAGCGCAGTGAAGGCCATCGGCACCGCCCAGCCAAAGGCGAGCCCGAGAAACAGCTGGGGCAACGGCGTGATCCGTTTGGTAAAGGGGTAGAGTGCAGCAAGACCGACGGCCACAAAGGAATGGGCGACGGTTTTGCTGTTGAGCAGCAAAACCAGACCAAACGCCGCCAAACTCAGAACGACGAAGACCCCAAGCGCCTCGCCGGGCGTAACCAGTCCATTGACAAGCGGTCTGCCCTTGGTGCGCTCGACGAGTCCGTCGAACTCCCGGTCCGCGTAGTCGTTGATCGCGCACCCGGCCGATCTCATCAAAGCGGTTCCCAGCACGAAGATCAATACCACCCACCAGGTGGGCTCGCCCGCTCCCGCAATCCACAGCGCCCACAACGCGGGCCACAACAGGAGGTAAATTCCGATCGGTCGATCAGCTCTGATCAGTAACCAATAGTTGCGCAGACGCTGCTGCCCGTCCGGCCGCCGGGACGGCGCATGCGCGGCGGCATCGGCGTCAGACACGAGGCACTCCTGATAAAAATATTTCGTTAACCAACAATGGCTTACCTTCATAAAAAAACAAAGTGCGCCGCCCCCACAAGGCGTTGGGGCGATCGTCCAGGTTGGCCACCGCCGCTTCGTAGAACGGTTGTCCAGGCGTCAGCCGGGCAAATTCGACGCGGCCACGGCGCGTGGTGGGGCGCGCGAACAGTACGGCGCCCAGCGGGCGCTCGCCCAGATGTGCCAAACGACCTGCCGCGCCCTTCAAACTCGCCGTTGGGATCACCGTGCGAGCGAACACCCAGGGCGTGCTACCGCACAACAGTTCGACCTCGCGTATCATGCCGATCCGGGTCCGCCCCATGCACAATATCCGTCGCTCGCTGGGCAGCGGCCCGTCCCGGCCCTGCCGCCGCAACCTCACACGAAAGCCACCCCGGCAGGCGTCGATGACCCGCTGCGTCAGCGAACTGCTATCACGCAACCAACGGTGGAAACGGTGTGGCGTACAAGGGAGCCGAAGGCGTTCGAAGCGCCGCCAATGCGGCTCGTCAATAGCGTTGCGGGACACGATAAGCTCGGTGCAGGCTAGCCGATCACCCGGGCGATTCGCAGTACCGAAGGTATCGCCTTGACCCGCCGTATGATGTGCGCAAGGTGTTTGCGCCCGCGTACGGCAATCTGAAACCGCAACGTCGAGGAAAGCCCGTCGCGTTCTTCGCTGCGCACCTCCTCGATGTTCGATCCTTCGTCGGCGATCGCCGCAGCCAGCGTCGCCAGCATGCCGCGCTGGTTGCCCGCATCGACCCGAATCCCGGTCAGATACTCACCTTTGACCTGCTCTGCCCATTGCACATCGATCCAGCTCTGGCCTTGCTTGCGAAAATCCCCGAGGTTGGGGCACTGCTGATGATGCACCACGACACCGCGGCCGGGGCTGAAGTTCGCCACGATAGGGTCTCCGGGTATCGGACCACAGCACTTGGCGAAATTCACCACCATGCCTTCGGTACCGCGAATCAGCAGCCGACCGGCGGAATCGTTGCCGTGCTCCGAATCGGTAGGTTCAGATCCGGAGATCAGGAGCCGTGCAACCAGCTTGGCCATGCGGTTTCCCAGCCCGATCTCCTGCATCAGGGTGTCGAAATCCTCGGATTGCAACTCGCTCACGACCGTGTCGATGTCGGCCTGCGGCAGGTTTTCGATCTCCCTGCCCAGGCTTTCCAGCTCGCGTTCCAACAGGCGTCGTCCCAACACCGCCGCTTCGCGTCGTTCCAGGCGTTTGAGGTATCCGCGGATGGCGGCTCGGGCCTTGCTGGTCACGACGAAATCCAGCCAAGCGGGGTTCGGCTGGGCGTCGGGCTTGGTAATGATCTCCACCGTTTGGCCGCTTTTCAGACACGTGCGCAGGGCCGCGAGGCGGCGATCCACCCGTGCGGCCACGCACTGGTTGCCGACGTCGGAGTGCACTGCATAAGCGAAATCGATGACCGAGGCGCCTTTGGGGAGCACCAGGATCTGGCCCCGGGGTGTGAACACGTAGACCTCGTCTGGAAACAAATCGACCTTTACGTGCTCCAGGAACTCGACCGAGTTTCCCGAGCCCTTCTGTAACTCCAGCAGATTTCGCAACCAGTCGACCGCCGTATCGGGCGTTGCCGAAAACTCGGTGGTCTTGTAGTGCCAGTGCGCCGCAATGCCCTCTTCGGCGACCCGGTGCATGTCCTCGGTCCTGATCTGGATCTCGATCGGCAGACCGTGCGGACCAAACAGCACCGTATGTATCGACTGGTATCCGTTGGCCTTGGGAATGGCGATGTAGTCCTTGAATCGACCCGGAACCGGTTTGTACAGATTGTGCACAGAACCGAGCACCCGGTAACAGGAATCGACCTTGTCCACGATGATGCGAAATGCATACACATCCGCCAACTCGCTCAAGGATATGCCTTTGTCCAGCATTTTGCGGTAAATGCTGTAAACGTGCTTTTCCCGCCCGTATACCTCGCCCTGCAGGTCTTCCTGCTGCAGGCGCCGGCGGATCGCCGTTTCAATGTTGCCCACCACTTCCTTGCGGTTGCCGCGCATGCGCCGCAGCGCGTTCGAAAGGATGCGGTAACGCCAGGGCCAATACGCCGCCATTCCCAGGTCTTCGAGGTCGAGGCGGATATAGTTGATGCCGAGGCGATTGGAGATGGGCGCGTAAATCTCGAGCGTTTCGCGCGCAATGCGCCGCGCTTTGTGTTGCGGCATCGCCCCGAGCGTGCGCATGTTGTGCAGGCGGTCGGCCAGCTTGATCAGGATGACCCGGATATCGCGGGTCATTGCCAACAGCATCTTGCGGAAGTTTTCCGCTTGCGCCTCCGCTTGACTGCGGAAGTTGATCTGAGTGAGTTTGCTAACACCGTCAACCAGTTCGGCAATTTCCTTGTCGAACAGATCGGCGAGTTGCTCTTTGGCCGTCGTGGTGTCTTCGATGACGTCGTGCAGGATGGCCGCCATCAGGCACTTGTGGTCCATACGCATGCCGGCCAGGATGCGTGCGACCGCGACCGGATGGTAGATGTACGGCTCACCTGAACGCCGGCGCTGACCCTCGTGCGCTTCGGCGCCAAACAGGTATGCCCGATAGACGTCGCGTATCTGCTGTTGCGGAAGATAAGATTCGAGGTCCGCGCAAAGGTCGCTGATCAGGTAGCGTGCCTGACCGTCCGACTCAGCGGGCGGCAGGGGTTGACGCCAGGGCGCCTCGGTAGCAGTGACAGTATCTTCTTGCACCAGATGCTCTTACCCGGACAGCGTCGGCGTTCGACCTCCGAACAGAGGAACACCCAAGCAGTTTCAGTCGTCGTCGGGCTGGCTGTCGAGTGTGCCCAATTCGCCCGCCAGCGCCGCCGCCAACTCCTCGTCAATGGATTCGGCCGATGGTTCCGGTTCGTGGACGGTGTCGTGACTGACGATGCCTGCAGCGATTTCCCGCAAGGCGAGCACGGTTGGTTTGTCGTTTTCGCGGGGCAGCATGGGCTCGACGCCCATATCGATCTGCCGCGCACGCTTGGTGGCTAGCAGAACCAGATCGAAACGATTGTCTACGTGATCCAGACAGTCTTCAACAGTGATACGCGCCATGGTTTAAGCTAACCCCGGAAACCTTAGAGAGAAATTCAATGCGTGACCGCTCATTGTAGTCTGCCAGGTTGAGAACGGTCAATTTTCGAAACTGGCGAACAGCGTCGAGTGGCGGCGGCGCTGCACGGCGACCTTCAGGCGCGCCGCCTTGACCAGAATCTGCAACTCCTCAAGCGCGACACCAAAATCGTCGTTGACCACCAGATAATCGTACTCGTAGACATGCGAGAGTTCGGCCGACGCTTCGCTCATACGCCGCTCGACGACCTCGCGGCTGTCTTGAGCACGGGCCGTCAAGCGTTCCCGCAAAGCGTCCAGTGACGGCGGCACGACGAACACCGACGTGACGTCGGCGAAGCGGCCGCGGACCTGCCGGCCCCCCTGCCAATCGATTTCCAGAACCACGTCGCGGCCGCTGCGCAACTGCTCACGGACGCCGGATTCCGTCGTGCCATAGCTGTTACCGAATACCTGCGCATACTCCAGCAGGGCGTTTTCCGCTACCAAACGCTCGAACTCTGCTGGAGCCACGAAGTGATAGTGCAAGCCATCCACCTCGCCCGGCCGCGGCGATCGGGTCGTGTGCGAGACCGATACGACCAGGTTGGCGTCGTGCTCGAGCAATGCCTGCAGCAAGCTGGATTTGCCCGCCCCGGACGGCGCCGAAACAATGAACAGCGTGCCTTCCATCAACTCCACCCGTGCGACGTGCTTGGTCGGACCGCTGTAATCCGCACCGACGGCGCAACACTCGGTCGGGACCGCAGCGGCGACACGTCCGGACGGACGGGGTCATTCGACATTTTGAATCTGCTCGCGCATTTGCTCGATCAGCACCTTCATTTCGACGGAAACCGCCGTGGTCTCGCTGTCCGCCGACTTCGACCCGAGCGTATTCGCTTCGCGGTTCAGCTCCTGCATGAGGAAATCCATGCGCCTTCCGATCGGTTCGCGTTGACCCAGCACCCGGACCACCTCGTCGACATGGGTACGCAGCCGGTCCATTTCCTCGTCGACATCCATTTTCTGCGCGAACATCGCCATTTCCTGCTCGATGCGCTGCGGATCCAGTTCCGCACTCACTTCCAGCAACCGAGCCGTCAACCGTTCCTTGAGCGCCCCGATCACCACCGGCATGCGCTCCTTGGCTCGTTCGACCTGAACGCGCAGCTTTTCGCAACGCTCCCGGATAAGCGCCGCCAGGCGCTCGCCCTCGCGTTCACGCGCCTCCACCAACTCGCCCAAGGCCTGGTCCAGCAATCCCGACGCCGCCGCCTGGACCGGCGAGAGGTCCTGCTCACCCATTTCCAGCACGCCGGGCCAGCGCAGCAGGTCCATGATGGAAGGGTCGGGCGATTCGGGCAGCCGTTCACGCATCTCCGACACCGCGTTGAGCAGTTGAGCGGCCATGCGCGCATTGACAACGAGGTCGCCGCTGGTGCCCGTGTTGGGACGAAACCGCAACGTGCAATCGACTTTACCGCGACTCAACCGCCGGGCCGCCCGCTCACGCACCACCGGCTCCAGCACGCGCAACTCCTCGGGCAGGCGCACCGACACCTCGAGATAGCGGTGGTTGACCGAGCGCAGTTCCCAAACCAGTTCACCCAGCGCGTCGCGTGATTCCATGCGGGCGAAAGCGGTCATACTTCGAATCATGCGTACCTCTGTACCATTTGGGGACTTGTTGACGGCTGGTGGAGGCGGCATCCAGCACCGCGACCGACCGCTTCAGCAGGCGGAAAACTTCCGTGTATCATAACCGGGGAAGCAGCGTTGCGCACAGCTAACCGGCAGCTTGATCCACCAGGATTACGGGTATAGGCCAGACCAGACACCAAAATGATGACCACTTCAAAAAACCGGCCGAAGCCGGCACCAGATGCCCGGCACTACGCCCACCCTGGTGGACCGCGCCGACCGAACCGACCCAAGTCGTGACCATTCCCAAACGCGACAGCCTGCCTCCCGGTACGCGGCTGGATTGCTTTCGCACCGTCAAGCTCATCGGCAGCGGCGGGTTCAGCCTGATCTATCTTGCCGAAGATGAAGACACCCACGACGAAGTGGCGATCAAGGAGTACCTCCCCAAGCGGGTCGGCACGCGCGCCGGCGGCGAGACCGTTTCCGTCGTGACCGAGAGCAAGTTTGACAGCTTCCACCGTGGCCGGCGGCTGTTCTACCAGGAGGCACTCGCGCTCGCGACCTTCAAGCACCCCAACATCGTCAACGTCCGAAATTGTTTTCTGGCCAACAATACCGCCTACCTCGTGATGGACTATGAGCCCGGCAAAAACCTGGGCAGGTATGTCAAAAAACGCGAAGGCAACCTCAGCACTACGTTTCTGCTCACCGTGTTTCCACCCCTGCTGGATGCCTTGAGTCTCATCCACGCCCACCAACACCTGCATCTCGACTTCAAGCCCAGCAACATCCACTTACGGCCGGCGGGCAATCCCCTGCTGCTCGATTTCGGCGCCGTGTATCACCTGGATCCGGAACGCGGCGACAAGAAGGCGCAGGTAATCACACCGGGATTCTCGCCGGTGGAACAGTACCGCAGCGGCGGCGACGTGGGACCCTGGACCGACGTATATGCGGTGGGCGCGAGCATGCGCGCTTGCATTGAAGGCCGCTCACCCCCGCCCTCGGTCGAGCGCCTGACGGAAGACACCCTGGTTCCGGCGCGCGAAGCGTTCAACGGCAAATACCCGCAGCACCTGCTGGCGGCCATAGACTGGGCGATGTCGGTCAACCCCAAGCTGCGACCGCGGTCCGCATCGGAACTGCGGGACGTGCTGCTAGGCAAACAAAACCTGCCTCCGAACCTGCACAACAGCCACGGGATACGACGCTTGATCTGAATACTGAGCAATCGGGACGCACCGCTTAACCGCCGCTATGGACTGCAGCAAGGTCATAGCCCGGCGGGATACGCCAATACCTTTCACCCTCACCACCTGCACTGCGAGAGACGACCTATGAGACCAAGCCGCCGTCAACCCAACGAGATGCGCGACATCATGTTTGAACGTCACTACACGAAACACGCCGAAGGCTCGGTGCTCGTCTCCTTTGGTGACACCCGGGTGCTGTGCACGGCCACCGTGGAGAACCGCACGCCGCGCTGGATGAACGACCAGGACGGCGGCTGGATCACGGCCGAATACGGGATGCTGCCCCGGTCCACCGGCGAACGCATGGGCCGCGAATCCGCGCGCGGCAAACAAAGCGGTCGAACGATGGAAATACAACGCCTGATCGGCAGGTCGCTGCGCGCCGCGGTGGACTTGAAGAAGCTTGGCGTGCGCACGATTACTCTCGATTGCGATGTCATACAGGCCGACGGGGGCACGCGCACCGCGTCGATCTCGGGCGCCTTCGTCGCTCTCGCCGACGCGATCGACGGCCTCTTGGCCGCGAATGAGTTGCCGCAAAACCCGATCACCCATCATGTCGCATCGGTGTCGGTGGGCATTTTCGACGGCGAACCCATCCTGGATCTCGACTATGCAGAAGACTCCAATGCCGCAACCGACATGAACGTGGTGATGAACGACGCGGCGGGGCTGATCGAGGTGCAGGGTACAGCCGAGTCGACACCGTTCAGTCGCGCCGAGCTGGACGCCATGCTGATCCTCGCGGAACGCGGTATCACCGCCATCATTGCCACCCAGCGATCCGCGCGGGCAGGCGCTTGACGGGTCGCTTGCCGCTTATCAGCCGAAGGCGGGAGACGGCAAGACCCTATTTGCCGCCGTCCCGGCGCCTGCGGCGGACGACAAAAGCGTGACGCGTTGTTAAGATTTTTTCGCCGCTGCCGTATATCGTTCGGGAATCGTATGCTTAAGGTGGCTCGCGCTTCACGGGTGCGGCGAGTGATTAGGTCCAAAACGATTACGCACGACGGACACTCGTCACCACCAACGTACTGATGGCTAGCAGGGGACCTGATATGGACCGCCGATTCGACCCAACAACCTGGCTGGCATACTGCGCGCTGGCATTTTTGTGCGGCAGCGTAACGGCCGGCACGCATCTGCCGGGGCCGGCGCAACTGCCGCCCGCCTACCCGATGGGTATCACCTGGCTCGACTACGCACCCAACGCCGACGTCTGGCGAAACTCCACCGCACCGGATTTTGCCGGCATACAGATGGGCCGTACCCGCTTTGACATTTTGGTCGGCTCGCCCTACACCCACGCCTTGCACGCTGACCATACCATTGGTGTGACGCCCATCCTGGCGACGCTGTCGTCCGGCGCGGATTCGGGTGGGCACCAGGATTACGCAGCGGGCTCGCCGAATGTCAGCAACCCGCAGGGCTACGGCGTACGTCTTGGCTGGATGGGACAGCTCAGCCCGCAATTGACGGCCGGGATGACACTGCAATCACAGATCTACGCCACAGCCTCCGAGCAAGGCCGCCGCTTGGCCGACCGTACCGTCAATTCCGCCGTGCCGCCCGCGGTATCCGCTGGACTGGCCTACGCTTTCTCGTCCAGGTTGACCGTGGCTTTCGACTGGCAACGCGTTTACTACAGTTCGCTTGACCCGCTGGCCCGCGACGAGGTCGGCGGCAGACTGTCGACGGACGGCACGGTGGGTGCGACCGACGCGGACGATCTGGAGGTTTTCCAGTTGGGTGTGCAATGGCTGTACACCCCGCGCCTGATGTTAAGCGCCGGCGTCAACCATCAGGCTTCAATCGGCGATGAGCGCAGCGAGTCCACCGCAAGCGCTATCGCCCAGACGCACGCCAACCTCGGCCTCAGCTATCGGCCGAATCCTGACCAGATGCTCACGCTGTCGTACACGCACTCGCTGCAGGGCGGTTACGGCGAACGGCATCCGTACCTGCTCGTGCCGCAAACCGGCCCGAATCTCAGACAGAACGAAATCGAGCTGACCTGGGGACTGAGCTTCGACTGATGCCCCGAGCCATTGGCTCGTTGCAACTCAGGAGCCCCAACCCAGGGGGCATTTTTACGCCGCCGGGACGGCGCCCCGCGCGTCGCCAGGCCGAACAGCCAGTTCCGAGTGAATAAAACCTGCCGGGTGATCCGGCAATCGAACAAATCGCATCGGATCGGCGTTGCATATCGTCTAGAATGAAGCCTCCCTGTCGAGATATCGCCTGCGCATGTCACAACGATCTCAAAATGCCCCCACGCCGGAACCTCAGGTACTCGTTGTCGACGACGACCATGACCACTTGGCTTTGGTACAGCGCTGGTTGGAACTCGCGAATTACAGGGTAACGACTGCGGCCAACGGGCGGGACGCGTTGGCGCGAATCGCCCAAACCAGGCCCGACCTGGTGATTACCGATCTGTTCATGGATAACATGGATGGCTTGCGCCTGCTGTCCGAGATCCATGCCGAAGACCCGGTGATGCCGGTGATGATCCTCAGTGGCCGGGCGGCCATTCCCGACGCAGTGAAAGCCACCCACCTTGGCGTGTCGGCCTTCCTCACCAAGCCTATTCAGCGGCAGAATCTACTCGATGAAATCAACCATGTGCTGCAGGACAACACCGGCGGCAAGCCCAAAAGCAGCGACGATTTTGCACCGCGCATGGTTCACCGCTCATCCTTGATGCAGGAACTGCTGGGGCGGGCGCGACGGGTCGCCGTCGGTGAGAGTACGGTCATGATTTCGGGCGAAACCGGCACCGGTAAGGAACTGCTCGCCCGCGCCATTCACGACGGCAGTCGGCGCCACGATGAATCCTTCGTCAGCATCAATTGCAGCGCACTGCCCGAACAGCTGCTGGAGTCGGAACTGTTCGGTCACGAAAAAGGGGCGTTTACGGGCGCGCTGACCAAGCACGAAGGGCTGTTTCAGACGGCGGACAAGGGCACCTTGTTTCTCGACGAGATCGGCGATATGCCCATGGCCCTGCAAGCTAAATTGCTGCGTGTACTGCAGGATTTTCACGTACGCCCGGTCGGGGCGACGAAATCCGTCCCCGTCGACGTGCGCGTCGTTTCCGCCACCCACCAGAAACTGGACCAGTCGGTCGCGGCTGGAGAGTTTCGAGAGGACCTGTATTACCGCCTCAACGTGGTCCCGTTGCGCTTACCCGCACTGCGCGATCGTCGCGAAGACATTCCGCTGTTGATCGAGGCCTTTCTCGACGAGTTCGCCAAACGGGAAGGCGGCGACCGCAAACGATTTGCGCCGAACGCCATGTCACATCTGATCAGTGCACGCTATCCGGGCAACGTCAGGCAGCTGCGCAATGTCGTCGAGCAGTGCGTCGTGCTCAGCACCTCCAGCGTCATCCCCCTGAGCCTGACGTCGGAAGCCCTGCGCGACCAGCCGGGCGATATCATGCCGCTGGACGAAGCCAAGCTCGCCTTCGAGCGTCGATATCTCGCCAGCGTGTTGCGTGCCAGCGAAGGCAAAGTCGTACAGGCCGCGCGCTTGGCGGGACGCAACCGCACCGAGTTCTACAAACTTCTGCAGCGCCATGAACTGGACCCCAGCGCGTTCCGTGCAACGGGAAAAGCGTCGGCCAGCAACGACAAACAGACCCCGTAACGGCCACGCCGCATCGGCGGGATGCTCGCCTTACGACCCTGTAGCGAACGACACAGGGTGGCCGAACGCGCGCCCCGCTCCGCCACAAGCGTTGCGCGCCTGTTCGATCACAGCACAACGCTAGCACCTGAACTGCGTCCGAACCGCCACCTGGACGCTCTGAAAATTCCGTAAAATCAGCAAGAAAGCAATCTCGCTCAGCGCCGCCCGGCGTTCCCAAGCGGACCAACGTCGGGGCCGGCGGCCGCCGCCAAAGTCAACAACCGGCGCGCGAACGATTCCTCGAAAAACCGCACGGCGCAGCAAAATCACCGCCGAGCCGAAGCTTCCGGCAACCACCGAACTGTGGCGCGTAACTTGCTCGCGAATCAGGACAGTTGGTCGATTCGGCGTCGCAGATCACTACTCGGGGGACCGCAAGATCAGGCCGCCGGACTGGCTTCCGCGACACCGTGGAATAAACTGGTTGACAGCCGGTCGGACTCGACCGTTTGAAGCGAAACTTCGTGGAAGCGAAATCAAATGGGAATATCGGACGGGGCGAATAGCAGGGCTATTTACGAGTTCGACAATGACAATTGATCGCCATCCGCGGATTTACAGCCAAACAGCGTTGAGTCCGCCAGGCTGTTGAGCATCGACAATCTCAGACACGCTCGCTTGATGCCCGGGGCTCGCACCCGGGCGAAAACGGGCCATCAATCGGGAACCGTGATCCGTGACCGAACCAACGCTACACGCCAACATTGACGCCGATCTCAAAGATTTGGTTCCAGCGTATTTGAGCAACCGCCGCGCCGACCTGCAAACCGCGATCGATGCGTTGCGCATCCGGGATTATCCACGCCTGGAAAGACTGGGGCACAACATTCGCGGGACGGGCGCCAGCTACGGCTTCGATGGTATGACAGAAATCGGCAGTCGCCTCGAGCACGCGGCAATCGAACGCAATGACGATGCCCTGCGACGCTGTATTCAAGAGCTGGGCTTCTATTTGAAATCGGTGCGGGTGAGCTATCGCTGCTCATGATCGCGCCGCAGTGTCGGCGCGGGCGGAATTTGTCGATGCGGTAAGAAATTCGCACGCAAACGGTGGGACAAGTAACCGAAAACGATCGACGCGGCCGCACAACGACCGCGCCTGGCGAGTATCAGCAAAACTACCCGGTCGGTTGCTTATCCCGACCGGCTGCACGCCATCAGTAGTGCAGCATCGGCTGGATGATGCGCGCTTGCTTGATCCAGCCATCGATCATGTCTTCGCTCGGCGGCATTTTCGCCAGTTGACGCTGGCGGTTGGCGCTCACGATCGCCTGATAAAGGTTGTCGGGACGCCTTTTGGCGAGCTCTTTCAGAGTATCCACTCCGCTGTGTTCCAGCAGATCCGAATAGATACCGCCAATTCCATTGATCCTGGCCAGATCGGCGCGGTTCGCCAGATCCAGGACGACCTGCACGTCAACGCCGAGTTCTTGTGCTAAGCGGTTGCGCTGGCTCGGCGTTGCGGCGGCCGCGAGCAGCTCTTCTCCATAGCGGATGCCGTGCCTGAGCAGCGCATCCGCCAATTGCATATCGACGCCCCGTAGACTGGTTAGCTTTATCATCGTTTATTCCCCATTGACTGCGCAAAAAGTGCCGACCGGGCGAACTCGAGGGAGGGAGCGGGTGAGCCCGCCCGAGTGGTCGGCATAGAGTAGGTTGCAACCTCCGTGCCTAAGCAACGCAAACGACGACATTTTATTCTGATCGCACGGAGAATTGATCTTATCTTTCTGTATTATAAAGATAATTATTTTTACGACATACGACGAGCGACGCGGCGTTACCTAGCTTCGATACACCGCCCTTCGATGACCCGGGCGCCTGCAACAGGCCTGAACGTCGTGGTACCCCGACAAACAGCCCGTCTAACCCCGATGAGTACCCAGCCGGCATCGATCGGGGTGCCGGCCGATACCACCAGCACTTGACGGCGTTTCCAAGCCGACCGCTCAGGCCCGTGAACGTCGCGGCCAAACGGCGGCGCGCGGATCGTGTCGAGCGTGTTGTTTACGCCGTGCTCGGCGGTTTTGTTTCGATCTCCAGAAAACGGCCATACTTCGCCCCCGCTTGCTGCGGGCCATTTTTTTGCTTTCCTGCTCAGGATAAGCACAATAAGCGAAACACCTGAGGAGGGCGCCATGTCCCAAGATCCTGCCGCAAATGATCCGGTCGTCGTCGCGTCCAGCGCCGCGGAGAACATCAAGCAGATCCGCGACATCCTCTTCGGCGAACACCTACGCGCCGTGGAAAACCGCTTCGATACACTGGAGCGACGACTGCAAGATCAGCAACAGCATTTCCAGGCGCAGTTGCGCGAACAATGGGAAACGCTGCAAGCCAGAATCGACCAGGCAGTCGCCGAACTCAACGGCCAGTTGTCCGACGAAAGCCGGGTCCGCAACGAAGCCGCCGACGAATTGCGCAAGGAAATGCGGCATTTGCACGACGAGCATCAGGCACGCGCCAGTCAGATCGAAGCCGACGCATTGGACAACGTCGACCTCGTCAAGCGCGAACTCGAGGATCAGATCAATACCGCGGAAGCGCGCTTCAGCACCGAACAGGCGCGTTTGACTCAAGACCTGTCGACGCGTCACCGTGACCTGCAGCAACGCAAGGTCGACAACGCACAGCTGGCAACGCTGTTAGGCGAAATGGCGCAACGCCTCGCATCCGACAACCCCGGCGAACCAGACCACAGCGACTCGTGACCTACCCTACCCGGACATTGGCTGATGTTGCCGAACGCGACGAACAGGCCGCAGAGCAGGCACTCAGAACCCTCAAGTCGCTGCTTATGGAGGATGAGCAAAAACAGCTGGTAGAGATTCAAGAACGGCTGGACGATCCGCTCATGCACGCCGACGAGGTTGCTCTGGTTCTCCCCCAGGCCCTGCGGCGCACCAAAGAAACCGATCTTGCGAAGGCATTGGAGCGGCCGCTCACCCAGAGCGTCCTGCGCGCCGTCCGGCACCAGCCCAAGGCCTTTGCAGAAGCGGTTTTTCCGATACTGGGGCCGGCTATCCGGCGCGCCATCGCCGAGGCGCTGCGCGGCATGGTCAGGAAACTCAACCGCGTCCTCGACCATAGTTTTTCGCCGCGCGGCCTGCGCTGGCGCCTGGAGGCCTGGCGTTCGGGCATGAGCTTCAGCGAGGTGGTGCTGCGGCACACCCTCGAATACCGCGTGGAACAGGCCTTCCTGATTCGCTCGGCCGACGGGGTCATGCTGTCACACGTTTCCGATGAGCTGAACCTAAAACAGGACCCCGACGCCTACTCGGCGATGCTGACGGCCATACAATCGTTTTACAAGGATACGATAGATGCCGACGAGTCTATCAGCGCCGTCGATCTGGTCGAACACACGGCCCTGCTGGTACACGGGCCGATCGCCTACATCGCCTGCGTCATCGCCGGCGAGCCACCGATGGAACTGCGCGGCGAACTGGCGGACAATCTGGCCGAGATTCATGCCCGCTACAGCGACAATCTGCAGGCATTCTCGGGCGACCGCCGGGACGCCGCCATACTGGAACCCGAACTGAGGCGCTGCCTGCTGGCCAAGGAAACCCCCGCTTCGGAAACGCGAGGACGTTCGCTCAAGGCATTCCTGGCCGTGCTTGGCCTGATCATCGCGGCGACCGGCTGGGTCAGCTATACGCAATGGCAGGAACACCGCCTGCGCCAAGCAGAGTTAGCGCGGCAATCCCGGGCCGTCGCGCTGCTGAGAACCGTACCCGGCATAGTCATGACGGACGTCAAGCAGGCACCGGGGCGACTGCAGATTCATGGACTGCGCGACCCCTTGGCGAAGGACCCCGAACAGGTACTCCGCCAATCCGGGCTCGAAATCGCCGGCTGGCAGGCACACTGGCGCCCGTTCCAGGCGGCCGAACCCGAGATCGCATTGCACCGCGCCCGATTGCGTCTGCAGCCGCCGGACGACGTCACGCTCGAGCTGCACGCCGACCGGCAACTGGTCGCCAAAGGCTTGGCCGACCAGGCGTGGATATCGCGTGCGGCGCTGCTCGCGCCGACCGTACCGGGCGTCGAAGCGCTGGACACCTCGGGGCTGGTCTCCGCCGACACACGCCTGCTGCGGGAAGCCGCACGGCCCTTGACCCCGGGGCTGGTCACGGTGGATTCGCACGACCTCGCCGCGGCGGAACACCGTCGGTTGGCGGACCTGCGTTCGGCCATCGAGGCCACGAGTATCCGCTTCGAAGCAGGCTCCTTCGAACTGACCGAAATACATCGGGAGACGCTCGAACGCTTGGCCGGACAGCTCGACGAGTTGTTGCCGTTGGCGCGATTATTGAAAATGGACGCGTCGGTCCGGATCGTCGGTCGCACCGACGGAACGGGGTCGCCGGCCAATAACGAACTCATCGCTTTGCAGCGCGCGCTCAAAGTTGGCGACGGATTGACTGAACTCGGCATACCGCGCACCACCATCGAGCCGGTCGCACACCCGCTGCTGCGCTCGGATGGGCGAGCGAGACCGGACCTCAGGCGCGTCGAAATCGAGATCAAACTGGATCCGCCGCCGGGTGACCGATGATGCTGGTGCGCAAGATCTGCATGATCGGTGACTTCGCCGTCGGCAAGACCAGTCTGGTGGCGCGCTTCGTACACAGCAGCTTTTCCGACCGTTATCTATCGACTGTCGGAGTGAAAATCGACACCCGCACGGTCACGCTCGCCCCCGACACCGAGGTCAAGTTTGTCATCTGGGATGTCGCAGGAACCGATTCGTTGACCACGATCGAGCGCAATTATCTGCAGGGCGCGGCGGGCTTTTTCCTGGTCGCCGACGGAACCCGCGGCCACACGCTGCAGACCGCCCTGAATCTCGGGGATCAGGCGCGCCGGACAATCGGTCACAAACCCGGGGTCTTATTGATCAACAAGCACGATCTCCAGGACCAGTGGGAACTGCCGGACGACGTTTCGACCGGCGGCTACCCGGCAGCCTTCTGCAGCGCGCTCAGCGGCCAGGGCGTCAACGACGGTTTTATTCGCTTGGCCGGCATGCTGGCGCAATGATCGATTCGTTGAGGAACATGATCGAACGGCGCCGGCAGCAGACGCTGAGGCCGTTCTATCTGATCGTCGACAGCCAGCTGACGGTGCGGGAAGCCGAAGGCGACGGCGCGTACTTCGGCTTCGGCGTGCCAACCCCCGGTCGATCAGTGGCGGACGACCTGCTGTTTCTTCAGGGAAACGACGGTTCGACTGACCCCTATCGGGTACTCGAATGCGTCGAGACGCCATCGAACCGCATTGCCGATATCCATGTCGTCGCCATGGCCGGCGACTGGGGCCTCGCTTACTTCGATGCGACCGAAAAACACCAGCGTCAGCAACTTGAGCAACAGGCATCCAACGAACTGGCGTTACTGCAGCATCGCCAGGAACAGCTCCTGAGCAAACTGCGGCAAACGCAGACTTCGCTCGCGGAAGCCAACCGCTTGCAGGGCCTGTTTATCGCGCGTATGTCGCACGAATTCCGCACACCCCTGTCCTCGGTGCTGGGTTATGCGGACCTGCTGACGGAGACCCTGTCGGACGATCTTGATTCGCTGCGGCAGCTGGGGGCGATCAAACGCGGCGCCAACCATCTGCTCAACCTGGTCGAGAATCTGCTCGACCAGGCGCGCATCGAACAGGACGAGGTCGTTCTCTATCCCTCGCACATCGACGTCAGGTCGATGCTGGGGCAACTTACCGAGATGTTTCAGCCGATCGCCGATCAGAAAAGACTGACGCTGACCGGCGCCGTCAGCGATACGCTTCCGGAAAAGGTCTGGGTCGACGAACTGCGGCTGAAACAGGTGTTGATCAACCTGATCGGAAACGCGCTCAAGTTCACATCCAGAGGACAGGTAAGGATCGGCATCGATTGGCGCGACGACCGCCTGTCGGTTGAAGTCACCGATACGGGACCCGGGATTTCCGAGGCCCTTCGACAGCACCTGTTCGAGCCGTTTCGGCGCGGCGGCGAAGGCGGCAAGGGAGCGGGCCTGGGGCTTTCCATCAGCCGCACGCTGGCGCGTCTCATGGGAGGCGATCTGCAGTATTTCTACCCCGACCCGCCCGGCACCGGCATGCGTTTGTCGATTGCAGCGCCCCCACCGACGACACCCGGCGCGGCACCGTCCGACAAACTGCCGTTGCGCGACATCCTGGTGCTGGTCGTCGATGATGACAATGATCTACTGCAGCTCGCCCGGGTGCTGCTGACCAGGGCGGGCGCCATCGTCATAACCGCGACCACGGGCAATGAGGCCGTCGAACTCCTGGAGTTGCACGACCCCGACATCCTGCTGGTGGATATGCATTTGGAGCACGAACACGGCGAGCGGGCTATCACACGCTGCCGCGAGGGCGGTTACGCCAATCCCGCTATCCTCATGAGCGCCAGCAGTGACATCAAGACCCTGACCGGGATAGCCAGAATGACGGACGTTGCCTTCGTTTCCAAACCGCTCAACCGCGATGAACTGGTCGCTCTGATCGACCAGTTGCACAACGCGCGCCGAGTTCCGGCGCACTCGTGACGGCCGCCCGGTGCCCGGACGGCGGGCCATCGTCACACCACCAGCAGACCCATCATTTCGTCGACCGTGGTGCGTTCGAACACCGCTTGATCGGAGCAAATCTCCAGAATACGATCGGCGGGCCTGGCTGCAATGCGTCCGCGTAAATAGCGTTCGAATTTCTCCTGCAGCAGCGGTATCGCTGCGGCGCGACGCCGGCGGTGCCCCACCGGGTAGTCGATCTCGACTTTGACCGTGCTGTTGCCGTCCTTGAAGAACACCTGCACGGCATTGCCGATGGCGCGTTTGCCTGGCTCTGTATACTCACGCGTAAAGCGCGCATCCTCGACGCATTCCATCTTGTCGCGCAAGGCGTCGATGCGCGGATCATTGGCGACGGCGTCGTCGTAGTCTTCCGCGGTCAGGCGGCCAAAGATCAACGGCACCGCCACCATGTACTGGATACAGTGATCGCGGTCCGCCGGGTTGTCCAACGGCCCCGTCTTGTTGATGATCCGATCGCCGGATTCCTGGGTGTGAATAACCACCTTGTCGATGTCGCCCAGTCGCCCCCGTACCTGATCGTGCAGCCGCAGCGCGGCCTCGACGGCCGTTTGCGCATGAAACTCCGCCGGATAGGCTAGCTTGAACAATATGTTTTCCATGACGTAGGTGCCGAAGCCCCGACTGAAAGACAGGTCGCGGCCCTTGAACAACACATCCTGAAATCCCCATGCCTTGGCGGTCAGCGCAGACGGGTAACCCATTTCTCCACGCTTGGCCAGCATGGCGAGAAACACGCCACGCGACGTCGCATCACCGGCCGCCCAGGATTTGCGCGAGCCCGTGTTGGGCGCGTGTCGATAAGTCCGCAACGACGAACCGTCGAGCCATGCGTTTGACACGGCGTTCAGTATTTCGCCGCGGCTGCACCCCAGCAGCGCGGCACCGACCGCCGTCGAGGCGATACGCACCAGCATCACGTGATCCAATCCAACCCGGTTAAAACTGTTTTCCAGTGCAATCACGCCTTGTATTTCGTACGCCTTGATCATGCACCGGAGCACATCCGCCATAGTGAGCGATGCTCTCCCTGTGGTGAGCGCCTGCCGCGACTGATAGTCCGCGAGGGCCAGGATCGCGCCCAGATTGTCCGATGGATGCCCCCATTCGGCGGCCAGCCAGGTATCGTTGTAATCCAGCCAACGCACCATGGCGCCGATATTCCAGGCGGCACGCACCGGATCGAGCTGGTAAGACGTACCGGGGACCCGCGCGCCACCCGGCATGTCGGCCCCGGGTACGATCGGGCCCAGCAGTTTGGCGCACGCCGGATAGTCCAACGCGTAGAGTCCGCAACCGATGGTATCCAGCCAACAGTAGCGCGCCGTATCCATGGCTTCGCTAGATCGACCGACATCGTATTCGAGCACGTAGTCGGCGATGCCCTGAATAACGCTGTCGAATTCGGGGCGACTAGCGTCCAGTACGGCGGCTTTACTCATTTGTGCAGACCCTGCTTCAGCCACCTTCGACCAACATCCGCTCGAAATTTTCCCGCGATGCGCGAATGTGATGACGCATCAGAAGTTCGGCCAACTCGGCATCGCGGCGTTCGATGGCGTTGACTATGTGCTCGTGTTCGCTGAAGGCGCGCGGCGCGCGCCGGCTCTTGACCCCGAACTGGTATCGGTACAAGCGCACCAAGTGGTACAAATCGTTGCACAGCAGATCGATCAGGCGCGAATTGCGGCTGCCCTGCACGATTCGATAGTGAAAATCGAGATCGCCTTCCTGTTGGAAGTAAGCGTGACCACCGTCGCTTTCGATCTGCTCTGCGTGGCGCTCCAACAGGCGGCGCAGCGCGACAATCTCGGCCGCCTTCATCTGGCTGGCCGCCAACCGCGCGGCCATCCCTTCGAGCGCCTCGCGTACCTGGAAGATTTCCAACAACTGTTCGCTGGAAAGACTGACTACACGCGCCCCGACGTTCGCCCGCCGAACCACCAGCCCACAGGCTTCGAGCTTCCCCATCGCCTCGCGCAACGGCCCGCGGCTGATGCCGTGGGCCTTGGCCAATTCGGGCTCGCTGATCTTGCTGCCTGGAGGCAGTTCGCCGCGCTCAATCGCCTCGCGAATCTGTTCAAAGACCCGGTCCGCGATGGTGGTCCGGACCGCGCCTGTGGATGCTTCCGCCATGGATTGCAATGTCAGCCGAGGATGATGACGACGACTACGCGAATAGGCGCGGGTTCTCTGGAACAGGGCGTCGATTACGCGCGACTATGCAATCAAGCGGTCGACGTCCTGTCCTCGGACGCTCCCTTGTTCATGGTCCCTTCGAGACCACCGGCCGACGAGCGACAGCGGCGCCGCGCCGGGAACGACAGGCGCCTATCATCGCACCGCCGTGCGTCGGATCGTTGCGAGCCGCCCGGCTGTCCGCACGCGAAATCAGTCGCTTTGCAGCGCTGACGACGTCGACGCAACGGTGCATGGTTCGCCCCCACGCAGCCGCCAGCTTGGCCGGGAAGCGCCGCCCGTTGTCGCGTCGTTCAGGCGTTGCCATAACCCAACGCCTTCAAGGCAGCGGTGATTTCGTCGAGTATGGCGGGGTCGTCGATGGTCGCGGGCATTTTCCATTCCTCGCCATCGGCAATCTTGACCATGGTGCCTCGCAGGATCTTTCCAGACCGCGTCTTGGGCAGGCGGGTAACGATCTTTGCCATCTTGAATGCCGCAACGGGACCGATCTGCTCACGTACGCGCGTCACGAGTTCTTTGGAAATATCCGCCTCGTCGCGCTCGACACCCGCCTTCAGCACGACCAACCCCAAGGGCATTTGTCCCTTCAATGCGTCGGCGACCCCGATGACGGCACACTCCGCAACGTCCGGATGCCCGGCCAGCACCTCCTCCATTTGTCCGGTCGACAGCCGATGTCCCGCAACATTGATCACGTCGTCGGTACGGCTCATGATCCACAAGTAGCCGTCGGCGTCCTTGTAGCCGGCATCGCCGGTCAAATAGTATCCCGGGTATTTGGCCAGATAAGAGCTGACGAAGCGTTCCTCGTTGTTCCACAGGGTCGGCAGACACGCTGGGGGCAACGGCAGTTTGATGACGATGTTACCCATATCGCCTGGCGCCACCTCGACACCCGCTTCGTCGAGAATGCGCACGTCATACCCCGGCATCGCTACGGTGGGCGAACCCGGCTTTACTTCCATCGGCTCGATACCCAGGGGGTTCGCGGCGATTCCCCATCCCGTTTCGGTCTGCCACCAGTGATCGACCACGGGCTTGTTGAGCTGGGTTCGCGCCCAATGCAGGGTGTCGGGATCGCAGCGTTCGCCGGCCAGGAACAGGGCATCCATGCAGGACAGGTCGTAGTTCTTTAAGTAATCGCCTTCAGGATCTTCTTTTTTTATGGCGCGGAACGCCGTGGGGGCGGTGAACAAAACCTTGATGCCGTATTCGGAAATGACGCGCCAGAACGCGCCCGGATCGGGTGTACCGACGGGCTTGCCTTCGTACATCACCGTGGTGCAGCCGCGCAACAACGGGCCGTACACGATATAGCTGTGGCCCACCACCCAACCTACGTCAGACGCGGCCCAGTAGACGTCGCCGGGATTCACGTTGTAAAGGTTGCTCATGGTCCAGTGCAATGCCACGGCATGACCGCCGTTGTCGCGCACCACACCTTTCGGCTGTCCGGTCGTGCCCGAGGTGTAGAGGATGTAGAGTGGGTCGGTCGCGAGCACCGGAACACACTCGGCCGGCGTCGCGGCCGCGACCGCAGACGCCCAGTCGAGGTCGCGGCCATCCTGCATGCCCGCTTCAGCCTGCGGACGCTGCAGCATGAGGCACTTGGCGGGTTTGTGGCTGGCTTGCGCCATAGCGTCGTCGAGCAACGGTTTATATTTCACGACCCGATTCGGCTCGATGCCGCACGACGCGGCGAGGATCATTTTGGGCTGCGAGTCGTTGATCCGCGTCGCCAATTCGTTAGCGGCAAAACCGCCGAACACCACCGAATGAATAGCGCCGATTCGCGCGCAAGCCAGCATGGCCATGGCGGCTTCGGGAATCATCGGCATGTAGACCACCACTCGATCGCCTTTCCCAACACCGTTGTCGCGCAACACGCCCGCCAGGCGCGCGACCTCGTCCGTCAGCTGTGCATAGCTGTAAATCTTTTTCTGGCCGGTAACCGGGCTGTCGTAGATCAGCGCCGCGCGATCGCCCGCACCGCTTTCGACGTGGCGATCCAGGGCGTTGTAACAGGTGTTGATTTCGCCGCCGACGAACCAGCGTGGAACCGGCTTGGCCGCCCTATCAAGAACCTTGTCCCAAGGCTTGTGCCAATGCAGCCCTTGGGCTGCGTCACCCCAAAAGCCATCAGGATCGCTCAGGGACTTCTCATAAATTGACGCATAATCACCCATCTGTCGACACCTCCATACTTGGGCTACGCACGCAGCCGAGTTGTTAAGGGTTGAAACCGGAGTGCGGGGAACTATAGCAGCGTGATCGAACCGTGAGAATATTTGTTTGTTCAAGCATCAATATTGCGTAGCTCAATATATGGTTTAGCCAGCTGTTTTATATTGGTTTAATAATATTTTTTAAGCGTATAATCAACGGCTAATAAAGCTAAATTTGACCCTTTTTCGGGTTCATACCAACGTCCACGCACGTTGGCGACGATGGCGTCGACAGGCACAAAACGGTACCAACAGACAGGCAGTGATACCGCATTGCCCGACCAATAATGTCGACAATATAGCAAGATAAGGCGACACAATCGTGGGGGGCCCGCGTGTTAAACCGTACCGCTTACTCGCCGTAGACCACATGCGGTAGCCAGGTAGCGAGTTCTGGCCATATGGCCAGTATTCCCAGCATGAAGACTTGGATCGCGATAAACGGAATCACGCCCCGATAAATCGCCGAGGTTCTTACCTGGGGCGGCGCCACACCACGCAAGTAGAACAGCGCAAACCCGAACGGTGGCGTCAGAAACGACGTCTGCAGGTTCAGCGCGATCATGACGCCCAACCAAACGGGATCCAATCCCATGGCCAACAGGATTGGACCTACGATGGGTACCACCACGAAGGTGATCTCGATGAAATCGAGGATGAAACCCAGCAGGAACATGATCAGCATGACTACCGCGACCGCGCCGATCACCCCGCCGGGCAGGTTGTGCAGCATCTCCTCAACGACTACGTCGCCGCCGAAGCCACGGAACACCAGCGAGAAGACCGACGCGCCGATAAAAATCACAAACACCATACTGGTCACTACGGTGGTCTGACGTATCACGGCGCGCAACGTTTCCAGCGACAGTTCGCGGCGCTGCGCGGCTAGAAAGATGGCGCCCACCGCCCCGACCGAAGCCGCCTCGGTCGGTGTCGCCACCCCCGCCAGGATCGAGCCCAGCAGCGGGGGCAACAGCACTTTGAAAATCTGGCCGCTCAATGCGCCCCGGTCGTGCGCACGCTCTTCCGGCGGGATGGCGGGCACGGCCTCGGGGCGGACGATCGCGACCAGAACCAGATACGCGACATACATCGCCACCAGGACCAGACCTGGAATCAAGGCGCCGATGAACAGATCGCCGACCGATACCGTCTTGGGATTCCACACGCCCATGCTGAGCTGCGCCTGCTGATACGCCGCCGACAGCACGTCACCCAGCAGGACCAGGATGATGGACGGCGGAATGATCTGCCCCAGGGTTCCGGAGGCGCAAATCGTCCCGGTTGCCACGGCCGGGTCGTAATTGCGCTTCAGCATGGTGGGCAGCGACAACAAACCCATGGTAACGACGGTCGCGCCGACGATCCCGGTGGAGGCCGCGAGCAGCATACCCACCAGGGTCACCGATATCCCCAACCCGCCGCGCAACGGGCCGAACAGCGCGGCCATGGTATCCAGCAGGCTTTCGGCGACGCGGGATCGTTCCAGCATGACGCCCATGAAGACGAACAGCGGTACGGCGATCAGCGTCTCGTTGGTCATGATCCCGTACAGGCGATTCGGCAGCGCCTCCAGAAAAGCCGCATCGAAGACGCCGAACCACCCGCCCACCATGGCGAAGATCAGCGATACGCCGGCCAGGGTGAAGGCGACCGGGTAACCGAACATGAGCACCACGCCGACGGCCGCGAACAACAGCAAGGGCGGCCACTCGATCACAGCTGGCCCGGCTCCGTCTCATCGGCCGCTATCCGGCCCGTGATCAGCAACAGATTACGCAGTACAGTCGAAAAGCCCTGCACGATCAACAGGGCCGGCATCAGAATGATGAGCGATTTGAGTAAATAGACGCCCGGCAGGCCGCCGGCTTCGCGTGAACCTTCGAGCACCGACCAGGAATCTGCAACGTATCGCCAGCTGATCCAGAAAATAAAGATGCTCACCGGCAGCAGCAACAACAGAGCGCCGGCCAGGTCGATCATGGCACGGCCGCGGGGCCCGAACCGGCGGTAAAAGATATCCACGCGCACGTGGCCATCATGTCGCAGCGTGTACGCCGCCCCCAGCATGAAAACGACAGCGTGCATATAGGTGACGGACTCTTGCATGGCAATCCAGCCCGTATCGAATAGGTAGCGCAACACCACGACCACGAAGGTCACGACGACCATGGACAGCGTCAACCAGGCGACGGCGCGCCCCGTCAGGTCGGCAAACCGATCGAGCGATCGCACAAAAGCAATCATGATATTGGCATTACTGAGGTTCGAGCACTGTTATTGCTTAGTGGGCTTGTGCGTTATCTTGAATCCGTGGAGCATGCGGCGCTCGTAGCTCTCGCCACGCATGATTACGGGCAAAATGCCCGTCGTTCGCTGCCGCTACCGCCGATGGCCCGGCTTGAGACCGCTACCAGCGAAACAGTACCCACTGCGGTACGCTGACTTCTTCGGGCCCGTAACGGGTTGCATCCAGTTCGCCGTCACCGTCCTGATCGAGAAAGTAATACGCAGGGCCGACGACCGGCACGACCTTGACCATATAGACCTGACCGCCCACCTTGTATTCGTAAGCCGTTTCGTCATCGCGCTGAATGATGGTTACCTCGGGCTCCAGCGCCGAGTCGTCGCTCGGCGGCGGTGCATCGCTAGCTTGCTGCGCGCCGACGGACCCCGCCACCCCCATAGACCAGACCAATAAAACGAGCCGCAGAACCGCCAAATTTCCAAAGGCCGACATTTTCGTTACGTCCCTAATGAGATTGTGAATACCGCAGCAACCGACGGCAAACGACCGGGAGCCGCCAAGGCCGACTTGCGCCAAGCGCGCCGCCGGGATTCGATGATACCCGCAGCCGATGCTATTACAGATCGGCCGAAATTTCCCGCCTTGCGTCACCGCGGATCGTTACGTCCGGCCGTCGCCGGGGGAGAAAATCCCGTACAGCAGTACAGCACTGCTGCGTCACGGGCCAATCGTTCGACTGCGGCGCGCCGAATCAAAGCTCGAGCAACATCTCCCGCTCTTTTGGCGAGGGTTCGAATCCCCGCTTCTCATAATGGGCGAAAATGCGTTTGACGATGTCCTCGGGTTCGTCGCAGACGTGAATCAGTTTCAGGTCTTTCTTACCGATCGTCCCGTTGGCGCACAAGGTTCCTTTGAACCAGTCGAGCAGGCCTTGCCAAAACGCGCCCTGCACGAGAATGATCGGGATACGGCGACTCTTGCCGGTCTGAACCAGGGTCAGGATCTCCGCCAATTCATCCAGTGTTCCGAAACCCCCCGGCAGGACTACGTACGCCGATGCGTACTTGACGAACATCACCTTCCGGGCGAAGAAATGCCGGAACAACAGCGAGACGTCCTGGTAGGCATTTCCGGCCTGTTCGCGCGGCAGTACGATATTGAGGCCCACGCTCGGCGACTTGCCGCGATAGGCACCGCGGTTGGCGGCTTCCATGATACCCGCCCCGCCGCCGCTGACGACGCTGAACCCCGCGTCCGACAGGAGCTGCGCGGTGGTTTCCGCTTTGCGGTACCAGGGATGGTCTTCGCCAACGCGTGCGGAACCGAAAATGCTCACCGATGGCGTAATGTTCCCCAGTTTCTCGAAACCTTCGACAAACTCGGCCATGATCCGGAAAATACGCCAGGACTCGCGATTGAGCTGGCTCTCGACATTCGTCACAGGAAACCGTTGTCCCCGTTCGTTCATCTGTATTGAACCCCCTGCGCATGGCTTCGAACGACTCGAAGCGCTAGGATAACGCAACCAGAGCCACGCATACGGCTCCTGCGTGGCGTATAAATCGGCGCCGCTCGACCTCGCGCGCAACTCGACGGAATACAAGCATGAAAGCAGCTGTCATCGGCCTGGGTGCCATGGGCGCCGGCATGGCCGGCAATCTACATCGCGCCGGCCGGCTTGGCGGGGCCTGGAACCGCACCCGTCAGCGCGGCCAGGCGGTCGCCGCCGCGCACGGGTTCGCGCTCTCCGATACCATCGCGGACGCCTGCGGCCAGGCGGACCTGGTGATTATCAGTGTCTCCGCGGACCAGGATCTGCACGAGGTTTGCAGCCAACTGGTTGAAATGCTGCGGGCCGGCGCCGTGGTCCTGGACACCTCGACGGTCGGCGCCGACACCGCACGCGAGGTCGCGCGAACCTTCGCCGATGCCGGCATCGGATTTCTCGACGGCCCCGTATCGGGCGGCAAGGAAGGCGCCGAACAGGGCACCCTGGTGATGATGGCCGGCGGCGACGCGGCGCTGCTGCAGCGCGTGGCACCGCTCCTCGATGTGATCACCGCGCGGGTCACCCATATGGGTCCGGTCGGCGCCGGTCAAGCCACCAAGGCGGTCAATCAGATTATGGCCGCCGGCGTGCTGCAAGCGGTGTCGGAAGCGCTGGCGTTCGGCCAGGCGCAGGGACTCGACATGCCCAAGGTGATCGAACTGCTGAGCGGCGGGGCCGCAAGCAACTGGTTCCTTACCCATCGTGGTCTAAGCATGACACAAGGCAGCTTCGAACCGGGTTTCCGCGTCGCGCTGCACCACAAAGACCTCAAGATCTGCCAAAGCATGGCCGCGCAGGACGGCGTTGCGCTGCCCTGCGTGGAAATGACCCTGATGCACTACCAACGGTTGATGGAAGCGGGACACGGCAACGAAGACGTGTCGGCGCTGTTCCGGGTCAAACGCGCCCTGTTCGAGAAGCAACCCTGAACACCACCACCTCATGACGCAGGACCTGAATGCGCGCCAGCGCGACGCGGTACGGTATCTCGATGCCCCCCTGCTGGTGTTGGCCGGTGCCGGATCGGGTAAGACGCGCGTCATCACGCGCAAGATCGCCTATCTGATCGAAACCGTGGGTCTGGAAGACCGCCACATCACCGCCGTGACCTTCACCAACAAGGCGGCTCGCGAAATGAAGGAGCGCGTCGGTCAGCTGCTCGAGCGGAAGTATGCCCGCGGGCTGAGTATTTCCACCTTTCATACGCTGGGGCTCAACGTTCTGCGGCGCGAACACCGCCACGTGGGTCTCAAACCCGGCTTCAGTATCCTCGACGAACACGACTCCCAACATCTGCTGGGAGAACTGACCGAGCGGAACGAACCCGACAAGGACACCCTGAAGCGGCTGCGCTGGCGCATCTCGGGCTGGAAGAACGACCTGATCTCGCCCGCGCAGGCACTCGCCGCCGCGGACGACGATGTCGTCGCCTGGGAGGCCCGGGTTTATGCGGCCTTGCAACGCGCGCTGCGCGCCTACAACGCCGTCGATTTCGACGACCTGATCCTGCTTCCCGTCGACCTGCTGCGCAGCGACCCAGCGGTGCGCGAGCATTGGCAGAACCGCGTACGGCACCTGCTGGTCGACGAATACCAGGACACCAACAATGCACAGTACGAACTGGTCAAGCTCCTGGTCGGGGTCCGCGAAGGACTCACCGTGGTCGGTGACGACGATCAGTCCATTTACGCCTGGCGCGGCGCACGGCCGGAAAACCTGGCGCGCTTGAAACAGGACTTCCCACGCCTGAAAGTGATCAAACTGGAGCAGAACTATCGCTCGACCGGACACATACTGCACGCCGCCAATGCGCTGATCGCGAACAATCCGCACGTATTCGAAAAGCGCTTGTGGAGCGAACTCGGCGCCGGTAATCCGCTGCGAGTGCTGCAGTGCAAGGACGAAGAGCAGGAAGCCGAGCGGGTCATCAGTGATATCCTGCACCACAAGTTCATGCGCCGCACCGATTTCGGCGACTACGCGATCCTGTATCGCGGCAACCACCAGTCGCGGCCGTTCGAGAAGGCCCTGCGCGTGCACAACGTGCCCTACTTCATCAGCGGCGGGCATTCGTTCTTCTCGCGTACTGAAATCAAGGATGTCATGGCCTATCTGCGGCTGCTGGCCAATCCGGAAGACGACGTAGCGTTTCTGCGCGTGGTCAACACGCCGCGGCGTGAAATCGGTCCAGCGACCCTGGAAAAACTGTCCGAATATGCCAATGAGCGCCAGACCACGCTGGTCAGCGCCTGCCAGGAACTTGGATTCGAACAGCGACTCAGCGGCAAGGCGCTGGGCCGATTACGCGAATTTCACCAATGGCTCGCCGCGCTGGCGCGCACCGCCGACACCGAAGACCCGGTGCAAACGGTACGCCGCATGTTGCACGACATCGACTATGAGCAGTGGCTGTACCAAACCAGCCCCAGCGACAAAGCCGCGGAGAAACGCTGGGCCAACGTCAAGGATCTGATCGCCTGGCTGGAGCGCCTGCGCGAGGACGACCTGAAAGGCGACACTCTCGCCGAGATGGTCAGCCACCTGGCATTGATGGACGTGCTTGAACGCCAGGACGAGGAGTCCGCCGGGGACCGGATTCACCTGATGACCCTGCACGCCGCCAAGGGGCTGGAGTTTCCGAACGTCTTTCTGATCGGCATGGAAGAGGAACTACTGCCGCATCGCACCAGCATCGAGGAAGACAACATCGAGGAGGAACGCCGACTCGCCTACGTCGGCATCACCCGCGCCCGGCAAACGCTGACCATGACCTGTGTGGCCAAACGACGGCGCGGCGGCGAACTCACGGCCTGTGAACCCAGCCGGTTCCTCGCCGAACTGCCGGAAGAGGACCTGCAGTGGGAGGGGCGTACGTCGCACCTGTCCGCCGCAGAAAAAAAGGAACGCGGCAGCGCGCACCTGGCGAATCTGAAGTCAATCCTGGGGACCTGACGCACCGCCCACCTTCATTGGCGACACAACCCGGACCGCTCCGGCCGGGTGTGTCCGCTTGCGGCCGGAACGTGTTACTGGCTTTCCTTGACCAGGTAAGCCACCGCCGCGGTGATATCTGCGTCGCTCAAGTCGACACGGCCACCCTTGGGCGGCATGGCACCTTTGCCGTTGAGCGCATTCTTCAACAGCATCTCCGAACCCTGCGCGATGCGCGGCGCCCAGGCGGCTTTGTCGCCCAGCTTGGGCGCATTGGCGACACCCGTGGCGTGACAGGCGAAACAGGCCGTTTGGTAGACTTGCTGGCCCTTCTGCAGATCCACCTCGACCGACTCGGTGTCGCTCGCGGATGTCTCGCCGGTCACCGCCTCTGCGGCGCCTGAGACCGCCTCCTTGGCCTTGTCCACAGCGCCGCCCACCATCGCCTGGCCGGCCGCCATTACTCCGGCGGCGGCCGTTGTGACCTGTTCGACCGCCTCAGCGGCAGCCGCCTTCGTTTGCTCGACGACGCCCCCCGATGCCGTCGCGGCAGCGACGGTTTCCGTGTCGTACCCTGTCTCCTGCAGCATGTGAACCACAGCGGCGCGGATTTCTTCGTCGGTGGTCGCAGGATTGCCGCCGCGGGGCGGCATCGCGCCTTTACCGCTGATCACCACACTGACCAGCGTATCCACTCCGGTCGCGACGCGCGGATCCCAGGCGGCCTTGTCGCCCAACTTAGGGGCGCCCGCCACACCGCTCGCGTGACAAGCCATGCAAACCGCCTGATAGACCTCGGCGCCGCTGCGCGGCGCGGCCGTGGCTTCGCTGCCGGCGCCTGGCTCTGCGCCGGCGATATTGACCTTCCCGACCGGCGCGATGCGTTTTTCCAACACAGCCATGTGCATGGCATCGCCCGCTTTGATTTCCTCCATGGATCCGCCGATCATACTCGCCATGAACATGATGATGACCGTGAAGGCCACCAATCCCCCCAATATCAGCAGAAACATTCGCAGAAATGTGGCGTCATTATGTGCAGACACGTAACAAACCCTCTTGAGTTCGACTATCGGAAAACGGCACGCAGACCAAGGGGCTGGCCGCGTTTTGGGCGCCAAGTGTACCCGTTTAGACGAAATTATACCCGACCCGCCGGCTGATCTATCGAAAAATCAAATGTAGCTAAAGAGGCATACCGTGAGGCACAAACCTTACTCAGCGGCTTGCGACGAAAACGCCGGCCCCATTTTCGAAGCTCTTGAACCTCGCCTGCGGGACGCGAAAACGCTCCTCGAAATCGGCAGCGGCACCGGTCAGCACGCTGTTCTACTGGGAAAAGCGCTGCCCCACGTCGTCTGGCAATCCAGCGACGTGGTCGCCAATCACCCCGGAATTCGCGTCTGGCTGCAGGAGGCCGGGTTAACCAACGTGCTGCAGCCGATCGCGCTGGACGTGGTCCGCGACCCGTGGCCCGAGCGGCGGTTCGACGCCGTGTTCAGCGCCAATACCGCGCACATCATGGATTCCGTGGCCGTCCAGGCCATGTTCGCCGGCGTCGGCCGCGTGCTGCGCGATGGGGGTGTTTTTCTGTTATACGGCCCCTTCAATCGCAACGGTCGGTTCACCAGCGACAGCAACGCCCGCTTCGACCGCTGGTTGAAAGACCATGATCCGTCCAGCGGCATACGCGACATCGAATGGCTAGACACGCTCGCGGCCGCCCCGGGCATGGTCTTCAGCGAAGAGATCGCAATGCCGGCCAACAACCTGATCCTGGTGTGGCATCGAGACCGGTAGACCGCCTAGTCGGCTGCCACCACCCGCCTGCGTCTGAGGGCTAATCCTGCCAAGGCAGAACCCATTAACCAGACCGCGGCCGGGACGGGTACGGGCGCCAACGGTTCGGCCTCTGCCCGCAGCATAGGCGGGGCCCCTTCGCCGGCTACGAAAAACCCCATGCCATCGTCCCACGCCCATTTACCGAGGCCGCCGAACGGATACAACCAGTCGAGTTCGGTTTCATCCGAAAGCGCGCTGAGCTTGGCCCAGTAAAGCGTTTCGGATTCCAGATGCACTACGCCCGGCGGCGTAAAAACGGCCTCGCTCCAACCCGACGGCAGGGTTGGCGGATTGATCATGGTCGCAATCGTCGTGGTGCCCGGATACGAGGTCGTATTGGTCGTTCCGGCATCCGCAACGACTTCCAACGCAAACCCGTCAGTGGGGTCCAGACCCTGGGGATCGCGTACGTTAAGAAACAACGTCAATGCCCCCAGCGCGCAACCGTCGGGACAGGCGGACCCGGTCGTGAATCCGGTTGCGGCCCAACCGCCGGGATTCACGGGCAACCAGTTGGCGACCGCGTCCGAAGCAGCCAAATTATCGAACAGCACGACCGTGCTCGCGTTGGCGGATATCGCACTACCGAGGGTCAATGCCAGGATATAAGCGAGTTGCCTTTGAGTATTCTTCATTGATTTCACCGTCCAACTTTGTGTGGTGTGTATCCGTTAGTCGTCAATGCCGCTGAAACCGGCATTACGGGATTGAAGGGAATTCTTGCAGATTTCTTGCCAAATTTATAACACTTTCTATTCCATAGAAATAGTAAATATACGGCCTCGTTCAGAACCGTTTATTTCCTTAATATGTAAAAATCGCTGACAAAAACGCCGGTACCGAGACACGTGGCTCGCAACCATCTACCTTGGTTTCTGACCGGCAATATCTATTGGTTGACCGGGAATTGATTATTTCAGGTCCCTTTCGATAGGCATAATTAAGCATCAACGTTTTAGTTTAAAAAAACCGTATTCGTACCGTTAAGCCGAACGAGAGTCGCTGTACGCATTGTCAGGACCGGGCAATTTGCGGAGCATCAAGCGGTTGTCAGGTGGTGCTCTCGTTTCATAAATTGACGGCCTGCACGTAGCAAGGGCGCCGCCTGTCTGGCAACGGCTGATTCGCCCGTGTTCGCGGACACCGCCCCAGACACCGCCTTGACTCGGCACCCGGGACGCGATCCGCTCAATGAGCCGGCGGGATACCGGAACAATAAGCTTAGTAAGTGCTGAAGGCCGCTACGGGCTCGCTCGGGATTTGCTTGGAAATAACCAGGTCACCGTCCTGCCAAAACAGGTCCTCGTTATTGTAGCCATCCGTATCGATGACGATACGGCAGGGTGTGGGCCCCACCAGGCGGTCTTTGACGAATACGGTACGTCCCGCAACGCCGTCGTCACGCCGGGACTTCGAACGCTGCCAATACTTGTTGACCGGATAACCGAACTTTTGCAAAGCCTGTTTACCCCAGTCGTAGACGATATGCGCGTCGTCGGCCTGCCCGTGGTAAAAATCCTTGATCACCCGGCCCTGATAGGCGTCCATGCGGCCATTGTTGCCGCTGACGTTCACGTTACCATCCTGCAACAGCAGGGTATTGGTTACGTCGAAGACCGCCGTACCCATGAAGCTGTCGATCTCTCTGCCAGCGAACTGGCCCACCCCGGACTGAGCGATGTCGATCTGCTGCCCCCGGTAAGGCAAAATCGCGTTGATTTCGGCGCTCAGGGTAAGGCTGTCCGAAGGTGAGCCGACCTTTACCGAGTTGTATCGATCGGGATCGCCGGCCAGCAAGCCGTTGGCAAATATTTCGATCGGATAACTGCCCGTCGACCCGTCACACCCGGTCGCGTGTATCTTGGCTTCTGCCGCCTGTAAAACGGCCTCGTAAAGCGCGTATGCGGCCTTTTCGGCATTGCTCATAGCGATGCGGGTTTGCGGTGAGACTTGTATGCTGTCGTAGATGCTCGGCGGTGCGGGCGGTGGCGCGGCAAAAGCCGCGCATGAGAAAACGACCACCAGCGCGGCCGACGTCGTTGCGGAACGTTTCATATGCCCCTTCCCCCTCGTAATGGTAGATGCGTCTCCGACACCGATACTCAGCGCCCGTGGAAGACGCCCGTATGTAAGCCAAAGAAGCACCCGTTAGGTGCAGAGGTGTTCGTCCCGAAAAACCTGTAAGTGGCTAAAACTCGCTGAATTCCGCCGCGGGCTCACCCGGATCGGCGGTCGAGATAGTCAGATAGCCATCCTGCCAGAAAAAGTCCTCGGTGTTGTAACCCTCCGTATCGATCATGATACGGCATGAAGTGGGTCCGACCAACCGATCCTTCACGAAAACGGTGCGTCCGATTTCCCCGTCGCTGCGGCGGGACTTGGCGCGGTCCCAGTACTTATGGGCAGGATAACCGAGTTTGCTCAGGGCCTGCTCGCCCCAGGCGAAGACCTGGTACACCTCGTCGCCGTCTCCATGATAGAAATCTTTGATTACCCGGGTTTGGTAGCTGTCGAAGCGCCCGTTCGCCCCCCGGACATGCGCGGTGCCCGACTGCAGCGCCATATTGTTCACTTCGTTGAAGGCGGCCTGCCCCGTAAAGCCATACACATCGGTGCCATCCAGCACACCGAGGCCGGCCTGATCGATGCTGATGAACTGGCCGCGGAAGTTGACCTCGTTCTGCAGCGTGGCGTCGAGCGTAAACTCGCCGTTCATCGACACGACCGTGACCGAATTGTACCGGCCCGGGTCACTGAACACCAGTCCATTGGTAAAGATGTCGATAGGGTACACGCCGACGGTGGAACCACAGCTGGTCGCATGAATCTTCGCCTGTGCGAGCTGCAATACCGCTTCGTAGAGCGTATAGGCGGCGCGCTCCGCGGCGCTGAGATCGGTCACGGCGAACAGGGGGGAGGCGGGACCGTTAGCGTACAGCGCGGGTGCAAGGGGAGGATTCGCACTGGAAGCAACGGAGGAGAAGCCAACCATCAGCATGGCTGCAAGCAGGGTCATTGTTTTCACATTATTTCCCCTAGTGTTATTTATACTTCCGTTGTATTTCAAGCTCAGGTATCGAGCCTTCTTGGCTCGTTACTTCGTGGGTCGATCAATTTGGCGATCGCACCCTAAAATTGAAATCACATCTCGGTTGTCGCAGTCTCCACGTGTTTCTCAATGACGACTTGCGCCAGTACTACCGGGGATTCTGGATCGAGGAATTCGTGGCGGTTATTGAACCGGTCTTGGGTTCATCGTCGCCTTCCTGATAACCGCCCGGTTTGCACCGGGCGGTCACACTACTTACCTACCAGTCGGCAAACAGCGCCAACCTTACATTGCCTTACAGAGTGAACGCAGAAACAGGGTCAGACGGCTTGGCCGTCGAGACCGTCACGTCGCCGTTCATCAACACGAAGTCTTCTTGGTTGCTGCCTTCAAGCGCGATAGTGATGCGGCAAGAGGTAGCACCCACCAGACGGTCCTGCACGAACACGATCTTGCCGGACGTACCATCGGAACGACGGGCTTTGGAACGCTGCCAGTACTTGTTGACCGGGTAGCCCAGCTTTTTCAGTGCCTCCAGACCCCAGTCGTAGATCAGGTAGAATTCCGGGTTGGCGGAATCCAACGAACCGCGGTAGAAGTCCTTGATCAGGTGGCCTGCGTAGCGGTCGGGACGACCGTTGGCACCCACGACATCGACGGTGCCGCTCTGGGTCAGCATGTTATTGGCGACGTTGTAATAGCCGTTCATGGTCAAGTTGCTTACAGCCCGGCCGTCGAATTGACCAGCGCCGACCTGAGAGACCTTGACCAGCTGGCCGCGGAAAGCGACTTTCGGTTGCATATCTGCGTTAAGCTTGAACTGGCCGCCGAGAGAGGTCACGGTGATCGAGTTGTCTGCGGCCGTATCCGTTGCCAACAAACCGTTGGTGAAGATAGAAGCCGGGTAAGTACCCACGGTCGCGCTACAGCTGGTCGCGTGGATCTTGGCCTTGGCCACGGTCATGACGCCTTCGAGCAGGGCAAATGCGGCTCTTTCCGCGTCGCTCATGTTGGTGGTAGCCACCAGGGGCGAACTCGGGCCGTTGTTGTATTGAGAGGGTGCTGCCGGTGGCTCCATGCTGAAGGCGGCAGACGACATGGCGGTCATCAGGATGGCCGAAGTCAGTGCGATTAATTTCATTTTGAACTCCTACGTATGTTATTAGCATCTTCGCTGAACAAGCCAACACGGATTACAAGATCCCTCTTGGCCTTGATTATTGAGCACGTCGCTCAATTCGTTATCCGCAACCCGACCGTTACGTTCGTTTCTCGACGGGCCCCGCCGATCTACTGGTCGGAGCGCGCCACGGTCAGGCTGCCGAATTACTGTCGGGTGAGGTGCGGCGGCGCGCAGTCCGCGCACACCGTCCCCGCTGTTTCATATTGTACGGTCAGGCGGCCTTCTTGGCCCGCATGGCCAGACCGGCCAGGGCCGTACCCATCAGCCAGACGGCTGCCGGCACCGGAACGGGCGCCAGTTGCTCGGCCTCCACAACCATGCCGAAGCCGTAACCTTCCCCTATCAACACCGCGTCACCCGGTCGCGACTCTATCCAGTGATAGGCGCCGCTACCCATATCGGCGGGCCATTCCCACGCGAGATCGGGCGTCGATGCGAGCGAAGTCAGTATCACCCAGTAATCGGTGTTGTTCGCCAGAATGGCCGGCGGTAACTCTGGCGTGAAGACTGACGGGGTGATCCCACCCCCCGGTACCGAGGCCGGGTTGATGTATTCCTGGATGACGACGGTTCCGGGCGCCGGGACAGTCGTTCCCGGCGGAACCTCGCTGTTCAGCACCTCCAGCTTGAACCCGCTGGTGTCCGTCAGATCGAGGTCACCGGCATTCAGGGTCAGGCTGATGTTGCCCAGCAGGCAGCCGTCGGGGCAGTTACCGAGCGTTTTAAACATCTGGCCGAAATAACTCCCGACGGGGGCAATACCGGCGCTACCGGCGCCCGGCCCGAGTGTTGTACTATCGAACAGCGTAACGGTACTGGCGCTGGCGGTGCCTCCTAAAGCTAGCGTCAGCAACAGAGCCAGCCGTGTTTGTGTCGTATTCATTACTCCGAATCTCCTCAATGACAATGTGTGTCTAAATTCAACTGCTAACGAGACTAGCTGAGCCAGTTCTTCAAAGTCTGCCTAAGACTATGCAGAAACCTTGCCATATTCGCTAGCGCTTGAATTACAAAGAAAAATCAATCGTGTACGCAAACTATTGTCGTTTCTTCCGGGCAGGGTGTAAAAATTACTGACGAGGATTGTGACCGATTTCACCTATTCCCCCCCGAACCGAATCTTCCCGAATGCCCTTCCCGTCCGCACCCTTGTACGACGGTGTGTAACTGCCTGAATAAACGAGCTATTGACAAGGCGCAGCGCGGATGCTTCGGGGTGTAAGAAAACCTGACGTCCCCGAAGATTGCTGCGCGCCCGAAGGGATGACTCCGCACCTCCTTGTGCTCCGCCCTGCGGGCCTGCCTGCGGCAGTGCAAAATCGCTCCCGGCGATTTTGTCGAACCCCGGCTTCTCACCCCTGCGGGCGCAAAAAACAACAAGTCCGCTCGCGCGGACTTCCTGGTTTATCTGGCGCGCCCGAAGGGATTCGAACCCCTGACCTCTGCCTCCGGAGGGCAGCGCTCTATCCGGCTGAGCTACGGGCGCCTATCTGGATTGTACTGGTTTATGCCGGTCCAGGTTCCGGCGTATTTCAGCGGTCGCATCGGCCTCGAAACGAAAACGCTGCAGGCGCGAGAGAATAGCTTGGTTTCAGGCCAACGTCTAACCCGAACTGTTAAAGGCCCGATTCGGGCATGACTGATGCGTAGAACTTGTACGCTTCATTCGTCACACGCTTCCATTCTCATGAAATCTGTCTATATCTTTATTAAAGGATCTTAGTATGAGCCATCGAACCGCCCGGAGGGTATTCCTGCATGCATACCACTAGCGTAAGACTGTCGAATAAAATCGGCTCATTACCGCCCGGATTCGACGAAGACGGCTTTCTGGTCGATTCGGACCACTGGACAGAATCGCTTGCCGAAGAACTAGCCGTGGCGGCAGACATTGCGCCACTCACAATGGCGCACTGGGCCACCATCGCCTTCATTCGGGACAAGTACCTGAGGCTGGGAGCGTTGCCGCCGATGCGGCGCGTTTGTCGCCAGCTCGGACTGATGCCAGGAGAAGTAAAAGTCATGTTCGGCGGGTGTACTCAGCTCTGGAAAATCGCTGGGCTGCCAAATCCGGGCGAGGAAGCAAAAGCCTATATGGACTGACTCCAGGACCCGCCTGGTCGCTCGCTGCCGCCTTACCGCTCGTTGGATGCGCCGGCTTCTTTGATTTCGCGATCGAGGTTCATGTGCAAGCCTGTCAGGACAACGCCGCCGCTACCGCAACCAGTTTCGCCGGAATCGTCCTGGTGCCATCCGGGTGTTGAGCCGACATTCCTTCGGCAATTGCCGATAAAGTTGAGCGATATCAATGTGAATAGAGCTGTAATCCTGGACTATGGAACACGAGATCTGGATTGAAGTTCGTGCCTATCGCTGAAGGGTTGCAGGGTTAACGGGGTTTCATGTCTCACTCCTCCTGACTGTTTGGATATAATTAACCCGCGCATCTCGCGGGTTTTTTTTGCGCCCTCGCCTGACATCGGCATACTGCCGCCCTTCGTCTCATCAAGGGGCTTCGTTCCGGGGACCAATTCCGCATTTCAACCATGGCAGCGCTGCTGATCCTGCTCAGCGCCGGCACGCAGGAAACCCAGAACAAGTTTGGCCGCGCCATTCAGAACTGGACGGAAACCAACGGCGTATTGGAGATATACGCGGGCGACAAGCTCGTCCGGCGCTTTGTCGAAATCGATAAACTGTCCACCGCCGTCGCGACACAGGGCAGTGCGCCTCGACCCTATCGTTTCGGTTACGGGATACTGGACCTCAACCTGAACGGCAGCAAGGATTCTGACGAACGCAAAGTCGATTTCGAATTCAGCGACTACTCCACACCGTATGTTTTTTACCAGAACCCGAACTGACTGCCGCGACCGGCGGGGCCGGTCAATAAACCTTGATTCGATGACTGCGGACGGCGAACCGATGCCGCTTTCCCCCTTGCGTGACATTAATCAGCTTGGAGTCAATCAACGGCATGTGGCAATCCACGCAGTCGGCGATTAGTTCTTTCCCGGATGCTGGCTCGGCGTGTTCATCGATGTCGCTATGGCAAGCGATACAGCGCGCCGCAAAATCCTCCAGTCGTCCGCGCTGGTGTTGGTGAGGGTCGTGGCAACTGGTGCAAACCAGCTCGGGGCTTTCCGTGTAGCACCGGCTTTGCCGCAGCAGACCCATCTGATTGCCGTGCACTTCAGGCGTCGGTTGCCTGTCGTCAGCCTTGAGTTCGAAGAATTCGTGCAACCGGTCCCCTGGACGAAAGGTCCAGGCGGGGCGTCGGCGCGATTCGGGTTTGATTCCGGAGTGACAGTAACCACAGGTTTCCACCTGCTGCGCGCGAGACAGCGCCGTGATGCGAGGCATATGGGCCGCCTCGGTCAGGGCCGGATAACGCTGGTGGTGGCGTACGTGCGCCTCGCCGGGACCATGACAGCTCTCACAGGTCACGCCGAGGATCGTCCTATCGGTTTTGACCAGTTTGTCGGGCAAGACCGCTTCGAACACGGTGGCGTGACATTCCATGCATTCCGGCTTGATCACTCGATCAAAATAGGGCCACCCCTCCGGATAACCCGGACTGTAGGCCCACGCGTCGGCACTATTGGTATACGAGGCGGGCAACTGGCACAACAGGTCGTCGCGCCAATAGAGATAGGTCTGACCTTTCACCCACCCCAATACGATGGCGAATTCACCCGATCGGATCCGCACATCCCGATCGGGCGCCCGATAGACCAGGCTCTGATGCAATCCGCCACGGGATTTTTCCATCAGCAGATCATGACCCGGAAACCGGGTCGTTAACCGGTTTCTACCGTCAGCAAAGCTCCCTAGGACGGTTGCTTCGGTGGCGGCCATGGAAGCGAGCGCGTGTGCGGTCCCGCTGTGCGCTGCGACCTGGTCCGCGTGGCACTCGGCGCACGCCTGTGGCCCCACGAACCCCTGGTACGGGCGCTCCAAGCTGATGCCTCCCGGCACCCACGGCTCGCCTGTCGCGGCGCCGACGAGCAGCGCCCACCCGAGCGACGGCAGGGTGAGTACCCCAAACTTGAACACCTTCCGGCCAATACGCGGCTGCTGCATGATTTGTTCCGTATTGTTTTGACTGCGCGTGCGCAATAAGCAGTACTGGCGTCCTCGTGCCCATCGCAGGCGGGCCAGTGAGGGCGCGTGCCGGAAGGCGGCAAAGCTTGAGCAACGTCGCGCGCTGAGCGTCGCCATTGAACCAACAAAATCCCGAATTGTGAACCCGCAAGCGGAAGCCCGAATCGTTACTGTACCCCGCGCTACCGACGCAAGGCCTTTACAGTTCTTTCACACCGCACCGCTAACCCTGCAGACCTATTACCGAGCGATCACGATGTTCAAGACCCGGTTTTATCTGTTAATCCTGCCCTGCATGGTCGCCATCAGCGGTTGCACTTCGCTGCCCCCCGACAGATCCGATGCACCAGCGCCCGCGCCTGCCGCGGAGCCGTCGACACGGTCAGCTGAGCAGACCTATTGGTGGTATATCCGTTTTCAACTGCACCGCGACGCCGACGACGAAACCCAGTCGTTTATCGACCCCTTGATCGCGGACCAGTTGATCGCACCAATCCTGCTCCGGTTCGAGGATCGGCTGCCGTTGTGGCGTTTTCACCGGCGCTGGGCGCGCGATGCGACCGGGCACCAGTTCAGCTTCATCTTCTACGCGACGATCGACACGGCCAGACGGATCAGGACAGAGGTGGAATCCGACCCTCTACTCGAAGTACTGCGCTCCGCCAATCTGTTGCGCCAGGTCGTCTCCGACCAGGTTCCGTCCGAACAGCGTGCCAGGCTGACCGGGACGAGCGACCCCGGCTGGCCCGCCGACATTCAACGTGAGTGGCCGCATTTTATGATGGGTGCCAGCCGAATGTGGCTCGGTATGATCGGAGCCGAGGCGGCCAAGCGCGGAGATCAGCCGCTCATCGAGCGGTACCAAAGCGTAGAGGAAGCACTAACCGAAACCTGGTTCCGGCAGGCCACGCACGCTTTCTTTCATCACTTGAGCGCGCTGTTCGGCTACAAACCGGTGCGCGTCATTCGGCAGGAGATCATGACCTTCTAAAAACTCGCAACCGCGGGCTTTCCCGTGCAGGCTTCACCATTTGAGGTAGGCGTAACCGCTTTCCTGCAACAGCATCAGATCCTCGGCGCCGATCGGCACCACGGTCACGAAATCGTGCATATCCTGGGCGGTCCAACCCATCGCCGACATGGTGTTGCCGCAGGCATGGAATTCGACCCCGGCGAGATCCAGGTAAATCATTTTTTCGAGTGCGTCCGCAGGTACGGCGCGCCGTGGACGCTTGGCGAACAAATGGATACCAGGGCCCAGACAGGTCACCACGACATCGATGCCGTCACCGTGTTTCTCTTTCAGCTGAGCCACCGAAAACAACAGATGCGTATACGCGTCGGGGCCAGGTTCGCTGCATTGATAAACGACGCGGTGCTTGACCGATGACTCGGCGAAAGTCGGCCCGGTGAGGGCCGAAGTCGCGGCGATCACCGTCAGTAAAAACAGCGAAAAACGGATCATCGTTAATTTACCATTCTATTCAGTAACGCCAGTCAGCACCGTGCCCGAAAGCGAGCGAGCCCCGAACCCGGAAGGGTACGCGAAGTCGATCCGTTGCGGCGGAACCACCCAATATCGCGTATAATTGCGCGTCCTGCTGTGATCGACCCGGCACCGCAGCCTCATTCACCAGCGGATACAACGCCATGGCCACTACGGCAGAAGATACCAGTTTCGCAGCCCTCGGTCTTCCCGAGGGCTTGCTCAAGGCACTCGTGGACGTCGGTTACGAGACACCGACACCGATCCAGGCACAAAGTATACCCGTTCTGCTGACCGGCCGCGATCTGCTCGGCCAGGCGCAGACCGGAACCGGGAAAACCGCCGCTTTTGCCTTGCCGCTGTTGGCGCGGACGGACATGAGCCTGGCCCACCCGCAGATCCTGGTGCTCGCGCCGACACGCGAACTCGCCATCCAGGTGGCGGAAGCCTGCCAGACCTACGCCCGCCACTTGCCGAATTTTCACGTGCTGCCGATCTATGGCGGACAAAGCTACACGGTGCAACTACGGCAGCTGAAGCGGGGTGCGCAGGTGGTGGTCGGCACACCCGGACGGATCATGGACCACATGCGGCGCGGTACGCTCAAGCTCGACAACGTCACCGCGCTGGTCCTCGACGAAGCCGACGAAATGCTGCGTATGGGCTTTATCGACGACGTCGACTGGATACTCGACCACACGCCGCCCACCCGCCAGATCGCCATGTTCTCGGCCACCCTGCCGGAAACGATCAGAAAAATCGCGGAACGGCACCTGCGTGACCCGCACACGATCCGCATCAAGGCCAGGACCACAACCGCCGCGACGGTTCGGCAGCGCTTTTGGGCGGTCGGCGGCCTGCACAAGCTAGACGCGTTGACCCGCGTACTGGAAACCGAGCCGCTCGATGCCGCAATTATCTTCGTGCGTACGAAGACGGCCACGGTTGAACTGGCCGAGAAACTGGCCGCCCGGGGCTATGCGTGCGAACCGCTTAACGGGGACATACCGCAGGCTCAGCGCGAAAAGACTGTCGAGAAACTGCGTCAGGGCAAGGTGGATCTACTGGTCGCAACCGACGTCGCGGCGCGTGGACTCGACGTGCAGCGCGTCAGCCACGTGATCAACTACGATATACCCTACGATACCGAGTCCTACGTGCACCGCATCGGACGTACCGGCCGAGCGGGACGCGCCGGCGAGGCAATTCTATTCGTCGCGCATCGCGAGCGGCGCATGCTGCACGCCATCGAGAAGGCCACGCGCCAACCGATCGAACCGATGCAGATGCCGTCGGTCAGCGACATCAATCAAGCCCGCATGACGCGCTTCAAGCAGCGCATCCGGGACACCGTGGACAACGAGGACCTGGAGCTTTTTTACGGCCTGGTCAGTGAGTTCGAGCGGGAGTTCGATACCGAACCGCTGCTGATCGCCGCCGCACTGGCGCGTCTGCTGCAGGGCGACGATCCGCTACTGCTGAAGGAGTCGCCACGCGAACCCAGGGCCGAACGCAGCGACCGACCGGTGCGCGCGGCGCCTCGACCGGCAGCCAAGGAGGTGCGCGCAATCGACCCCACACCGCTCCCGCTGAAGGATTTTCCGGATGTCGAGATGGAAAGGTTCCGCATTGCGGTCGGTTACGCACACGGCGTGAAGCCCGGCAACATCGTCGGTGCGATCGCCAACGAGGCGGCGATCGACAGCTGCTATATCGGTCACATCGAGATTTACGACAACTTCAGCACGGTGGATCTGCCCGCCGGCATGCCAAAAGAAACCTTCGAGGCATTGCGACGCACCTGGGTTTGCAAACAGAAACTGGCGATCGAACAACTGGCTAAGACCGGCGAGGTGGCTGCGCAACCCAAGGCACCGAAGGCCAAGACATCGAGAAATCCCCGCACGCCCAAACCGCGGTCAGCGGATAAAACGCGCTCGGCGAAGCCCAAACGCTAGCCTGCATGTTGCACCAGTCGATCACGGGTCGGGATGAACTTGCGGTCAAACACGGCGCGAAACCTCCGTAGCCGCGTCTTTCCTGAAGTAACGATTCGTCATCGACTCGCGCTCTATCCGGGCCCCCGCCGGTCCAGGCACGGCTGGCCAGGCAGACAGGCGTCGGCGTTGAAACGCTGCGCTATTACGACGTAGGAGTCTGTCCGAGAATAGCGGTCGTCACGAGGACGTTCCGCATTGAGGCCTATTTTTATTCCGGGCAACCTGCCCTCCATCCTTCGGGCCGCCGCGAGCGGCGTTCAAATCCGCTCCCGGCGGATTGGTCGATCGATTGAGGTGCTCGGACGAAATGCCAGACTGCCACACCTACTCCGGTCGCGGCCGTGACCATTATCGGCACCACCATGCGCATCATCAGGGTCTGGTTGACGACCGCGATCTGCATCAGCAGGTGCGGAAGCATCTCGGTCGATGCCAATAGGATGGCAACCGCGAAGTGCTGATTCAGGGCCGGCGGCTCCAAACTGCGACGGGCGAAGCTGAGTGTGGTGACGGTACTGGACGCCAGCCCGCCGACCGACCCGATTCACCCGAAGCCAGCGCTGCTGCCGAACAAATTGATCAACATTCAGCCGACAAAACCGATAAGGGAAACCAGGACCACGGTCAACCAGACCTGGCAGGGGCGCAGCGCCGACAGGATCACCGACACCACCTGAACGCCAAATTCAGTGCGCAGCTTTGTGCCCGTCTGGACAATTTCCAAATTGTTGCCCTGGTTGCGTCCAATCATCTCCGAAGGCGCGATGGACTGCACCTCCAGCAGTCCAATGGCGCCCTTTTCAGCGACTTATATCCTGACCTGTGCGCCAGCCTAACAAGCGATCCCTGGTACGAGTGCCAGGGTCAACCGCCGGTCTCGCTGTTGAACCTGTGTAACCTCGCCGAGCGGAAGGCGGAGGTGTTCGTCCAGGGATGTTTGCGGGAGTATCGGCAGGACAATCAAACTGATCACCAGGAGCTTCAGGGCTGCTTACAGCTCGAAGCGCTTGACGTTGCGGGTAAAGGCGCCAAGCGCCATTCCCTGCGACTGCACCGCCAGAGCCACGATAGCGATGGCAATAGCAGCGGCAATCGCACCCTCAACGGCAAGCGCCCCGAGGACGAAGGTCAACACGGCCGTGACCTCGGTGGTGATGCCGGGATCACCACCGAGGTCACGCAGGAAGTCCCTTCAATAGCCGCTGAACAACAAAACCGCAACGACTTAGGTGCCGGCCAGAAACACCAGGACACTCTCGAGCTCCACGGCGATAAACGTGGATACAGCCCCCAGCAGACCATACAAAACGAAATCACCTAGACCGGTATGTGACTGGCTTTTGTCACCCGCGCCCAGAGTACGTTCCAGGCCAATCGCGAATCCGAGCAGAGCGGCGAGGCCGCATCGCAGGACGATGTCTGCCAGCGGGAGTTTACATATCGACATGGCTTAACACCCCAGCTCCGCGTCTTGGCATTGATTGGTTGTTTTTCACTGTCACTGCAAAATGCGCACTCGGGGTGATTTGCCCTGGGCTGGGTATCCCCCCGCCCGAACAAACCGCATTTCCCATGATTTGGGCAATCCGCGTTTCATTTCGCTTGTACATCCGCAACGTCGAGCAATGGTACAAACGCTACATCAATCACATCGCGAATCTGCGTATCTCCATCCTCGTGCTTGCTCACCAGCAGCGACCTGATATCCGGACCCGGTACCGATCTCGAGCATGGCATCGTCCAACTCGGATGCCAGCAGGTATGTCATCAGCGCGACGATAAAGAGTTTGGACATCGACTGTCCATGCCCGATAGGTCAAAGATAGCGCATTAAGGGCCTGGGTAACGTAGAGATCACTGGAACCTGCCGATCGCGGTACTGCCATGATCGGGATACCGCTTTTCGTCGATAATCTGGCCCCGCCCCGGTGTTCGGCATCTTCCTGATCTCCCTGCTGTACACTGCGCTCCGCGGGCTGCGCGAAGCTTTCGACTGGCAGCCGGAGAACTACCCGGTGGGTGACCCCGGTCGATCAGAACAACGGGGGACTCCCTCAATCTGGAGCTCGATTGCCTTGAACACCTTTGCCGTCGCGCTGGCGCCGATCTTCGTACTGATCCTGCTCGGCTTTGGTTTGAGGCAGATCGGCTTTCTCGCCGACGCGGCCTGGGCCGGTATGGAGAAGCTGACCTACTTCGTACTGTTTCCAGCGCTCCTCGTGCACACGCTGGGCAGCCAGTCGCTGGCGGGCGCCCCCTGGCCCGACATGCTGCTGGTTGTGACCGGCACCTTGCTCTTCTCCGCCCTCGTACTGGTGCTGCTTCACCTGATATCGAAGTCGGAGGACGGCCCCGGATTCACCTCGGTATTCCAGGGTGGAGTCCGGTTCAATACCTACATCGCCCTGGCGGTCGCCCTGGGCCTGTTCGGTGCCGAGGGACTGGCACTGGGTTCCGTCGCTGCGGGCTTCATGATCGTCCTGGTCAACCTGCTGTGCATATCAACCTTCATGATCTGGGGCAAAACCCGGGTACGCGGCGCGACCGCCTTCGTCAGCCAGGTGCTCAAGAACCCACTGATCATCGGTAGCGGGATCGGCTGGTTTCTGAGTCTGTCCGGCATCGGACTGCCGGGTGTTACCGAGCACATCCTCGAGATCATCGGTCGCGCCGCCTTGCCATTCGGCCTGCTCGCAGTCGGCGCCGCACTGAAACCGGAGGCCGTCCACGGACATGTCAGACCGATCCTGACCGCTTCACTTGTCCAGTTCGGTTTAAAACCGTTGATCGTTGCCTTGCTCCTCGCCCTTACCGGCCTCAGCGGCGTCGCAGCGGGTGTGCTCGTGATCGCCTTCGTCACCCCCACTGCACCGTCCTCCTACATTCTCGCCCGGCAACTGGGAGGCGATACCGAAAGCATGGCGTCGATCATCACCTTCCAAACCTTGTTAGGCTTCGTGGCAATGCCGCTGGTCGCGGCCGTTGTGCTCGGTACCTGAGACATCCCGAAGAAATCGGCGCCAGGATGCTGCTCAGTGAAGCGATGGCGTACGGCGTGCGTGCGGAGCTGATCGGTCTTTGACCTTCGCCCGGAGACGGCCGGCCCGGTCCGCTTGGACGGTTCTTGGAGCAGGAAGTCCCGCGGCTGTTCATTACAACGCATGTTTTGAATGTCGCAGTCCCACCATGGCCTGCTCGAGCTCGCCATGATCGATGGTGATGGTCAGATCGGCGTCTTCGGCCTGGAAACCGACGATATTGGTCGGGGTACCGTTGCTCAGCTCGATCAAGCTGCGGTTTACCACTGCGCGACCGTAGTGCTCGACCGAGCCATGGTTTGCCAGATGCGTACGCCGTTGTCGGGGTTTGCGTAGCTGTCACGCCGGGCACGTATGGCCCCCTGAATGCGCTCGCTGCCGCGGTGCGGCAAACTGTGTGCAGCGAACATCACCTCGGCGTCCCGTGGGACTGGAGGAACACCGTGATCTCGCGCACCCCCTGCTGCTCCGCCCCCACCGGGGTCACGTGCTCCTTGCGCTTGGATCCGATACCTTCCAACTCCAGCGGCCGGTCCGAATCCTGCTCGATGATGCCGAAGACCCGCTCCCCGAAGGCACGAATCAGCTTTTTCGCGAAGTGAGGTCCGATGCCCTTGACCATTCCGGAGCTGAGGTACTTTTCGATGCCCTCCAGGGTGCTGGGAGGGATGACCCTCAAGTGCTGAGTCTTGAATTGAAGGCCGTGCTGGCGGTCGTTGCTCCACGCTCCGGTGCACTCAAAATATTCACCGGGCGTGATAGTGGCCGCTGATCCGATGACGATCACCAGGTCACGTTGGCCCCGTACACTGATCCGCAGAACGAATAGGAGCGTACGACAAACCGGGGGCTAGTCTGCATGTTGCACCGGTATCCGGGATGATCGCGCCGGCCAGGTGCGTTTGGACGCCGCCCTGGAGGGACAACCATGGCCGTAGCTATGGTTTGAGTGAAGGGCAAGTCCCAGCGTGCCTGGACCAGCGAGGGCCCAGCATCGCAACGCAGTGCATGGGTGGACCCGGGCGGCCAGGCGCAAGCCGAAGCGGTTAAATCATTTGAGCCTCAGGAACAGCAAAACAAACCCTCATTCGCTCGGCGGATTGATAGTCCGCCCATTCCGAGGCGGCCGACAAGGGACGATACTTAACGTATACGCGAGATACCGACAATCTATCGGAGCGGGAACCCGCGATTGATGAGCCGCAGCAAACGGCTTTCGACCTTCAGTCCCCCGCCGAAGTACCTGCGACCAGATCCCAATACACGGATAGTTTTCTGCTCAACTATAAACAGGTCAACGCCGGCGAAGTCCGATCCGGTGTCGGGCGCATAGCCTCTCCAGAACACGCGGCGCACGTCCTGGCGCCGTTTCGCAAGTACGGTCGAGAACCATGGTCGCGCTAGTGACCGATGCGCTGGATCGCCCAGTCAGCGTCGTTCGACATTCCATCGGCACCAGTGACGGCGCGAGCGTCCATGCGGGCGTGCTGACCGGGGCTACTGCCTCGACCGAGGGCGCGGCGAAGGTATCGAAACATCAACGGGGGCGTTTTCTGTCCGTGATAAAGCCCCCACGAGTGCGCCCGTCTTTGAGCATGAGGCAGTAGAACGAATCAGCCAGCGGATCGCCCGTCAGTTGTTGCTCGGGTCGCGGGTGTCGGTCGTAGCGACGGAGGCGCAATTGCCGGCGGCCATGCGCAAAGAGGCCGAGCGCCAGGGCGCCACCGGCGAAATACGCGGCGTATTCTATGAGGGCCAGGTTCATATTGTTGCCTCGCAAATTCGCTCAGAAGCGGAGATTGAAGAAAACTTCCTGCACGAGGGTGGGGGCCATTATGGCGCGCGTCGGCTGTTTGGCAAGCGCGTCAAACTGGCCATGGCCAATCTTTACTGGAAAACGGACGGCCTCAAGGGCATTCGGGCGCTGACCGAGAAGCACGGCCTTGCGGATAAGATGGCGCCGTATTTTGAAGCGGCCAAAAACCGTAGGGTCGAGGGCCGGCGCGGTAGCCCGCCAGGACACCCTCTTGCCTGTTTCCAGGGTTTCCCCCTTCGTGCCCGGGGGGAGATGTCCGCGGCCACGTTTCCAGCTCCCGCCACACCGCACGCAGCATGCGGGCTACCCGCACAGCGCGCCCCTGCACACTGCGCATCAAGGCTAATGGGGCCTACCAAACTGGAGCGACTGTCCGCGGTTGATACGAGACTCGGTAGTCATGGAAGACGCCCGGCGTTTCATATATCCACCGCCGACTCCACCGCTTCCAACCGAAGCCCCGGCGCTGACGGTCACACGCCAGGTGGCGCCGAATCTTGCGCTCAACCCACGGGTACATAAACTATTAAGATGTTGATATCGCAGAACGGATTGGTTTTTTCACCCTATGCGCACAACTCGATAAAGGTTAACTGTCAGGTCAAATCATTTCTATAGGCATATAAAGAAAAAGAAACCTTCTTTCACATAAATTCTCGATCTTAAATTTTGCCAGAATCAGACAAATCTATTGGCGACAAAACTATGTCGCATTGCGGATGCAGGGACGACAACGTAAAAGGCGTGAGACTCGCGAAGGCGATAGAGCGCTGCTCGACGCATCGAGTGGCGGAATAACGAATTTTTGGCTATATAACATGACAAAAGTGATGACCCATTCGGGGAGTTCAATAGATCGCTAACGTACGTAGTGGATAGCGCTCACGCACCGGGCAAAGGGATTGTTGGGCATACCAGTGCCGATGGTGGGAGAGGGGCGCCATCCGAAGATAAAACAAACGAGTCGGGGCCGAGGGACAGGGGCAATGTATACGGAGGATTACAGAATGACACGCAGGTATCTAGCACAGCGCCCCGGATCGGGCTTATGGAACAAGATCAAACTATCCTAATCGTTGACGATGATCCTCGGATTTGTCGTCTCATCAAGCACTATCTCGGGCAGGAAGGATACACGGTATACACGGCCGCCAGCGGTCAAGAAATGCGGCAAGTGCTCGCAACGGTGAGTGTCGATCTCGTCTTGCTTGATGTACGACTACCGGATGAAGACGGCTTTACGCTGATCCGGGAACTCCGCGCCCGTCCGCACCTGTCCGTGATCATGGTGTCGGGAAAAACCGATCCTCTCGATAAGATATTGGGTCTGGAACTCGGCGCCGATGACTATGTGACCAAGCCCTTTAACGAGCGCGAACTGTTGGCTCGCGTGCGTAGCGTCCTGCGTCGATCCCATGAAGCAAATGCGGTATCCGAGCCGACACCCAAGCGCCGAATCGCCTGTTTCGCGGGATGGCAACTGGACCTCGAGGCCCTGAAGTTGTCTTCCCAAGATGGGGACGAGGTCATCCTGACCACCCGTGAATTTCAGCTGTTGTCCGCGCTCGTCGAACACGCCCCACGCGTCTTGTCGCGCGATTTCATTCTAGAACTATTGTCGGGCCGTGATTGGAGCCCGATCGATCGCAGTATCGATGTACTGATTGGTAAGTTGCGTAAGAAGCTCGATGACGACGCACAAACGCCGATGCTGATCAAAACGGTTCGCGGCGTCGGCTACAAAATGGCTGCTTCCATCGAATTTCAATAGATGATTACGCTCGCGTTACAAAAAATTACACGGAATCACAGCAGTTTTATCCGATAGTTACAGTCGATAGGTAGGCTTTAACTCAAGCAGAAATTTCGTTCTGCATTGCGAGAGGAGCCCTACCATGAACAAGTTACTCGTAACGACAGCCGCAGCCGCTTTCATTTTCTCAGCGCATGGCGCCGTCGCCGGGGATATCGACCTGATTGCATACGACCTGGAACCGTGTATCAATGGGGATGTATCGGCGACCGGCCTGTTCGCCAGCCAAGAAGAGGAAGATCGTTTACTGGCCGAGCGTCAGGCGCTGGAGACGGAGCTGGATTTGGAGCCTTGCATGGACGGGGGTGTGTCGGCCACCGGCAACTACGCCAGTCAAGCCGAAGAGGATATGGTGCAATATCGAATCACGGGCGGATGAACACGAAAAGTTGTCCGTCACAATCGGCGAATCGAATGACTCCATTCCAGATGGCATCCCGATGAGTGATTGATCGTCGGGATACCGTTGAACAACACATCCAGAGCCTATGCCGGCAACCAAGCGGACCAGAACGCGTTCACGCGTCTCGATGCACGAGAAGGTGCCTGCTTAGGGATCGAGATGACTGCGTTCTATTGACGCATTAACTTCTTCTACAGTTCACGAACAGGAGCAGGGTTATGGGGATATTTCCATTGGCCGCGGTCTTTCTAATCATCGCAGATTTTTTAATGAGTCTAGCGATAGGACGAAATTCCTGATCAACATCGCGCCTGGGTTTTTCAACACTCTCCGTCATGGCGATTAGCGCTCAGAATGCCGCGGCGATGAACGGTATGCCGCCGACGCAAGCCTATGAATTTGGCGACCTAGCGCAGCACAATACACCGAGTCCCGTGATCCTAGTAAGAAAAAGGGTAGGAACGCCCTTCTTTTTTATCCCCGCCGGCACCAAAGAAAGTGGCCAGTCATTACTGCCGGCCGATGTCATTGTTCATCGAGTCTCGTCAACGGGAAGAGGCCAGTACAACAAGCGAGGCCGGGTGGAGTGAGTGCGCAACGGATCCTTCTGGTGATTGCCCTCGTCGCCAAGTCGATAGTTGCAAATGCAGGATCGGAAGGCCTCGGCGGTGCGTCTTTCGGGAACCCTGGTAGGGTTTGGCAGTCCGTACCCTCTGACTGGCTCCAGCAACCAATAACGCCCGAGCTAGAGGTGCAGGATGCCGATCTCGTGATCTCGCTGGATCAACAGCTCTACCCGTATTTACTGCCCCTGATTGAGGCCTATGCCAGGACACATGGGCTGACCATCGCTGCGAAGAAAGGTACGTGCGGAATGTCTGCCGGCCTGCTGCTTCGCAAGGCCATCGATATCGGCGGCTTTTGTTGTCCACCGA